>NZ_JAMFLC010000080.1:0-575 GCF_023501985.1 Nocardia sputi | reverse complement strand
GCGGCTACTTGCTGGGGGTCGCGGCGATCCAGCAACCCCATCTCCACGAACCGTCCACCCGGCCGCAGCAACCGCAGCGAGGCATCCACGAATTCCCCCGCCAGCGAATCCAGCACCACATCCACACCAGCACCACCGGTCACCCCACGGAACTGCCCCTCGAACTCCAACGACCGGGAATCACCGATCTCCTCCCCACCGAACCCCAACCCCCGCAACACATCCCACTTCGGCCGACTCGCCGTCACCAGCAACCGCAATCCCAACCAACGACCCAACTGCACCGCCGCCATCCCCACCCCACCCGTGGCCGCATGCACCAACACCGTCTCCCCCGCCCGCGCCCCGGCCACATCCACCAACCCGTAGAACGCCGTCGCGAACACCGCCGGCACCGCCGCCGCCTGCGCGAACGACCACCCCACCGGCATCACCACCAACAACCGGTGATCGGCCACCACCACCGACCCCACACCCGTCACAAACCCGAAAACCCGATCACCAGGCACCAACCCCGACACACCCGCACCCACCTCCACCACCACACCAGCACCCTCCACACCCAACACAGCGTC
>NZ_JAMFLC010000079.1:0-595 GCF_023501985.1 Nocardia sputi | reverse complement strand
GGTGCGGCGAATGCCGATACTTTCGTTCCGCTGCCGGGTGGTGAGCTCGTCAAGACGTTGTCGGATGGCACGGTGGTGACCGTTCGTCTGGTCGGTGAGTCGGCGACCATCAGTCCGTCTATGGGTGCGACGCCGTTGCATCGCAATGCGTGGGTCTCCGGTAGCGCGCAAGTCGAGCTGTCGGGTGCGGCCGGGGGCAAGATCTTCCCCGGTTACACCGTTGGTTGCCAGGTGAACATTGCTGGTGGTGGTGCCACTGGTGGTATGGACGGCAATGTGGATTGGAGTGACGGCCAGAACGTCACCGCTGGCGTGGGCGCGAACTCCGGCGGGAATCTGTCGCTGGGTCCGGGTCAGGCGAAGTCGTTCTACGTGCTCGATCTGGAGCAGGCCGATGACTACGGCAACGAGGCGCACAAGACTCGTAATGCTTTCCGGGGCACGAGTGGTTCGGTGACGTGGTCGGATGAGACCATCGGTCTCAATGGCTGTGGTGGTTATGCCCAGGCGCGTGCTTTCGTGAGCGTCGAGGTCGAAACCGACAATGTCATCACCTGGGTGACGCTGTGGGGAGCACCCTTCAGCCTCGGCTGAG
>NZ_JAMFLC010000078.1:0-672 GCF_023501985.1 Nocardia sputi | reverse complement strand
TGCCGACCGCGACCGCGAACCGGGCCGGCCCCAACGCCGACAGGCGCCCCGCCGTCTTCGCAGCGCCCACCTTGTAGGCCTGCTCGAGGCCCGCGCGCATCAGCGCGACCCTGCCTCGGCCCTCGACCAGCATCGACTCCACCACCGGCGCTGCCGCAACCTGAGCGGCCGGACCAGCCGCCGCCGCTGCCGACACCGCCCTGATGATGCGCCAGGCCAACTCCACACCGAACGCGAACATCACACACAGCGTCTTCTCCGCATCGTTGGCGGCCGCGTGCGCTTGATCGGCCAAGGCCAGCGCTTCCTCCCGCAGCCTGACCGCGCCCTCCCGATGCAACTGCAATATCTCGCGCAGTCGATCACCCAGCGCACCGAGCGAATCCTCCTCCGCCAGGAGAGTTTGCGCGTCCTGCGCATAACCGTTCATGGCGGCCGCTTCCGCCCGCAGCTCCGCGGCCATCCGCCGCATCCCGGACAGGTCGGCACGCGGCAGGTCTCCTCCGAAGACCACCAGTTCGATCGGGCGCCGCACCGCAGGAGTCAAGCCCTCGAACAAGGCACGCAGCTCCACGACCGAGTCCAGCGCCCACGAACCGTCCACCGCCACCGCCTACTTCTGCCGCGACGTCGCGTCGACCAGCACCGCGTGCAGTGCCCGCGCCTGCACGC
>NZ_JAMFLC010000077.1:0-695 GCF_023501985.1 Nocardia sputi | reverse complement strand
GGCACGGTGTAGTTGCCGATGTACAGCTCCCACGGCGGCATCAACCGGGCCATGCCGTCGGTCCACATCATGTAGAAGTCCGGCTGCGAACCCGCCGACACCTGCGAGGGGTTGTAGGGACCCAGGTTCCAGATCGGGTTGATCTGGAACACCCCGCCCATGATGCCCACGATGCCGAGGGTGAAGGCGAAGAACGCGCCCTGGTCGGCGGCGAACACCGGCACGATCCGCGCGCCCACCACGTTGTTCTCCGTGCGCCCCGGGCCGGGGAACTGGGTGTGCTTCTGATACCACACCAGCGCCACGTGCGCGGCGATCAACGCCAGGATGATGCCCGGGAACAGCAGCACGTGCGCGATGTACAAGCGCGGGATGATGATGTCGCCGGGGAAGTCGCCGCCGAACATCAGCCAGTGCATCCATGTGCCGATGATCGGGATCGAGATCGTGATCCCGGAGAACGCCGCCCGCAGACCCGTGCCCGAGAGCAGGTCGTCCGGCAGCGAGTACCCGAAGAAGCCCTCGAACATCGCCAGGATCAGCAGCAGCGAACCGATCACCCAGTTCGCCTCCCGCGGCTTGCGGAACGCGCCGGTGAAGAAGATCCGGAACAGATGCACGATGATCGACGCCGCGAACAGCAGCGCCGCCCAGTGATGCACCTGCCGCACGAACAGGCCGCCACGCACCTCGAA
>NZ_JAMFLC010000076.1:0-851 GCF_023501985.1 Nocardia sputi | reverse complement strand
AGGCACCGACACTGATGATGGAAAAGATCTTGATCGTCGTGTCTCTGGCACCGACTGTCGCCCTGCTGGGTTGACCATCACTTGGTCTGACCGGCGGTCAGGGTCCCGCGCGCCGGCCGGGCGGACATGACTTAATAAGAGCCTGGTCAAGCCTCATCAATGTCCTGTCTGCTCGCCCGACCGGCGTCGACCCACCGAAGTCGATACGGGAAGGCGGTAACAAGCATGGCAGTGACCGGTCCGGTCGCCAACCTCGTGGCGGGAGTCGATACTCACGCCGACACCATTCATGTCGCGGTCGTTGACGGTGTCGGGCGTGAGCTCGGCGATGAGGAATTTCCCACCACCACAACCGGTTACCGGGCCGCGCTGGACTTTCTGGCCTCGTTCGGCACGGTGGAAGTGGCCGGGATCGAAGGCACCAGTTCCTACGGGGCCGGGATCACCCGCGCGGTCCTCGCCGCGGGGATCGAGGTCCGCGAAGTCATCCGACCGGAGCGGTCGGTGCGGCGTATGCGCGGCAAGTCCGATCCGATCGACGCCTATCAAGCCGCACGCGCGGTGGTGTCCGGGCGCGCGAGCGCGATACCGAAAACCGAGCACATCGAGGCGCTGCGCGCGTTGAACAACGCCCGCCGCTCAGCGGTGAAAGCCACCACCGCGGCGATGAACCAGATCCATCACATGCTCGTCACCGCCCCGGTGAATATCCGAGAGAAATACCGCAAGCTGACCGACAAAGCGCTGATCACCGCGCTGGCATCCTGTCGGCCCGACAAGACCGATCCGATCGCACGTGCGGTGCTCAGCGCGTTGAAAACCCTGGCGCGGCGTCACCGGTTCCTCACCAC
>NZ_JAMFLC010000075.1:0-884 GCF_023501985.1 Nocardia sputi | reverse complement strand
CGGGGGTGCCGGTTTTGGGTGGTGTGTAATTCCTACCCGCGATGTTGTACAGATACTGCTTGGTCAACCGATTGATCGCACCGGCAATATCATCCGACTTCGCCTGCCCACCCGACACGATCGCATGCGCCTTCCGCAACGCAGCAGTCAAAATCTGATGCACTTTCTGCTGCCCAGCCTTCGTATACGCCTGCGGCCCCAACTCCGCCAACGCCACATTCACCTCACGCACCAACCCCACGATCGCCTTCTTATCGACCTTGTTCGACCCCGCCAACCCCCGCATATACGACACCAACTGGTTATCCACATTATTGAACGCCTTCGCCGCATTCCGCTGAAACAACCGCTTCGCCCGCACCGCCCGCGCCGTCTCACCACTCCCACCACCCGGCGAAATCCCCAACTGCTGCTGCAACTCCCGCACCCGCGGATCCGACGGATCCCCCTCCCCATACACCCCCTCCAACTGCTTCAACACCTCCAACGCCCGCACCGCCTCCGGCGACAACCCACCACCGGCCACACCCGACCCGTCGACTCCCGCGTTCGCCGCCACCGGCGCAGCCCCACCCCCACCACTCCCACCACCACTACCCAACCCAGACAACGCCGACGCGATCAACGGCAACATCCCCATCGCCATCATCCCCGCCATCGGCAACACACCCGCCACCAACGCCGGATCCACCAACGGCCCCGGCTCCGGCCCACCCTCCCCCACCGGCGGCGCCTGCCCCACCCCCGGCGCCACCACACCACCCGGCACCACATCACCCGGACCCGGCAGCGACTGACCCGGAACACCCGGACCAGGAGCAGGAGCAGGAGCAGATTGAGGCTGACCAGCAACCGGAGGAGCCACACCAGCCTGAACCGGAACC
>NZ_JAMFLC010000074.1:0-929 GCF_023501985.1 Nocardia sputi | reverse complement strand
ACGACGTCGAGGGATTGGGTGTGGCCGAATGCGTGTATCTGCTCCGATAACGGTGTCGGCTTTGGTTGTTGCTGGTGTGGTGGTGAGTGGTTCGGGGGTGCAGTCGCCGGTGGGGGTGTCGGCGCCGCGGGCGCCGGAGGTGTTGGCGGCGGCGTCGGGTGGGGGTGTGGCGGGTGGGTCGTCGGGGGTGGTGGGGTGGTTGCCGGTGTCGGTGGAGGGGCCGCGGCGGTTGCGGGCGGTGACGCCGGGGGTGGCGCCGTTTGCGGGTGTGGTGCCGTTGCAGGAGCTTTCGTTGCCGGGGGTGGGGGGTGCGTTGGGGATTCCGGAGGTGGTGTTGGCGGCGTATCGGAATGCGGAGTTGGCGTTGGCGTCTTCGGCGCCGGGGTGTGGGTTGTCGTGGAGTTTGCTGGCGGGGATCGGGCGGATCGAGTCGGGGCATGCGCGGGGTGGGCGTACGGATGCGGCGGGTACGACGGTGTCGCCGATTTTCGGTCCGGCGTTGGATGGGAGTTTGCCGGGGAACGAGGTGATCCGGGCTGGGGACGGTGGGTTTGTGCGGGCGGTGGGTCCGATGCAGTTCTTGCCGGGGACGTGGGGGTTGTATGGGGCGGATGGGAATGGGGACGGGGTGTCGGATCCGCATAATGTGTTCGATGCGGCGTTGGCGGCGGGGAAGTATTTGTGTTCGGGGGGTATGGATCTGCGGGATGGGTCGCAGGAGTTGCGGGCGGTGTTGCGGTACAACAACTCGATGGCGTACGCGGCGAATGTGTTGAGTTGGTCGGCGGCGTATCGGACGGGGGGTTCGCCGCAGCAGGTGCGGATTTCGCCGGATGTGGTGGCGCCGGGGACGTTGCCTTCGGTGGGGCCGGGGTCGGAGATGGCGGCGGTGACGACGACGGCGCCGCGGGTGGGTGAGTCGCCGCGGG
>NZ_JAMFLC010000008.1:0-343460 GCF_023501985.1 Nocardia sputi | reverse complement strand
ACAACGTGGTGGGCGCGCGGATCGTGCCGGTGTTCGCCGCCGACCAGGGCGCGTTCTTCGCCTTCACCCTCGGCATCGTGGGCATCATGGGCGGGGTGTTCCAGATCAACCCGATCTGGAACCTGGGTCCCTACAACCCCTCGCAGGTGTCGGCGGGTTCGCAGCCGGACTTCTACATGATGTGGACCGACGGCATGGCCCGGTTGATGCCGCCGTGGGAGCTGTACATCGGCAACTACACCGTGCCTGCGGTGTTCTGGGTCGCGTTGATCATGGGCTTGGTGTTCGCCGTCCTGATCGCCTATCCCTGGATCGAGAAGCGGCTCACCGGCGACCGGGCCTACCACAACTTGCTACAACGCCCGCGTGACGTGCCCGTTCGCACGGCGATCGGCGCGATGGCGATCGCGTTCTACGTGGTCCTGACCCTGTCGTGCGTCAACGACATCATCGCCTACAAGTTCGATATCTCCCTGAACGCGACCACGTGGGTGGGCCGGATCGGCATTCTGCTCGGACCTCCGCTGGCCTACTTCCTGGCCTACCGCATCTGTCTCGGGCTGCAGCGCAGCGACCGCGCGGTGCTCGAGCACGGCATCGAGACCGGCGTGATCAAGCGCTTGCCGCACGGCGAGTACATCGAGGTGCACCAGCCGCTCGGCCCGGTGGACGAGCACGGTCACCCGATCCCGCTGGAGTACCAGGGCGCGCCGGTACCGAAGAAGATGAGCAAGCTGGGCGCGGCGGGCAAGCCGGGCACGGGCAGCTTCCTGCGGGCGGATCCGCGCGAGGAGAGCGAGCGGCACTTCGCGACCGAGCACGAAGAGGAACGCAAACAGCTCGCCGTGCTGCGCACGGTTCAGCAACGGGTGAACGGTGACGGAAACGGCTCCGGCCACCGATGATTCGAGGGCACCGCCCCTCCTGCCCGAAAACCGCGAAGGCCCCGAGTCCACGCGACCCGGGGCCCGCTTTGCCTTGTTCAGGCGATTCCGGAGCGGTTCAGCCGCGCCGGAACTCTCCCGTCGAGACCCCCGTTAGGAATGCATCCCACTCACCCGGCGCAAACGCCAAGACCGGGCCACTTCCACTGTCCTTGGTGTCACGAACCGCGACACTGCCGTCGACGAGAAAAGCGACTTCCACGCAGTTCCCATCCGGACCGCTGTATGTGCTCTTGCGCCACACAGCGCCCGTCCAATCAACCTCCACGGCACTAGCTCCTTTGCTGCGTCGAGAGCGAGATTTCTCCTGACATCGTTCCAGCTAGCATCGGTACCCGACTCCGGAAGCCGAATCCCGTGGTGCACTCCTCGCCGGAGCGCACATTCTCGGTGCGTCGATATCGCACATCGAGTTCGAGAGGAAATTAACCTCGCGCGGGGCCTGTCCCCGCGCGGTAACACTAGCAGGTCCCTCGAAAGTTTGCCGGGCTCTTGCCTATTCAATCATCGCAACCACACACGTTTGCGAAGCAGGGAAGTTGCGGGAGCATTGCCAGCCCGTGGCATTCATTCCCAGCACCGGCGTACCACAATGTATTTAACGGATGTGATTGCTCTGTTATCGGACGACAATTCGCGCACGGCCACGGGCCGCGTCGACGCCGCGGCGGCGGCCGTGCATGATGGAACCTATGGTCGAACGCGCTCGCGACGACGCAGGTCGTGCCCGTAATGCCCGTCCGCGCGACCGCCTCGGGCGTCCACTGCCTCCCGGCAGCACCGGAGTTGCCCGAATTCCCGACGATCTCGATCTTCCACCCCAGCAAACCTTGGCCTTCGCCCAGCAACTGCTGGACGACGGACTAGCATTCAACGCACATGAGGTTTTAGAGGCCGCGTGGAAGAACGGACCGTTCGCCGAGCGGATGCTGTGGCAGGCGCTCGCGCAGTTCGCTGTCGGGCTAACCCACATACAGCGCGGAAATCCCAAGGGAGCGCGTACACTGCTCGCCCGCGCTGTGTCGCGGTTGACGGCATACCGCCCCGAGAGTGGGCAGGCGCCCTACGATATCGACCTCACCGGACTGGTCGCGCACGCCGAATCACTACTCGCCACGCTGGCGGCCGGCGACGAACCGTCCGAGGCCGACCTGCGGCCGCGTCTGCGCGTCTGACCGCCCGGCTTTTACCATGGCCGACGTGCGCACCTCATCGTCTACCAGCCGGGCCCGTGCCTGAGCCGGGCGCGGGCCGGTATGCGCCGAGCCCGTCCGGGGACCTGCACCTGGGCAATCTCCGCACCGCGCTGCTGGCCTGGGCGTTCGCTCGCTCCACCGGCCGCCGGTTCCTGCTCCGCATCGATGATCTGGACCGGGTGCGCCCCGGTGCGCAGCAGCGGCAGCTGGAGGATCTCGCCGCGATCGGCGTGGACTGGGACGGACCGGTGGTACGCCAGTCCGATCGATTGCCGCGGTACGAGGCGGCCATCGAACGCCTCACCGCCGCCGGGCTCACCTACGAATGCTTCTGCACCCGAAGGGAAATTCAGAAGGCCGCGTCGGCGCCACACGGGCCGTCGGGCGCCTACCCCGGCACCTGTCGCACGCTGAGCGCGTCGGCGCGCGACCGGTGGCGCGCCGAGGGCCGCCCGGCCGCGCTGCGCCTGCGGGCCACCGCGACGCAGTTCGAAGTGCACGACGAGCTGCACGGTCGCTACCGCGGTCCGGTCGACGACGTGGTGCTGCGCCGTGGCGACGGCATCCCGGCCTACAACCTCGCCGTCGTGGTCGACGACGCGGCACAAGGCGTGGACCAGGTGGTGCGCGGTGACGACCTTTTGCCGTCGACCCCGCGACAGGCATACCTCGCGACGCTGCTCGACCTTCCGGTGCCGCGCTACGCCCACGTGCCGCTGGTGCTCAACACCGAACGGCGTCGACTGGCGAAACGGGATGGGGCGGTGACACTCCGCGAACGCTTGGCGCTCGGCAACACGCCGGAGGAAGTAGTCTCGGCACTGGCCGCTTCGCTCGGCTGCGCCGCGACATCGTCGTCCGAGCTACTCGCGCGTTTCGACGCCGGGCGGCTACCCCGCGAACCATGGATACTCGACGTGAATGGGTTGTTGCAACGCAGCCGATGTCCGTAACGTACGCATCGTCCAACTACTGATCAATCGACGAGGACAAACAACTATGACAAGCGGTGGGTACGACCCCAACCAGTATCCGCAGGGCGGGCAGCCGTACGGGCAGCCGTACCCGCAGGGCGGCGACCAGTACGGTCAGCAGCCTCAGTACGGGCAGCAGCCGCAGTACGGGCAGCAGCCCCAGTACGGGCAGCAACAGCCGCAGTACGGCCAGCAGCCGCAGTACGGGCAGGATCCCTACGGTCAGTACCCGCAGCAGCCCGGGTTCAACAACTACGGCGGCCAGCCGGGCGATCTCGGCACCCGCATCGGCGCCCGCGTCATCGACGCGATCATCCTGATGATCCCGTACTTCATCCTCTACCTCCTGGTCAACAACTCGGTGGGCCTGACCATCGGTCTCGGCCTGGTCTGGACCCTGGTCCAGCTCGGCTACTTCGTCGGCATGGAGACCTCGCAGGGCACCACGCTCGGCAAGAAGATCCTCGGCCTGAAGGTGCTCGCCCCCGGTGGCGCCGCGAAGATCGACCCGGTCACCTCGCTGAAGCGCAACGTGTTCGTCGCGGCGAACATCATTCCGTGCGTCGGCGGCCTCGTCTCGCTCGGCTTGGCGATCTACATCATGGTCACCATCTCGCAGGACCCGAACAAGCAGGGCTGGCACGACAAGTTCGCGGGCGGCACCCAGGTCGTCAAGGCCTGATCCGCCACAGCGGCACCGAATGCGTAGGGGCGCACCCGAATCGGGTGCGCCCCTGCTGCTTCCCGGCCCGCGCCGCTACGCGCTGGTCGCTCCCGCGATGATCACGACGACGAACCACAGGATGCCGAGCACGATCGCGCCGACGCCGATCCAGATGCCGGCCAGCGCCATGCCGCGCCCTTCTTGACCGCTCTGCTTGATCTGGTTCAGTGCGACCACGCCGAGGATGATGCCGACGATCGAGCCGAGCCCACAGGTGACGAACCCGACCAGCGACGAGATCAGCGCACCGATCGCCATGCCGTTGGTGCCCTGCGCCGGGACGCCGTAGGGCTGATAGGGACTCTGATAGCCGTAGTTCGGCTGGGGGTACGGCTGTTGCTGATAGGGCGGGTACTGCGGTTGCGGAGGCGGCGTCATCGGCTGCGAGGGCGGCTGTACCGGGTACTGCGGCGCCGACGGGTAACCCGACGGCGGCTGCTCAGGGCTCGGGTACTGCGGCACCGAGCTCTGCCCACCGGACTCCGGCGACACGCCTTGGCCGCCGTACTGCTTCCACCACTCGTCGGAATCGCCGGGATTCGTCATTGCTACAGCGTATTCCACAACCTGGTTGGATGATGCGGGTGAGTGAGTCGAAAACCACCCAAGAGCACGGCGGGCCTGGGCGCCCCGCGGACCATGCGGCATTTGCCCAGGTGGCGCGGGGGTACTACGCACCGATCGTGGCACTGTTCACTGCGACCTTGATCATTTCCAATATCTGCGCCACCAAGGGGGTGGAGTTCCTCGGCGATCGCTCGGTGTCGCTGGGGCCGCTGCAAATCCTGCCGATCGCCACCGACGGCGCCTTCTTCCTGTTCCCGCTGGCCTACATCCTCGGCGACGTACTGAGCGAGGTGTACGGCTTCCGCGCCACTCGGCGCGCCATCTACTACGGCTTCGCCGGACTGCTGCTGACGGTCGTCTGCTTCGCCATCGCCATCCGGCTGCCCGCCGCGGGGTTCTACGAGAACCAAGAGGCGTTCCGCACCGTCCTCGGGACGACGCCGCGCCTGGTCGTCGCGGGTCTGGCCGGGTACTTCGTCGGCCAGCTGCTCAATTCCGCGACGCTGGTGCTGATCAAGGAGCGGACGAAGGAAAAGTACCTGTGGGCCAGGCTGATCGGGTCGACCATCGTCGGCGAACTCGCCGACACGCTGATCTTCTGCTCGATCGCCGCGGGCGCCATCGGTATCGACACCTGGCAGCAGTTCGTCAACTACGTGATCGTCGGCTTCATCTGGAAAACGCTCTGCGAGGTAATTGTGCTTCCGATCACCTACCGGGTCATCGCGTTCCTCAAGAAGCACGAACCCACCTACGCGCCCACGCAAGGCGATCCGCTGCGCACCTGACGAAATCACACAGAACTTCTCCCACTCCCCCAGCGGCCCAGTGTCTCGGCCTTGTGTTCATCGAAGTAGCCGCCCTCGATGCTGTCCCGGATACGGTCGACCAGGCGAATCGTGAATCGCTCGTTGTGGATCGTGCACAGCGTGGCCGCGAGCATCTCCTTGGCCTTGAACAGGTGGTGCAGGTAGGCGCGCGTGTAGTTGGCGCAGGTGTAGCAGTCGCAGTTCTCGTCGATCGGGGTGAAGTCGCGACGGAAACGGCTGGTGTTGATGTTGAACCGGCCGGTGTCGATGTAGATCGCGGCGTTGCGGGCAACCCGGGACGGGTTGACGCAGTCGAAGGTGTCCGCGCCGTTCTCGACGGCGGTGAAGACGTCCTCCGGTTCGCTGATGCCCAGCATGTGACGCGGTTTGTCCTCGGGCAGCTCGTCGCAGCACCATCCGACGATGGCGCCCAGGTTGTGCTTCTCCAGCGCGCCGCCGATGCCGTAACCGTCGAATGCCGTTCCCCCGCTCGCGCGAATCGACTCGAGCCCGCGACATGCCTTACGGCGCAGGTCCTCGTACTGCGCGCCTTGGACGACGGCGAACAGCGCCTGGTACGGGCGGTGGGTGCGGGCGGCGGTCAACCGCTCGTGCTCGTCGATGCAGCGCTGCGCCCACTCGTGCGTTCGCTGCACCGAGCGCTCCTGGTAGGCACGGGTATTGAGCAGGGTGGTGAGCTCGTCGAAAGCGAACATGATGTCGGCGCCGAGCTGGTGCTGGATGCCCATCGACACCTCGGGGGTGAACCGGTGCGCCGAGCCGTCGAGGTGTGAGCGGAACGTGACACCGTCGTCGTCCACGGTGGCCAACCGCTCTTTGCCGGGTGCGATCACGTCGTCGCTGCGGACGTCGACCGCCTCCATCGCCAGCACCTTCTTGAAGCCCACACCCAAGGACATCACCTGGAACCCGCCGCTGTCGGTGAAGGTCGGTCCCGGCCAGTTCATGAACGCGCCCAGCCCGCCCGCTTCGTCCACGATGTCGGGGCCCGGCTGCAGGTAGAGGTGGTAGGCGTTGGCCAGCAGCGCCTGGGCGCCGAGCTCACGCATGGTCTCCGGCAGCACCGCCTTGACCGTCGCTTTGGTGCCCACCGGGATGAAGGCGGGCGTGGCGATCGGACCGTGCGGCGTGGCGATCACCCCGGACCGGCCGTGCCGCCCGTCCAGGCGCGTACCGACGGTGAAGGAGAAGGATTCGGGACCGGGCACCCCGCTATCCTCGCAGTTCGCCGATCGCAGACCGCGGCAGGCCGCCGGTCGGCGCCGGTGGCCGGATCACACCACTCCCGCGAACTGGGCGTTGTACAAGCGGTAGTACGCCCCGCGTTCGGCGAGCAGGCGTTCGTGCGTGCCGTGTTCCACGATCCGGCCCGCTTCCATGACGACGATCAGATCGGCGTCGCGAATGGTGGACAGGCGGTGGGCGATGACGAAGCTGGTCCGGTCGCGACGCAGCGCGGCGGTTGCATGTTGCACCAGCACCTCGGTGCGGGTATCCACCGAGCTGGTCGCCTCGTCCAGGATGAGGATCGACGGTTTGGCCAGGAACGCGCGCGCGATGGTGATCAGCTGTTTCTCGCCCGCGCTGACCCCGGAGCCCTCCTCGTCGATGACCGTGTCGTAGCCGTCGGGCAGGGCGTGCACGAAGCGGTCGACGTAGGCGGCGCGCGCCGCGGCGAGGATATCCTCCTCGCTCGCGTTCGGGTTGCCGTAGGCGATGTTCTCCCGGATGGTGCCGCGGAACAGCCAGGTGTCCTGCAGGACCATGCCGATGCGCGAACGCAGGTGGTCCCGGGTGATCTCGGTGATGTCGACGCCGTCGACCGTGATCGCGCCCGCGTCCAGTTCGTAGAACCGCATGAGCAGGTTCACCAGCGTGGTCTTGCCCGCGCCGGTCGGGCCGACGATGGCGACCACATGGCCGGGCTCGGCCACCAGGGAGAGCCGCTCGATCACCGGCTTGTCGGGTTCGTAGCGGAACGAGACGGCCTCGAATTCCACCCGGCCGCGGTCGACCGGGCGGGCGTCGGCCATCACCGGGTCCGGACTCTGCTCCTCGGCGTCGAGGATCTCGAAGATCCGCTCGGCCGAGGCGACGCCGGACTGCAACAGGTTGGCCATCGCGCCGAGCTGGGTCAGCGGCTGGCTGAACTGGCGGGAGTACTGGATGAACGCCTGCACCTCACCGAGCGAGAGGCTGCCCGTCGCGACTTTGAGGCCGCCTACCAGCGCGACCAGCACGAAGTTCACGTTTCCCAGGAACATGATCGCGGGCATGATCAGGCCCGAGATGAACTGCGCTTTGAAGCTGGCCTGGTAGAGCTCTTCGTTGCGCTGGTCGAACTCCTTGCCGACCTCGCGGTTGCGGCCGAACGCGGTGACCACCTCGTGCCCCGTGTAGGCCTCCTCGACCTGGGCGTTGACCAGTCCGGTGTACTTCCACTGGTTGACGAAGTGCGGCTTGGACCGTTTCGCGATCTGCGCGGTGACCACGATCGCGGCGGGGACGGTGAGCAACGCGATCACCGCGAGCGCCCACGAGATCCAGAACATCATGACCAGGATGCCGAGCACCGAGAACACCGAGATGAGTAGCTGGCTCATGGTCTGCTGCAGGCTCTGGGAGACGTTGTCCACGTCGTTGGTCACCCGGCTGAGCACGTCACCGCGCGGCGCGGAGTCGAAGTAGCGCAACGGAAGCCGATGGATCTTGTCCTCGACGTCGCTGCGCAGCCGCTTCACCGTCCGGTTGATCACGATGTTGAGCAGGTACCCCTGCAACCACCCGAAGACGGCGGCGCCGATGTACAGCGCGAGCACCACGGCGAGAACCCGGCCGACCGCGCCGAAGTCCACTCCCACGCCGGGGACCACGTCCATGGCGCCGAGCATGTCCGCGAAGGTGTCGTCGCCCTCGGCTCGCAGCGCTTCGATCGCTTGTTCCTTGGTCACGCCGGGCGGCAGTTGCTTGCCGACCACGCCGTCGAAGACCAAGTTGGTCGCCTTGCCGAGAATGTAGGGGCCGAGGGTGTTCAGCACCACCGACGCGAGGACGAGCGCGATGATCAGCCCGACCTGCAACCGTTCCGGGGCGAGCCTGCGCAGCAGTCGTTTCAGGGATGGTCCGAACGATTTCGCCTTGCTGTCCGGAGCACCGGGACCGGGCATTCCGGGTCTCATCGCGCCTCCTCGGCACTCAGCTGCGACTCGACGATCTCCCGGTACTCCGAGCAATCCCGCATGAGTTGCTCGTGGGTGCCGACACCCGCCATCGCGCCGTCTTCGAGCACCACGATCTGGTCCGCGTCCCGGATGGTGGCTATCCGTTGGGCGACGATCAGGACCGAGGCGTCGGCGGTCTCCGGCTTCAGCGCTTCGCGCAGCCTGGCGTCGGTCGCGACGTCGAGCGCGGAGAACGAGTCGTCGAACAGGTACACCCTCGGCTTCTTCACCAGCGCTCGCGCGATGGCCAGCCGTTGACGCTGACCTCCGGAAACCGTTGTGCCGCCTTGGGCGACGGGGGCTTGCAATCCCTCCGGCATCTCCCGCACGAAATCGGCGGCCTGCGCGATTTCCAGCGCACGCCATAGTTCCTCGTCGGTGGCGTGCGGATTGCCATAACGCAGATTGCTCGCGACCGTGCCGGAGAACAGATACGCCTTCTGCGGGACGAGGCCGATCTGCGCACGCAACACCTCGAGGTCGATATGGCGGACGTCGGTGCCGCCGACGTAGACCGCGCCGTCGGTGACGTCCATCAACCGGGGGATCAGGTTGACCAGTGTGGTTTTCCCGGAGCCGGTGGAGCCGACGATCGCGGTGGTGGTGCCGGGACGCATCTGGAACCGGATGGCTCTCAGCACCGGCTTCTCCGCGCCGGGGAAGGCGAACTCGGCGAATTGGATGTCCACGACGGCCGGGTCGTCGGTGAACGGCTGCGGCAGGCGCGGCGGGTGGACCGAGGATTCGGTGTCGAGCACCTCGCCGATCCGGTCGGCGGAGACCGCGGCGCGCGGCGCCATCATGGCCAGGAACGAGGCCATCATCACGGCCGTGAGGATCTGCATGATGTAGGACAGCAGCGCGGTGAGCGAACCGATCTGCATGTGCCCTTCGTCGATCGCGTGCCCGCCGAACCAGATCACCGCGACGGCGGTGACATTGCTTATCAGCATGACTGTGGGGAACATCAGCGCCATCAACCGGCCGACGCGCACCGCGGTATCGGTGAGTTCGGTGTTGGCCAGGCCGAACCGCCAGGTCTCCTGCCGTTCCCGCACGAACGCCCTGACCACGCGGATGCCGGTGATCTGCTCGCGCAGCACCCGATTCACCTCGTCGATCCTGGCCTGCATGTCCCGGAAACCGGGCACCATCTTGGAGATCAGCACGGCCATGGACAGCCCCAGCGCGGGCACCGCGATCAGCAGCAGCCAGGACAGACCCAGGTCTTCGCGCAACGCCATGATGATGCCGCCCACGCACATGATCGGCGCCATCACCAGGATGGTCGCCGACATCACGACGAGCAGCTGAACCTGCTGAATATCGTTGGTATTGCGGGTGATCAGGGAGGGCGCGCCGAACATCTTCACTTCCCGCGCGGAGAATGTGCCGACGCGGTGCAGCAGCGCGCCGCGCAGGTCGCGGCCGGCGCCCATGGCGGCCTGCGCGCCGATATAGACCGAGGCGGCCGACGCGACGATCTGCACGCCCGTGACCGCGAGCATCCACAAGCCGGTGGTCCAGATGTAGCCGATATCACCTTTGGTGACGCCGTTGTCGATCAGGTCCGCGTTCAGGCTGGGCAGATACAGCATCGCGATGACGGAGATCAGCTGAAGCACAACGACCCCCGCGAGCTGGGCGCGGTAGGGGTACAGATGTGTGCGTAGCAGTCTGGTCAGCATGATGAATCGCAGGCTACCGGCTGTCGGCGCGATACGTCGTGGAGATTCCTGACCTGCATGAATGCTCTCCCGTCGGGGTGTGCGCGGAGTCAGCGGCGCGCCCAGGCGCCGGGATCTTCGGTGAGCGCTTCGACGAATCCGGGCAGCCGGTTGCTCGCGATGTCGGCGATGGTGACGTTCTCCAGCACCGCCCGGATGTTGACCCGCAGCGCGATCCACACCCGCTGCAACGGCTCGGCCGCGCCGGAATAGTGGACGTCCTCCGGTCGCGCACCGCGCACCGAGGCCAGCGGGCCCTCGATCGCGCGGATCACGTCGGCGATGGAGATCTCGGCGGCGGGCCTGGCCAGCCAATAGCCGCCGTCCGGACCGCGTCTGCTGATCACCAGTTCGGCTCGGCGCAATTCGCCGAGCACGGACTCGAGCACTTTGGGTGGAATTCGCTGGGCGGTCGCGATCGCTTCGGCCTTCACCACCGGTGCGACCTGTACGAGCGGTGCGCCGAGCCCGAGCACGGACTGGTCGAGCCGCGGCGCACTTGCGATTTCGAGCAGCGTTCGCACCGCGTAATCGACCTTCGCGGTGATGTGCACAGCGATGACTCCTGGCGTCGAGGTGGGATAGCTCGAATCTACGCGGCGCCGCCACCTGCCAGCACGCAGGTCGCGGCATCCAGCAGTGAGGATTCCACCACCGAATCGTCCGCACCAGGCACGAGTTCCTTGGACACCAGCGCCACCCCGATCACCTCGAGCGCCGCGCAGGCGCGCAACTGCGCCTCGTCGGTGGCGTCCGGTCCGGCCAGCCACTCGCGCAGCGCCCGGCTGGCGTCCATCAGATCCGGATAGCGGTCCGCCATGACGTTGACGATCGCGACGGTGTCGCGCACGACGAGCGCACCGGCGTCACGGTGATGGATGAGGCCGCGCAAGTAGACCCGCAGGACCTGGCGAATGCTCTCGGCGTCGTGCGGCACCTGGTCGAGATCGTCGACTACCGAACGCATGTGATCGACGATCGGATCGATGATCGCCAATAGCAGATCGAGCTTCGACGCGTAGTGATAGTAGAGTGACGCCTTTGTGATTCCTACCGCATCCGCGACCTCGCGCAGGCTGGTCTGCTCGAATCCTTTGGCGCCGAACAGCTTCATCGCGGCCTCGCGAATCGCGCTTTTAGTGCCTCCACCTGCGGCGACAGCGCCGGGTGTGTCACGCACAGACATCCGATGATCCTCTCATCACCTTCACATCGAGCGAATATCGCCCGGCAGAATAGAGGTTGTACCTCCGCTTAGCTCCTGGGTAGTCTACCTACCGCACGGTAGGCAGAAAGCGTCAGTGGAGGCGGAGACAGGCAGGGCATCTCCGCGAGAGTGCTGTCTACACGCAGAACCAGCACGATCCCAGTCATCGCTAGGAGAAACCACTCGTGTCCGTTTATCTGTATAGATGGGGAAAGTTCGCTTTCCGCAGGAAATGGATAGTCCTTCCCGTCTGGCTCGTCTTGTTCGTGCTCCTCGGTGGCCTCGGAGCACAGCTCAGCAAGCCGATGACGAACGACTTCAGCCTGCCGAACCTGCCCTCCGAACGCGCCAACGAGATCCTCGACAAGCACTTCCCCGGCGCCTCCGCCGCGTTCAAGTTCGACGCCGTCACCGGCACATACGTCATCGGCGCGCTCGAGGGGCAGAAGCTGACCGACCCGGCGAGCCGTGCGGCGCTGGAAGCGTTCATCGCCAAGCTGGGCCAGCTCGACATCGTCGATCACAGCAAGCCGGTGGTCGACCCGGTCGAAGCGGCCGAGCAGATGGGCTGCCTGTCCGCCCCTGATCCCGCGCAGTGCAGTGGCGCGCCGCTGAACGTGCTCAGCAAGACCGCGCCGGAGACGGTGGCGGTGATCAACGTGCCGTTCACGATCAAGACATTCACCGACGTGACCGACGAGCATCGCGCGGCGGCCTACGACGTGGCCGCCGACGCGCGCAACGCCGGGCTCACCGTGGAGATGAGCGGCTCTATCGCGCAGAAGCAGGAAGCCCCCAGCGGCAAGTCCGAGATGATCGGCATGGCTGTCGCACTGCTGGTGATGATCGTGGCGTTCGGCGCGATCGTCGCCGCTTTCGTGCCGATCGTCACCGCGATCGTCGGCCTCGGCGCGGCCACCTCGCTGATCATGGTCGGCACCTCGGTGATCGAGGTGCCCAGCTTCACCACGTTCCTCGCCTCGATGATCGGCATCGCGTTGTCCATCGACTACGCGCTGTTCATCGTCTCCAGGTACAAGCACGAACTGGCGGTGCAGGATTCGCCGGAAGAGGCCGCGGGCAGCGCCCTCGGCACGGCCGGTTCCGCTGTGGTGTTCGCCGGCCTGACGGTCATCATCGCGCTCGCGGGCCTGAGCGTGGTCGGCGTCAAATTCATGACGTTCATGGGTCTGGGTGGCGCGATCGCCGCCGCTTTCGCGGTGCTCACCGCGATCACGCTGATGCCCGCCCTGCTCGGCGCGTTCGGCCGCTTCCTGTTCAAGCCGAAGTTGCCGCTGATCGCCCAGCACGACCCCGAGGACGACAACTCGGTCACCAACGGCATGCGCTTCGGCAGGCTGATCGGCAAGGCGCCGTGGGCCGCGCTGCTGCTGAGCATCGTGGTGCTCGGCGCGCTCGCCGCCCCCGCCACCGGCCTGAACCTCGGCCTGCCCGGCGAGGACAGCATGCCGAAGACCTCGACCGTCCGCAAGGCCTACGAGCTGCGCACCGAGGGCTTCGGCGAAGGAAGTAACGGCATACTGAACGTGGCCGTCGATCTGGCCGACGTCCCCGCCGACAACCGCGATGCGGCGGTCGAGGCGCTGCGCACCAAGCTCGCGTCGTACCCGGGCATGGATTACGTGACCGCGCCGCAGTGGAGCGAGGACAAGCAGGGCGCGCTACTGGACGGTGTGCCGAAGTCGGGACCGAACAACCAGGCCACCAAGGACCTGGTGCAAGACGCCCGTGAAGCCGAAGGCGCGCTGCGGGCCGAGTACGGCATCCAGTACGGCGTCACCGGGACCACGGCGATCTACGCCGACATCGACCATGTGCTGCTCAGCAAGATCGTGCCGTACCTGGCGATCGTGGCGGGCGCCGCGTTCGTCCTGCTGATCCTGGTGTTCCGTTCGGTCCTGGTGCCGCTCACCGCGGCGCTCGGCTTCCTGCTGTCGATGGCCGCGACCTTCGGTGCGACCGTGCTCGTCTTCCAGGAAGGCGCGCTCGGCCTGATCGAGGATCCGCATCCGCTGGTGAGCTTCCTGCCGATCATGCTGATCGGTCTGGTGTTCGGTCTGGCGATGGACTACCAGGTATTCCTGGTGACCCGGATGCGCGAGGAGTTCGTGCACGGCAAGTCGCCGACGGACGCGGTGGTCGCCGGTTACCACCACGGCGCCCGCGTGGTGACCGCGGCGGCGATCATCATGATCTCGGTGTTCGGTTCGTTCCTGATGGAGACCGACGTGACGGCCAAGTCCATGGGCTTCGCCTTGGCGGTCGGCGTGCTGCTGGACGCGTTCGTCGTCCGGATGGTGCTGATCCCGTCGTTGCTGGTGATCATGGGCAAGTGGTCGTGGTGGATGCCGAAGTGGCTCGACCGCATCCTGCCCGACATCGACGTCGAGGGCACGAAGCTGCGTGAGTTGCAGCAGCGTTCGGCCGAGACGGCGAAGCAGCCGGTCGGCGTCGGCTGATCCGACAACCGTCACTCGGCCCCGCACCCGGATCTCTCGGGCGCGGGGCCGAGTGCGTTTCAGGAGCTGGGTTGCGGAAGTTCGCACGCGCCGACTCTCGGGTTCACCCCGACGTAGTTGAGCGGACCGGCGAGGGCGGTGAGACCGATCGTGCCCCAACCGGCGCAGTTGATCGGAGGGCCGCTGTCGAAATAATGCCGCTGACCGGCTGCCAGCAACCCGATCGCCAGCCATGCCAGCAGCAGGAACCCGAACAGTTGGGAGCCCGCCCCTGGACCGCGCCTGGCACGCGCACGGCGTTCGTAATCGCGCATCTCATCGGCTCCTTCCGTGCTCCTCCCATGGGGCGGATACCCGGAATGCACACAGTTACCTAAATAATCGCTGGTAAAACCGCATGAGTGCATCTTTAGCTAATATTCAGCTTACGCAATGTGAGACCCGACCGTGTCACTTGCCGCCCCACCTCACACGACAACGGACGGCCAGGCGGCGCACCGCGCCTGGCCGTCCGTCCTCAGTGACGCTCGACTACGGACTCGGCTGTGGGACGTTGCAGTCCTCCACCTTCGGGTTCACGCCCATGTAGTTGAGCGGCCCCGCGATGACCGTGACGACGACGGTGCCGAAACCGGCGCAGTTGACCGGCCCGCTGTCGAAATAGTTGCGTTGTGCCGCGGCGATCACGCCGATCAGCAACCAGACCAAAACGATTATGCTTCCGATTCTCATGTTTCTCTCGCGCATCGTTCCCGCGCGGATTGTCCGACGGCGCATCTGGCATCGCGTCCTTCCCGCACTTACCGTATCGGGCGTATACCCCGGATTCCGTCCGATATCCGTCGCCGCACGGCAATTTTCGGGCCTTGTCGGGGTACGGGCGGGCGTGGGTCGTCCGCTGGTACCTTCGGCGAGCGTGGCGCTGCTGCAGTGGTCGATTCCCGGGTGGGTGATCCTTCTCGTGCTAGTGGCGGTCTACGAGCTGACCGTGAACAAACGCCGCAGGCGCCGCCGCGCTCCGGTTTCCGGCACGTTCACCGACGAGTTCACCGCGCTGTTCTACGCGACCAAACGTATGGAACTGGATCACCGGGAATCGGTGTCCATGCTGCGCGACGAGCAGGAGGGGGACGCGCCCCCACTGGTCGCGATCGACCTCGACCGCCGCAAGGTTGTGCTGCGCAGGAACGTGAGCGGATAGCGAATTCCCCTGCACGCCTGCGAAGGCGACGGTGCTCGGAGCAGAATGAGGCCCATGCGTGGCTCGATGAGTGAGAGATGGCAACGGTTCGGCGAGCACCTCGAGTCCGCGCCGGGGCGGTTGCCGAGCGGGGTCCGCAAAGTCCTGCGCGCGAGAACCGCCGCGACCGCGGACTCGCACGAGGACATCGCGCCGGAACTCGCCGCCTTCGCCGAACTCGTGGCCGACCGGTCCTACCGGGTCACCGAGCAGGACATCGCGGCGCTGAAGACCGCCGGGCACGACGACGACGAGATCTTCGAGGCGACCGCCGTCGCCGCCTACGGCGCGGCGGACCGGCGCTTGCGGGCCGCGCGCCGAGCGTGGGAAGGATAAGAAGATGTGGCTCGAGGCTGTACGGTCCGGGCACGACCGGCCGACCAGATTCATGCTGTGGACGATGCGGCGGTTCAGTGGCGTCGAGGTCCCCGCGGTGCTGAAAGTGCTCTTCTATCGGCATCGGTTCTTCGGCTCGCCGCTGTCGGAGTCGATCCAGGACGTCATGCGCGGACCTTCGTACTGGACCGTCGCCGAACGCGAGATCTTCGCGACGCACACCTCCCTGGCCAATGAGTGCCCGTTCTGCGCCACCTCGCACGAGGCGATCGCGGGCGCGTACGTCGACGCCGACGTGGTGACCCGCGCGCTGGCCGACGGCGCGGACTCCCCCCTGCGCCCCGAAGCGCGCGTCATGCTCGGCTTCCTCGCGAAAATGGCCCGTGACCCGGACGGGTTGACTCCCGAGGACGCCGCGGTGGTCCGGCTGGCGGGTGTTTCCCGAGATGCGTTCGACGAGGCCGTCTGGGTGGGCACGTACTTCAACGTGATCAATCGGATGATGAACGCGGTCGGGGCGGGCCCGCTGGAGGGCAGGCAGCCCAGCGTGAGCGCCCGATTCATCAAACTCGCCGGCTACCGCATGCCGGCGCCGGTGACATTGTTCTCACGCGGGGTCTGACCGGCGTTTCGAGCGATCCGCTCGCGTACCGGATGGTTTTGTGTTCTCCTCGAATGGTGAGCCAAGTCCACTTGGGGCACATTTTTCACATCGCCGGCAGTCCTGCTGCCGACGATGTTCCGACCGCGCTGGTCGACGTGCCGGACGGGGCTCTGATAATCGACGTTCACGGCCGGGTCGCATTTTGTGGATCACGCTCCGATATCCCGGCCGAGTATCGCGTCGAAACAGTGTTCGATCATCGGCCCGGATTCCTGCTTCCCGGGTTCGTCGACACCCATGTTCATTTCCCCCAGACCTTCGCGGGTGACGCTTACGGCGGTGGCCAACTGCTGGAGTGGCTGGAATCGTGCATCTATCCCGCGGAATCCCGGTACGCCGACCCGGAATTCGCACGGTCGGCGGCCGCCGAATTCTGTACACGGCGCATCGCCGCGGGCACCACGGCGGCGATGGTCTTCGGCTCGGCGTTTCCACAGGCGCAGGACGCGCTGTTCACCGAGACGCGCAGGTGTGGTCTACGGATGGTCGGCGGGCGCGGTATCCAAACGACGGGAGAGCGCTCGGCGGCAGCCCTGATCACCACCGAGGACGACGCCATCCGGCTGACGAGCGAGGAGATCGACAAATGGCACGCGGCCGACACCGGTGACATGAACACCGCGCTGTTGCACGTGGCGATCGTGCCACGCTTTTCTCTGGCGGTGACTCGCCGGACCTTGGAAAACCTCGGCGAATTGTACGATTCGGTGCGCGGACGCGGCGTCTATTTCCACAGTCACCTCAACGAGAACAACCGTCCGGGAACCGGCGAAGTCGACGCCACCAAGCAGGCGTACGGCGTGGCCACCTATCTCGACACCTATGACGGCAAGTTCCTGCCCGGTTCCGCGGCAGGGGGCAAAAGCCTGCTGGGCAGGCGCAGCATCCTCGCCCACTGCGTGCACTGCCAGGACGTCGAGCTGGGGCGGATGGCCGAAACCGGCACGTCGGTCGCGCACTGTCCGGTGTCCCAGCAGTTCCTCGGCTCGGGCACCATGCCGTGGAAGCGGACGCTCGCCTCGGGAGTCACGGTGGCCGCGGGCACCGATTACGGCGGCGGCGACGAATGGCTGATTCCCCAGGTGCTGTCGGCCGCGTTCAAAGTGCACATTTCCGAACCGGGAGAGCACGGCGTCTCGATGCACCCGGCGGAAATGCTGTTCACCGGCACGCTGGCGGGCGCGCGTGCCTTGGATATGGAAAATCGGTTCGGGAATTTCGACGTCGGTAAGGAAGCCGATTTCGTCGTTGTCGAACCGGCGCGCGTTCCGGCGCTGGAAAGCATGCTGGCGCACGGCATTCGTTCCGAAGACCCCGCACTGGCCCGGGATCAGACGCTGTTCGCGTTGCTGATGGGCATCCGCGAGCCCGCGATCGCCGAGGTCTACGTGCAGGGTCGACGCATCGACGTCCTATAGCTTTCGATGACCGCCACCGCCACCGCCGTCACGGTCTTTCACCGACCGGCGCACGACGCGGATTTCCGGGCGTGGTCGGCCAGGATGACCGAAATCGCCCGATGTGTAGACGGATTCGTGAACTCCTCTGTGTCGGTTACCGAACACCCGCTGTTCGAGCCGGGATTCAGCGTAACGTTCCGATCCGAGCCGTCGCTGCACGAATTCTTGGATTCGACCGAACGGGCGAGCGTCCTTTCCGAGGGCGAATCCCTCGGCTTCCACTGCAAGAGTGCGGATCTGATCATCGTCGAAGGCGAGTCACCGCCGCCCGGTATCGGCGTATTCCGGCACAACGTCGCGCCCGGCAAGGAAGCGGAATTCCAGGCGACCGAGGCGCGTCTCGTCGCCGCGAGTTCCAGGTTCCCGGGATTCGAAGGCGCCGCCTTGTTCCCGTCCGACGGAGGTCGGTGGTTTTCAGTGCTCCGCTTCCGCACGGCACGGCAGTTGTCGGAATGGATGCGCTCGTACGAACGCGCCGCCGCCTTGCCGGAATTGCGCTCGAAGCTGACCGAGGACTTCACCGTGGACGCGCACACCACGCCGTTCGGCTCTACGGTGCGAACGGTCGGCGGCGAGACCAGGATGACCCCGACGTGGAAGACCGCGATGCTGGTGTTGCTGGTGCTGTACCCGACGGTGATGGTGCTGTCGCGCTTCTTCGGGCCCGTGCTCGACCGGCTCGGTGCGCAACCGTGGCTGGCGTTGTGGCTGAGCCAGATCGTGAGCGTGGGCTTGATGAGCTATTTCCTGTCGCCTGCGGTCGCCACCTATTTCCGCCGGTGGCTCGATCCGGTCGACGGTGCGGGCCGCCGGATCAGCATCGCCGGGGCAGCGGTGATCATCGCGCTCTACGCGCTGACGCTGCTGCTGTTCGCGTCGGTGCGATGGTTGCAGTACTGGGACTACAACGACTGAACGGCTCAGGACAGGTCGAGATGGCGGTTCATGGACATCGCCGCCTCGGCCAGCTCGGGGAGCTCGAGCACGGTCACGCCCGCCTGCCGCAGCTTCTCCACACCGACGCAATTCACGACGAACGTGGACGGCTCACGCCACGCGATCACCACGACCGGGATGCGTGCCCGCAGTATCCGGTCGGTGCACGGCAACCGGTCCTTCGTCGCGCGTTCCGAGCAGGGTTCCAGCGTGCTGTAGAGCGTGGCCCGCCCCAGCCGCGGATCCTCCGAATCGAGCTTGCCGAGCGCGGCCTCCTCGGCGTGTTGCTTCGGGTCGGACTCGCGGGAGTAGCCGGTCGCGATCTCCGCCCCGTCGGCGACGATCACCGCACCCACCGAGAACGCGCCCTCGGCCACCGGGCACAGTCGCGCGAGCGCGATCGCCCGGTTCATCCAGTAGTGGTGGTCGGGCTCGGTCACCGGGACGACCTCCTTCAGCGGTCTATGCAGAAGAAAAGCCCCTCACCTGGTCGAACAGATGAGGGGCTGGAGCGGTGGCGGAGGGATTTGAACCCTCGGAGGGGGGTTACCCCTCACACGCTTTCGAGGCGTGCTCCTTAGGCCGCTCGGACACGCCACCGCCGACAACCATACCGGACCCTCGCCGGATCACTAAATCGCCAGGAGGCATCAGCGCTGGGTGCGGAAGAACGCGTCGAGCAGCGCCGCGCATTCGTCCTCCAGCACGCCGCCGCGCACCTGGGGCCGATGGTTGAGACGACGGTCACGCACCACGTCCCACAGCGACCCGACGGCGCCGGTTTTCGGCTCCCACGCACCGAAGACCAGACGGCCGACCCGCGCGAGCACCAGCGCGCCCGCGCACATGGTGCACGGCTCCAGCGTGACGGCGAGGGTCGCGCCCTCCAGCCGCCATCCGTCGCCGTGTACCGCGGCGGCACGGCGCAACGCCAAGATCTCCGCGTGCGCCGTCGGATCGCCGAGCGCTTCTCGCGCGTTCGCGGCGCGCGCGAGTTCCCTTCCGGTGGAGTCGAACACGACGGCGCCGACCGGCACGTCACGATCACCGGCGGCCGCCGCGGCGTCGATCGCGGCGCGCACCATTTCGGCGTCCGAAAGGCTCGGGCCGTCCGGTAGAACGCCCACGTCAGCGCGGCAGTTTGTCCAGCACCGCGGCGAGTTCGTCGGCGAAGCCGAGACGCTGGGCGATCATGCCGAGCTGCTCGTCCGGATAGAGCTCGGTCTCGGCGAGGATGACGCTCAGTACCGGTTCGGGCAGGCCGAGATCGGCCAGCACACCGAGGTCGCCCTCCTCCCACGGCTCGACGTCGTCCAGTTCGTCCGGGTCGATATCGGGGATTTCCACGTTGAGCGCCTCGAGCACGTCCGCGGCGATGTCGTAGTCGATCGCGGCCGTGGCGTCCGACACCAGCATCCGGGTCCCACTCGGCGCGGGTCTCAGCACGATGAAGAACTCGTCGTCGATGTCGAGTAAGCCGAACACCGCTCCGGAGCTGCGCAAAGCCTTCAGTTCGTTTTCCGCGGCGGACAAATCGGTGAGTGCGTCCCGGCTCAGCGGACTGCACCGCCATTTGCCTTCTTCGCGGACAACCGCCACTGCGAACCCTTCCACGTCGTCGTAATCGTCCGACGCCGCCCTGTTCGTGCCCGAGCGCTGTGCTGCCATGGCCGCAACGGTAGTCTGCTCGAGCTCAAATGTTGAAGTCGTATGCCAATCTGTTCCGGTGACTTCGGTGAAGAAAGCACCCGTATGCGTCCTCGGGACCGGTTTGATCGGTGGGTCGCTGTTGTGCGCGGCCGTCGCCGCGGGTTACGACGGCTGGGGATACAACCGCTCAGCGACGGGGGCGCAGGCCGCGCGCGCCGACGGGTTCGATGTCACCGAGGACTTGCCCGCCGCGCTGCGCCGCGCCGCGGAGACCGACGCGCTGATCGTCGTCGCGGTGCCGATGCCCGCGGTGGACCACATGCTCTCCGCGATCGCGACCTACGCGCCGGACTGCGCGCTCACCGATGTGGTGAGCGTCAAGGCGCCGGTCGCGGCCGCCGTGCGCGCCCGCGGTCTCGCCGACCGGTACGTCGGCGGTCACCCCATGGCGGGCACCTCCGAATCGGGGTGGGCCGCCACCGATCCCGCGTTGTTCCGCGATGCCGTGTGGGCCGTCGGCGTGGACGAGGGCACGAAGGTCGACCCGTGGACCCGCGTGGTGCGCCTGGCGCTGGATTGTGGCTCGGTGGTCGTACCGGTGGTGGCCGCGGAGCACGACCGCGCCGTCGCGCGCATCTCCCATCTGCCGCATGTGCTGGCGGAGGCACTGGCGCTGGCGGGCGCCGCGGGGGGTGATCTCGCGCTGGGACTCGCGGCCGGGTCGTTCCGGGACGGCACCCGGGTCGCGGGTACCGCCCCCGATCTGGTTCGCGCCATCTGCGAACCGAATTCGGCCGCGTTGCTGGAAGTGCTGGACGAAACCCTCACGGTCCTCGGCGACGCGCGCGACAGCCTGCGCGAGGAACAGTCCCTCGCGGATCTGGTCGAGGCCGGGCACGACGCGCGACGACGCTACGACTCCGCGCGGCGCCGGCCGATCACGGACATCCGACCGGGCGAGCGGGATTGGCTGGAAGACCTGCGGGCGGCAGGCGAGCGCGGTGGCGTCATCACTCAGCTGAGTTGACCTTCCGCCCACCGGCGCCGCCTCAGATCCGCTCGGCCAGGCCCGGGTAGTCCAGGAGGAAACCGTCCGCGTCCACCGTGACCGTCGCGCTGGAGACCGGCGACAGCACGCTGATGCCGCCGGCGGCGCTGCTGTAGATCAGCGTGGCCTCCTGCACGAGCAGGTCGGGCAGGCGCACATAGACCACCGGGACCTGGACTTCCTCGACCGCGTGCTGCAGGTCGTAGCGCCGGATCGGCAGGGTGTTGAAGAACGGGCTGAGCACCACGTCCACGTCGAGTGCCCCGGCGAAGGTGGAGCGGACGTGGTTGCCGCCCGCGTCGACGAGCCAGTAGTTCTCCTCGTCGCGGGCGATCGAGGCGTGCCGCTCACCGGCGGCGGTCGTGGTACGCAGCGACAGTCGTTTGGTCGCGCCGTTCTCGTCGGTGACCAGGTCGTAGGAGGCGCTGAACGCGGGGTGGTCCGCGCTCGCGCCGCCGATCATGCGCCCGGCGGCGCGGATGCGGTTGCCGTTGAGTTGCACCCGCACCGACTCCATCCGCGTCGCGTCGTGGGCGCGCCAGGTGAGGATCGCCGGCCACCGGGATTCCTGCGGGCTCGCGGCGGGGCGCTCGGGGTCGGAGGCTGGGGTCGTCACGTATCTACCGTAAGCGACACCCGGCCCCGGCCCGCACAACCGTCGCTGATCACACGAGCGACTCCCGCCAGGCGGCGTGCAGGTCGGCGAACCGGCCGGTCCCCGCGATCAGGGCTTCCGGCGCGCCGTCCTCGACGATCCGGCCGGACTCGAGCACCAGCACCCGGTCGGCGATCGCCACCGTGGACAACCGGTGGGCGATGATCACCGCCGTGCGCCCGCGCAGCACGGTCTCCAGCGCCCGCTGCACCAGCCGTTCACTGGGGATGTCCAGGCTCGAGGTGGCCTCGTCCAGCACGATCACGGCGGGATCGGCCAGGAACACCCGTGCGAACGCGACCAGCTGCCGCTGCCCGGCCGAGAGCCTGCCGCCGCGCTTGCGCACGTCGGTGGCGAAGCCCTCGGGCAGCGCCTGCACGAAGTCGTACAGACCGACCGCGCGCGCCGCGGCGTACACCTCCGCGTCGGTGGCCGTGGGCCTGCCCAGCCGGATGTTGTCGGCCACCGAACCGGAGAACAAGTAGGACTCCTGGGTGACCATCACCACGTTGCGGCGCAGGTCGGCGTCGGAGAGATCACGCAGGTCGACGCCGTCCAGGGTGACCACGCCGCCGGACGGGTCGTAGAACCGCGTCAGCAACTTCGCCAGTGTCGACTTGCCCGCACCGGTCGCACCCACCAGCGCGATCACCTGCCCGGCGGGAATGTCCAGGGTGAACTCCGGCAGCACCGGTCGCGTGCGGCGGTCGGACTTGCCGAAGATTCCCGAGTCCGAGTCCGAGTCCGACGGCACCGCCTCGGCGTCTTCCCCCGCCTTCGGCGCCCCGGCCGAGGCATGACCGGTATCGCCACCACCGGAATCGGCCGTGGGCGCGCTTCCGTAGCCGAACCACACCTTCTCCATCCGCACCGCGCCGGACGCCTTGTCCAACGCCACCAGGTGCGCGGGCTCGGGCACCGACGGCTCCTCCTCGAGCACACCCGAGATCTTCTCCAGCGCGGCGGCCGCGGACTGGTAGGCGTTGAACACCTGCGCGAGTTGGTCCAGCGGACCGTAGAACTCGTTGAGGTACAGCAGGTAGGCCGCGAGCACGCCGACCGCGAGGTCACCCTCGATCACCCGCCAGGCGCCGACCACGATGACGGTCACCGTGGTCAGGTTGCCGAGCAGTTTGGTCAGGCCCGCGTAGTCACCCATGCCGCGCATGGCCGCGGTGGTGGCCTGGCGGTATTCCGCGTCCTCGACCGCGAGCACCGACTCGTTGCGCTGCTCCCGGCGGAACGCCTGCACCGCCCGCATGCCGCCCATCGACTCGACGAACTGCACGACCACCTTGGCGATCGCGCCGCGCGTGCGGCGATAGCCCGCCCGCTGCCTGCGCTGCGCCCAGCGGGTGACCACCACCAGCGGGACGAAACCGGCCAGCACGATCGCGGCGAGCGCCTGGTCGAGATAGATCAGCAGCACCGCGATGGTCAGCACCGACAGGATCGCGCTGAGCGCCTGGTTGAGCGCGCTCTCCAGCAGTTCCTGCAAGGTCTCGATGTCACCGGTCAGCCGCGCGACCACCTTGCCCGAGGTGTACTTCTCGTGGAAGGCCACGCTGAGTCGCTGCATGTGCGTGAACGAACGCACGCGCAGATCGAACAGCACGCTCTGGCTGAGCCTGCCGGACACGCGCAGGAAGGTGAACGTGCTGACCACGTTCAGCAGGACCGAGCCGAGGTAGCCGGTCACGGTCCAGGCCAACGGCGCCCAGTTCCCCTCGGCACCGCGCGCGATGCCGGTGTCCAGCGCGTAGGCGACGAACAGCGGCGCCGACACCATCGCGGCGTTGTCCAGCACGATGAGCAACAGCCCGAGCGCGGCCAGCTTGCGGTAGGGCCGGACCAGATCGAGCAGCAGGCGCCGGGAACGACCGGCCAGCACCAAGTTGCCGGTCTGGGTGACCTCCTTGTCCTCGCTCGCGATGCCGCGCCAGTCCCCCGCCTCGTCCGCGCGTGCGGGATCACTCTGCGGAGTGACGTCTTCCGTGTCGACCGCCGTGGTACTCATCGCTGCTCACCTCCCATGAGTTCTCGGTAGTTCCTGCTGGTACGCAGAAGATGCTCGTGGGTTCCCTCGGCGACGATCCGGCCGTCGGCGAGCACCGCCACCCGGTCGGCCAGCGCCGCCGTGGACGGACGATGCGCGACCAGCAGCGTCGTCGCATGGGCCAGCACGGTGCGCAGGCGTTCCTGCACCCGCTCCTCGGTCTCCACGTCCAGGGCGGACAGCGGGTCGTCGAGCACCATGATCCGGCTGCGCTCGCCCGCACCGGTGAGCACCGCGCGAGCCAGCGCCAGTCGCTGCCGCTGGCCGCCGGACAAGCTCAGGCCCTGCTCGCCGATCCTCGTGTTCAGGCCCCAGGGCAGGTCGTCCACGAACTCGGTGGCCTGCGCGACATCCAGCGCGCGGCGCACGTCGGCGTCCGTGGCCGCTGGGTCGCCGAGCGCGACGTTCTCCCGCACACTCGCGGAGAACAGCACCGGGTCCTCGAACGCGACCGACACCAGCGAGCGCAGGCCGGCGACTCGCATCGCCGCGATGTCGATGCCATCGATGGTGATGGCGCCACCCGTCACGTCGTACAGGCGTGGGATCAGGTTCAGCAGTGCGGTCTTGCCGCTACCCGTCGCACCGACCAGCGCCACCGTCTCACCGGGACGCACTCGCAGCGACACGCCCCGCAGTACCTCGCCTTCGGCCTCCGGAAAAGCGAAATGCACTTCGTCCAAACATAATTCGCCGCGAATATGCTCGGGCGGATCCACCGGGTCGGCCGGGTCGGTGATATCGACCGGGGTGTCGATGATCTCCCAGTACCGATCGGCAGCGGTACGCGCGTCGTTCAGCTCGGCGAGCAGGAAGCCGGTCCAGATGATCGGCCACTGCAGGAAGGTCGCCAGCGTGATGCCCGCGATCAAGGTGCCCAGCGTCATCGTGCCGTGCGCCACCGCGTAACCGCCGTAGCCGAGGGCGAACGCGATGGCCAGCTGCGGCAGGCTCACCATGCTCGACCACAGCGTCGCGTCCAGGCGGGCTTTCAGCAACTCGGTCTGCCGCAGCTCGTGCGCCTGGGCGGTGAAACGGCGGCCGAAGTACACGCCCCGCCCGAACGCCTTGAGCACCCGCACGCCCTGCGCGGACTCCTCGGCCGTGGTGGCCAGGTCGCCGGACTGGTCCTGCGATCGCCGCGAAGCCAGCGAATACCGGCGCTCGAAGCGAATGCAGATGGCGGCCAACGGAATCGAGATCACCACGAAGATCAGGCCGATCTGCGGGCTCAGCGCGATCAACACGAGCAGGCCGACCGGGATGATCACGGTGTGGATGAGCAAGAACGGCCCCGCGAAGGAGACGAACCGGCGCAGGGTGGCCAGATCGTCGATCGCACGCGACAGCAACTGCCCCGACTCCCACGCGTCGTGCCTGCCGATCGCCAGCGCCTGCAGCTTGCGAAAGATCCCGGCGCGCAGAGTGATCTCGAATCGAGTGGCTGGAGCGGCGATCAACCAGCGGCGTCCCCACACGCCGGCCGCCTCCAGCAGGCCGAGCACCAGGACGACGGCCACCGGCCCGAGCGCGCCCGCGAAATCACGATGTGCGACCGGGCCATCGATGATCCGCGCGATCATCAGCGGAATCACCACGGCGGTCAGGCCGGCCAGCAGTGCGAGTCCGCTGGCGGCGAGCAGGATGCCGACGTGCGGACGCAGGTACGGCCAGAATCGGCGCAGTGAGTGCAGGCGGCCCGTGGCGGCGGGCCGCCGCGTTCTGTCGACCTCCGGTTCGGCCGACGAAACGTGCAGCGCGACAGACAAAACTCCCCCTCGAGGTATGTGACTGGCGGCAGAGAGCGGGACCTCCGGTGATGTTGGCATCGGAGTCCGACATTCCAGGGTCGCACCGCGGCGTGCCTCGACCAACCGATTTTCCGGCCGCCGCCGGACATCCGCGCTCGTCGAGGCGCCGGGTTCGACACTCATTCACCAAGCCAACAACCTCGAGCGAGCTCGAGGTCAAGCCGCGCGGATCTACACCCGGTCGTGTGCTGATCGTCGCTGGTCACCGACCCCGACCGCTACCGCGAGGTGGTGTCGTTCCCCCCGTTCCGGTTCTAGTTCACGACCACGCTCTCGGACTCCCACTCCTGCGGCGCGTCCGGGAACGCTTGCTGCTGATGACCGCCGCGCAGCGTCCCTTCCAGATAGGCCGCCCGGCAGGCGCGGCGGGCGATCTTGCCGCTGGAGGTGCGCGGGATCGAGCCCGCGGGCACCAGCAGCACGTCCCGGACCATGACGCCGTGACGGCGCGCGATCGCGGCGCGCACGGTGTCGGCGACCGGCTCCGACTCGAGCTTGCCCGCACGGGTGTTGCGCTCCGCGACGATCACCAACTGCTCGGAGGTGTCCTCGGCGTCGAACGTCAGACCGGAGTGGCTGCCCTGCTCGAAGACCAGCGCGGGCAATTCGTTGGCAGGCACCGAGAACGCCGCGACGAAGCCGGGGCGCAGCGCCGTGCTGCATTCCTGGGCCGAGAACTCCAGATCCTGCGGATAGTGGTTGCGGCCGTCCACGATGACCAAGTCCTTGACCCGGCCGGTGATGTACAGCTCGCCGTCGAGATACGCGCCGAAATCGCCGGTGCGCATCCAGTTGGCGTCCTGCGGCGTGCCCTCCGCGTGACTGCCCTCCGGCAGCCGCTCGGCCAATTTCGCGCGGAAAGTGGCCTTCGTCTCCTCGGGACGCCCCCAGTAACCGATGCCCATGTTCTCGCCGTGCAGCCAGATCTCGCCGACCTCACCGTCGCGTCGCTCGGTGCCGTGCTCCGGGTCGACGATCACCGCCCACTGTGACCGCGCTACATAACCGCAGGACACCTGCGCGATCGCGTTGTCGGCGTCCGGCGCGACCTCGACCATCCGCCCCGCGTTCAGCTCGGCTCGATCGACATGCACGACCTTCGCCTTGTCCTCGGCCTTGGTGGCGGAGACGAACACCGTCGCCTCGGCCATGCCGTAGCACGGCTTGATCGCCGTCTCCGGCAATCCGTACGGCGCGAACGCGTCGTTGAATTTCTTCATCGACGACACCGAAACCGGTTCGCTGCCGTTGATCAGCCCGATCACATTGGAGAGGTCCAATTCCTCGCCGGGCTTGGGCTTGCCGCGCGCTGCGGCGTGCTCGAACGCGAAATTCGGTGCGGCGGCGAAGGTTCCAGCGCCGTCGGAGGCCGCGGCAAGTTCTTTGATCCAGCGGTAGGGCCGGCGTACGAACGCGCTCGGCGACATGATCGTGATGAATCCACCGCCGACGGTCGGCAGAATCACCGCGAGCAGGCCCATGTCGTGGAACAGCGGCAGCCACGTGACTCCGCGCGAGTTCTCCGTGACGCCGATGGCGTCGATCATCTGCAGCAGATTCGTGCCCACCGCGCGGTGGGTGATCTCCACACCCGCGGGCGTCCGGGTGGATCCCGACGTGTACTGCAGGTAGGCGACGCTGTCGATGTCGATGTTCGGGCGCACCCAGGAGACGCCGACACTGTCCGGGATCGCCTCCACCGCGATGATGCGCGGCCGCTCCGGCGGCGGCAGGTGCCGGAAGAACTTCCGCACACCGCCTGCCGCGGAACCCGTCGTGAGGATCACGGCGGGTTTGCAGTCACCGAGCACCGCGTGCAAGCGATCGGTGTGACCCTGTTCCTCCGGATCGAACAACGGAACCGCGATATTGCCCGCGTACACCGCGGCGAAGAGCGAGACGACATAGTCGAGCCCTTGCGGGGCGAGAATCGCCACCCGGTCCCCCGGCTGCGTGACCTGCTGCAACCGGGCCGCCACCGCGCGCAGGCGCACACCGAACTGCTGCCAGGTGAGTTCGTGGTATTCGCCGTCCTGTTCCCTGGAGTAGTCGATGAAGCGGTAGGCGAGGCCATCGCCGTTCTCGGTGCTGTGCTTGTCGACGAAGTCGATCAGGGTCCTGTTCCCGCGGATTTCGATCTTGCCCTGATCGTTCAGAAAGTCGTCGAAGGTTTCGTCGATCATCGCCTTATCCTTTTCCAGCGCACAGACACTCGGGCCGTGCAATGACACCGAACACAGGTCGATAACGAAGCGTCGGGAAGGCTAGCAGGTGTCCCGGCCACCTGGCGGTCAGTACCGGCCGAAGGCGAGCGCTACATTGTGCCCGCCGAATCCGAAGGAGTTGTTCAGGGCGTAATCGATACGGCCGGGCCGGGCCGCGCCGTGCACCACGTCCAGCTCGATCTGCGGATCCTGATTGTCCAGATTCAGCGTGGGCGGCACGATCTCGTCCCGCACGCTGAGCACCGTGATCACCGATTCGAGCGCGCCGACCGCGCCGATGGAATGACCGAGGGCCGATTTCGGCGCGTAGACCGACGCATGGTCGCCCACCGCCTGGTGGATCGCGCGCGCCTCCGCCGTATCGCCGATCGGCGTGGCTGTCGCGTGCGCGTTGACGTGCGTGATGTCGCCCTTGGCCAGACCGGCCGTCCGCATCGCCCGCGTCATCGCGCGCGCGGCGCCGACGCCCTCGGGGTCGGGCGCGACCAGATGGAAGCCGTCGGAGGTGACGCCCGCGCCCATCAGCCGGGCGTGAATGGTCGCGCCGCGCGCCTTGGCGTGCTCCTCGGTCTCCAGCACCATCAGCGCGCCCGCCTCGCCGAACACGAAACCGTCGCGGTCGGCGTCGAACGGACGCGAAGCGCTCTTCGGCGCGTCGTTGCGGGTGCTCATGGCGCGCATCATGGTGAACGCCGCGATCGCGATGGCCTGGATCGAACCCTCGACGCCGCCGGTGACCACCACGTCGGCGTCACCCATGACGATCATCCGCCACGCGTTGGCGATCGCCTCCGCGCCGGACGAACAGGCCGACACCGGCGTCGACACCCCCGCGCGGGCACCGAGTTCCAGCGCGACGCATGCCGCGGCGCCGTTGGGCATCATGGCCTGGACGGTGTACGGCGAAACCTTGCGGTAGCCCCCGTTGTGCAGCTTGTCCCGAGCGTGGATGAGCGCCTCGGGTCCGCCGAGCCCGGTGCCGATGGACACCCCGAGACGGTGCTTGTCCACTTCGGGGCTGCCCGCGTTGCGCCAGACCTCGCGCCCGAGCACGATGGCCAGCTGCTCCACGTAGGCGAGCTTGCGGCGCTCGTCCGGGTCCAGGTACGCGGTGGGCGGCACCTTCAGATGCCCGCCGATGCGCACCGGCAGCTCGAATTGGTCGATGAAATCGTCATCCAGGGTGTCGATGCCGCTGTCGCCGTTGAGCAGGCCCTTCCATGTGGAGTCCACGTCGGCCGCCAGAGACGTGGTCGCCGCCAGGCTGGTGACCACAACGGAGGGGAATTGTCCGTTCCTGCTGGAAGGCAAAGGCATGTTTTCGCTCACTTTCCCTAGCGTCGCTCTGGAACTTCGTCGAGCAAAAGCAATGCGCGAGCGCGCCACCAGGATCGTGGGCGGCCCGCGGTGGAACGCAGGCGGATCGACCGGTCATCACGTCCTGTGCGACCACCCCTGTGCATTATTGGAAAAACGCACCGATCGCACCGCGTGACACGCGGACCGTACCAGGTGCCGGGGACGATGGTCCCGATGTTCGGGGATCGCCCCGGGCCGACTCGAGTAACCTGCTCCCCGGGCACGGGACGCGTGGGGGCGTCCGGTGTGGACGCGAGAAAGGGAAGGTCGTTGACGGGCGTGCGGATGGTCGGGCTGTTCGCCGGGATCGGCGGACTCGAGCTCGGCCTCGGCAGGCACGGCTGGCACACCGAGCTGCTGTGCGAGATCGAGCCCGGCGCCCAAGGCGTGCTCGCCGCCCGATTCCCGGACGTGCCGCTGCATTCCGACATCACCCGGCTGCGCGCCATCCCGGCGAGGACGGAACTGGTCGCGGCGGGATTTCCGTGCCAGGACCTCTCCCAGGCGGGACGAACCGCCGGAATCACCGGCACGCGCTCGGGTCTGGTCGACGAAGTATTCCGGCTGGTGCGCCGCAAGCGCGGCCCACGCTGGCTGCTGATCGAGAACGTGCCGTTCATGCTGCAGCTGGGCCGCGGCGCAGCCATGCGGCACATCACCGGCGCGCTCGACGAACTCGGCTACACCTGGGCCTACCGGGTGGTGGACGCCCGCGCGTTCGGCCTGCCCCAGCGCAGACAGCGAGTGCTCATGCTGGCCTCCCGCACCGAGGACCCGCGCGGCGTGCTGTTCGGTGAAGACGCCGGTCCACGGACCGTCGGCGATCCCGCGTTCGACCCGTGCGGTTTCTACTGGACCGAGGGGGTGCGCGGCCTCGGCTGGGCGGTGAACGCGGTGCCGACGCTGAAGGGCGGCTCCGCGCTCGGCATCGCCAGCCCGCCCGCGGTGCGGCTGCCGTCCGGGGAGATCGTCACGCCCGGCATCGCCGACGCCGAACGCCTCCAGGGCTTCGACGCGGGCTGGACGGCGCCCGCGACCGACGTGCCGGGTGTGCGGAAGGGCCACCGCTGGAAGCTGGTCGGCAACGCGGTGAGCGTTCGGATGGCGTCCTGGGTGGGGGCGCGGCTGGCCGCTCCGCTCGATCCGATCCCCGGCGATCAGCCGCTGGCTCCGGGAACGCCGTGGCCGGTCGCCGCGTGGGGTCACAACGGTGCGGCTTATCGCGTGCCCGTCTCCACCTGGCCGGTGCACGAGCCCTACGAGGACCTGACCCACTTCCTCACCGACGCGCAGTTGCTCTCCGCCCGTGCGACAGCCGGATTCCTGCGCCGGACCACCATGGGCAGTCTGCGTTTTCCGCCCGGATTCCTCGCCGACGTGGAGAGCCATCTGGACCGGATGGGCGGTTGGGCGGCATGACCCAGCGGCCCGCTACCGACGCCGCCACCAGCGCCCGGATGGCGCGCCAGCGGCGCACCGGCACCGATGCCGAACTCGCGCTGCGCCGGGAACTGCACCGCCGCGGGCTGCGCTACTACGTCGACCGCGCACCGATCCGCGGGCAGCGACGACGCGCCGACCTGGTGTTCCCGCGCCGGCGAGTCGCCGTCTATGTGGACGGCTGCTTCTGGCACCGCTGCCCGCAGCACGCCACCGATCCGAAGAACAACGCCGACTGGTGGGCGGCCAAACTGGCCGGAAACGTGGCCAGGGATCGAGCCACCGACGCCGCGCTGATCGCGGCGGGATGGCACGTGATCCGCGTCTGGGAGCACGAGGATCCCGTCAGCGCGGCCGACCGCGTCCAAGCCGCGCTGTCAGCGGCGTCGCACCCGCACGAGTGAACGTGGAGCGTGGGCGGCCAGGTAGCCGGACACCACCATCACCGTCATGACCGCGATTCCGGCGGCGGCGGCGGTCGCGAAGCCGAGCATGGGGAACCTCCTCGAGTTGCAGCTGTCGTCCAGCGTGCCGGGCGAAGCTGACAAGACCCTGTGTGCCGGATGGTAATGACGTGTGCGGCCCGCCGCTGCCCGGCGCGCTCGAACACGCCGCACAATGGAAACGTGGCGGGTGGCTCGCAGACCTCCGTTCGGCGTATCCGACCGGCATCGGTGCTGGTCGCGGCCGCGATCGCACTCGCTGGGCTCTGCTATTCGTCCTGGGTCCTCCAATTCGCGCTGAAAATCGACCTCAACCCCCTCGACTCCTTCCTCAGCGAACTCGACGCGGAGGGCAAGCCGTACCGGGAGGTGTTCGCGACCGCGGACCTGATCGTGGGCGCATCGCTCATGCCCGCGGCCATCGCGGGGCTCCTGTCGTTTCCCCGACGCGGGTTGACCACCGTCGGCTGGATCGCGCTGTTCTGCTTCGGCGCGGCGACCATCGCCGACGCCCTGCTGCCGCTGCGCGACTGCACTCCCGGCGAGAGCGGGTGCGGCGGCCCGAGTGAACTGTTCCCGCAACTGCACCAGCCGCACGCACTGACGAGCACACTGGCCGTCACCTCGATCGCGGTCGCGGCGTTCACCTTCGACCTGGCCGCGTTCCGCTACCGGCGATTTCGGGTGCTACGCGAATTCGGCCTGGTGGTGTTGGTGATCGGGTCGCTGGCGACGGTGTGGATGCTGGTGGCCGACAACCTGCCCGGCAACCACGCCCTCGGGATCGCGCAGCGCATTCAGGTGGGCGCGATGTCGCTGTGGTTGATCGCGCTGGCCGCGGCGGTCGTCGTGGAAGAACGGGAGCGGACCGAACCGGGCTGATACCTACCCATTGCCGCACATCGTGTGGCAACATGTCGGCCACCCTCGCGGCCAGCGGAGCGTTGCGGTATTCGGAGCGGGCCGGTGACCTCGGTGGATACGGGAACGCGAGGCGGCGTGCGATGCTTTCGCCCATGAGCGATCGCGTGAACATCTCCTCGGGTTCGGAGTTCGAAGACATCGTCGGCTACTCGCGGGCGGTCCGGCTCGGCAATGTCATCGCGGTCAGCGGGACCACCGCTTCGGCCCCCGGCGGCACGGCGGTCGGCGGCGACGACATCGGCGAGCAGACCAGGGAAACGCTGCGGCGCATCGGCTCCGCCTTGGAAGAGGCGGGTGCGAGCCTGGCCGACGTGGTGCGCACCCGCATCTTCGTCACCGATATCGCACGCTGGCCCGAGGTCGCCAAGGCGCACGCCGAGGTGTTCGGCGAGATCCGTCCCGCGACGGCCATGTACGAGATCAAGGCTTTGATCACCCCGGCCCTGCTGGTCGAGATCGAAGCCGACGCGATCGTCGGCGGGTAGTCCGCCCCTCCTCTGCGAACCCGGCCTGTCGTCGGCGGCGGACCGGGTTCTCCCTCGCTATGGTCGAAACCGTGACCACCGCCGCCTCACAGACCCCCGTGCAACTCGACACCGTCGCCGAGGCGACCGCCCGCCTGCTCGACACCATCCGCGGCCTCGATGAGCACGCCGTCACCGGCCCCTCCGCACTGCCCGGCTGGACCCGCGGCCACGTCCTTGCTCATCTCGCCCGCAACGCCGACAGCTTGGTGAACCTGCTGCTGTGGGCGCACACTGACGTCGAGATCCCGCAATACGCCAGCGCTTTCCTGCGCGACCACGACATCGAGGCGGGCGCGGCCCGTCCGCTCACCGAGCATCTGGCCGACAACGAGGCCGCCGCCACCCGCTTCCTCGCCCTCGCACGCTCGCTCACCGACGACGCTTGGCGAGCGCAAGTCCGCACCCGCCAGGGCCGGCCGATCCCGGCGACCGAAATCCTGTGGATGCGTCTGCAAGAGGTCGAAATCCACCACGTCGACCTGAACGCGAACTACCACCCCTCCGACTGGCCGTCCTCCTTCGTCACCCGCATCCTCTCCCAAGTCACCGCCGACCTCACCCGCCTCACCGCAGACACCCCCCTCGAGCCGTTCACCCTGCGCGCCATGGACTCCGACTACACCGCCACCATCGGAAGCTCCCCCGCCACCCACACCATCTCAGGCCCGTCCTCGTCCCTCGCCGCGTGGTTGATCGGCCGCAGCACCGGTTCGGATCTGACCGGCGACCTGCCGAGCCTGCCCGCCTGGAAGTAGATCCCGCACCGCCGGCTACGAAGGGTTGTTCCGATGCACCGAGTGGCTCATCGACCCATCGGTTGGGTTGACGAGGGTCGAAGGAACCGATGGACCGAGTCGGCGAGTCGGCGCATCTCCTCGCCTGCTTCCAGCGCCGTGACCACGGTTGCGGTCCAGCTGTCCGGGCGCGAGCAGGTTTTCGATGATGGGTACCAGCGGTCGGCGACGACGAGTGTTCCTACGTTCCATCGAACCTTGTAGTCCAGCTGCCGCCTTAATTCACCCCACCCCGCGTCGGCGATAGAGCCGGCCAAACGGCGGTTACGCACCATTCCGGCGATATTCAGATTCTCTACGACGATCGTCCCGTAGCGGGCGGTGAGCGCGGTCGTCAGTTTGTGCAGTCCATCAACTCGTGCCCGCACTACCCTCGCGTGCAACCTCGCGATCCGGCGATTGGTGGATCGCAATCGCTTCGATGGCTCGTCGCGCGAATCCGAGCTCGCCGCAAGACGGCGGCGAGCGGCCTGGCGTTGCAACCTCCGTAACTTTTTCCGGGCCTTGTCGAGATGCTTGGGGTTCGGCAGCATCCCCTCTCTGTCGGTCAATCCGCGTACAGGCTCGGAAAGCACCGCTAGATGCTTTACTCCGAGATCCACGCCCACTACGGCATCCGGGCGACCAGCCTTGTTCGCCGATCGCTCCACCTCCACGGAGAACGATACGAACCAACGTCCATGTCGCGAAGACACGGTGGCCGAGCGAATTCGTGCAGTGCCGTCATCGAGTCGGCGTGCGAGCTTCCGGGTCGATTCGCAGGTCCGCACAATGCCGATCCGGGGAAGCTTCACGTGGCGTCGGTCAGCGGCGGCCAGCCCCATCGCCCCGGTGGTGAATCGACACGATGCGCCGGTTCTCCGACCTTTGAATCGCGGAAAGCGGGAACGTGCGCCACGGCGGTTCCCCGCACGGGACGAGGACCAGTTGGTGAGGGCAGTCGACAGATTCGCTATGCCGCTGGAATACGCTTCCTTCGAGTTCTCCCGCCACCAGGGAGCGACTTCGCCCTTTACCTGGTTCCAGCGTTTACGCAGCTCATAGGCCGACCATCCCACCGCTGGCGTCAGCTCGCTTTCTGCGATGCCGTAGGAACGCTCCGCCGCTCGCTGCCGAAGGTTCACGCTAACCAGGTCAAGCGCCCAGTTGAACGCGAATCGCTGCGCCCCGCAGTGGGAGAGCAACATTGCCACCTGACTGGGGGTCGGATTCAAAGCGAAGCGATATGCCTGCACTACATGTACGACCAGCACGTCACCGCTGACACTCATACGCCGCCCCCGTATAGCGATATCCGATTACGCCCCCGAACTCGTTCCCCTACCTTCGCGTCTGGGTCCCACTGCCGCGGAGTCGCCCCGCTGGCAAGCTCCCGCCCACGCTCCAACGTAATGAGAATTGCACCGAGGCTCCCGGCGTGACCGCCGAAAGCCTCAGTTCGGTGCGCCCGGAGAGACTCGAACTCCCAACCTTCTGATCCGTAGTCAGATGCTCTATCCGTTGAGCTACGGGCGCATGTGTTATTCAGTTGTACCCGGTTTCCCGGGCGTGGCGGAGGCGAGAGGATTTGAACCTCCGGTCCCCGTGAAGGGACAACTCATTAGCAGTGAGTCCCATTCGGCCGCTCTGGCACGCCTCCTGGAGCCTTCTCTTCGAGGGCACCGGTCCTTTCGAACCGCCGAGCCCAAAGGTTACAGCAGCTACCGTTCAGATCACAAAACGGCTGGTCAGCGCAGGTTGCTGTCGAACCAGTCGAAGATTCTGGTCTGCGAATCGACGGTCTCCATGTCCTCGTCCGCCTCGGGGGTGTCGGCGCGGTGGTGCAGGCCGGGGTAGGTGACGACCAGGCTGGCGACCGCGGCGCGGGCGGTCGCGTCACGCAACTGGTCGACCTGGGCGGGCGGGGTAGCCGGGTCGTCGACGCCGAACAGGCCGAGCCACGGCGCCTGTAGGTGGGGAGCGGCGCGCACCAAGGCGTCGGCCTGGTCGGTGAGCGGCTCGATGATGCCGGGCGAGGCTACGCTCACCGCGGCGCCGATCGGACGATTGGTCGCGACGAGGAACGCGGCGGTGCCCGCGGAGTCGAAACCGAGCACGCCGATGGTGTCGGGAAACACCCCGCGCCGGGTGAGCCAGTCGAAGCAGGCGTCGAAGTCTTCGAACAGCTCGTCGCCGAAGACCCCGCCGCCCGCCTGGCCGTCCTCGCGATGGAAGAGTTTGGGTGCGACCACCGTCCATCCCTCGCCGGCCAGTGCGTTCATCAGGTCGCGTAACGCGCCGGTGAACTCGCCGGACTCGTGCAGCAGCACGATTCCGCCACGGGCATTTCCTTCCGGCTCCACCACCGTGATGGGCACCTGCCCACCGCTGGTCGGCCGCACTTCTTCCCGGTCGCTACCCCGCAGCGGGGCCATATCGTCGTAGGTGCCCGACATGAAACCAGCCTAGGGCGAGTTGCTGATCTTCGGTAGAAATTGCACGTGAGGGCCTATCGCCCAGAGATTTTCCGGTAGGCCGATCAGGCCTTCCACGGCACGGATTAGGGTTGGAGTGTGACAGCGCAGATCCGGCCGGACCTCGAATCGATCCCGGCGTACACCCCCGGCCGCAGCAATCCCGGCGCGGTCAAATTGGCCAGCAACGAGACGACCGTCGGTCCGCTGCCCGCCGCCGCGAAAGCCATCGCCGAGGCGGCCGAGCTGGCCAACCGGTATCCGGACAACCAGGTCACCGAGCTGCGCACGGCGCTGGCCGAGTTCCTGGGGGTCGGCTTCGACAATATCGCGGTCGGGTGCGGCAGCGTCGCGCTGTGCCAGGAGCTGGTGCAGATCACCTGCGCGTCGCCGTCCGACGAGGTGCTGTTCGCGTGGCGCTCGTTCGAGGCGTACCCGATCGTGACGAAGGTGGGCAACGCCACCGCCGTGCAGGTACCGCTCACACCCGGCCAGGTCCACGATCTGGACGCGCTGGCCGCCGCCGTCACCGAGCGGACCAAGTTGATCTTCGTCTGCAACCCGAACAATCCCACCGGCACCGCCGTCGGCAAGGCGGCGCTGGTCCGGTTCCTGGACGCGGTGCCGTCGCACGTGCTGGTGGTGCTGGACGAGGCGTACTACGAATACATCCGGCTGGCGGACCGCCCTGACGGCGTCGAGCTCGGCCGGACCAGGCCCAATGTGGTTGTGCTGCGCACCTTCTCCAAGGCGTACGGCCTGGCCGGGCTGCGAGTGGGCTACGCGGTGGGCGACCCGGCCGTGATCACGGCCCTACTGAAGGTGCACATCCCGTTCAGCGTGAACCGGCTCGCGCAGGCGGCGGCGATCGCGTCGCTGGAGGCCCGTCACGAGCTGCTGGATCGCACCGACCTTCTGGTCGCCGAACGCGCGCGCGTGCGCGACGCGCTGGTGACGGCGGGCTATCCGGTGCCGCCGAGCGAGGCGAATTTCGTCTGGCTGCCGCTGGGCGCGCGCAGCGCCGAGTTCGGCGAGGCGAGCGCGACGGCCGGCGTGCTGGTGCGGCCGTACGGAACCGACGGGGTGCGTGTCACCATCGGTGACCCGCACGAGAACGACCTGTTCCTGAGCTTCGCCGGTGCGCCGGATGTGCTCGCGCGGTTCCTGGGTTAACGAACGCCGATCGCGGGCGCGATCGTGGGCCACGAGAGGGCCAGCTCGTCCTCCCAGTACGGCCAGGAGTGCGTACCGGTGGCCCGGAAATGCGCGGTGACCGGAATGTCGAGGGACCGCAGTCGATCGGTGAGCCGCCTGGTGCAGGCGTTGGTCGCGGCCTCCAGCGGCCCGCCGAACGTGATGGCGCTGGGAAGGTCGACGTTCGGGTTGCCCGGCACGTCGTGCACGCCGGGCAGGCCGCTGCCGACCGAAAGATAGATCGTCTTGCCGCGCAGCGCGTCCGCGTGCAGGGTGACGTCGTGCGCGAGCCAGGCCGGATCGTCCTGCTTGCCGAACATGTTGTCCGGCTCGCCCATGTAGGTGGCGACCACGGCGCGCGCCTGCGCCTGGCCGATGTCGGTGCCCATCGAGAAGCAGCCGCTGTGCGCCGCGATCGCGGTGTAGAGCGCCGGTTGCCGGAACGCCAGCATCATCGCCGCCTCCGCGCCCATCGAGACGCCCATGACGGCGTTGGTGCCGTTGCCGTCGAACTCCGCGTCGATCAGCGGAGGCAGCTCCTTGGTCAGGAACGTCTCCCACTTGTTCGTGCCGAGCACCGGGTCGGGCTGCTGCCAGTCGGTGTAGAAGCTGGCGGGACCGCCGACGGTGAGCACGACGTTGACGTCCTTGTCCGCGTAGAAGCGGTCGGCGTGCCCGAGTTCGGTCCAGTTGTTGCTGTCGGGGCTCGCGCTGCGGCCGTCGAGCATGTACACGGTCGGACGCGGGCGCGACTGGTCGCGCGGCAGCAGAACTTGCACTTCGACCACCCGGCTCATCGCGGGCGAGGCGACGTAGACCCGTAGCCACCGATCGTGGATCGGTTCGATGCGCTCGATCCGCGCGATGGAGGGTCGCTTGGTGGTCGGCTCGGCCGGGCCGGGACCGTCGGAGGACCCACTGTTCACCGGCGGCGGTTTCCCGGGGACCGCCGTTACCTGGGAAGCACCCAATCCCACCGCACCGGAGACAAGTGCGGCGCTTATCAGGGCGCTGGAGACCCAACGCCGCACCGCGCGCCGAGACAGCATGCGACCCATCCTGCCAGAGCCCCCGCAGGTGGGACGACAGCCGTCGCCCTGGCGGGGCACGCGTGTGGCGCTCATCGCGCGGCCAGTCCGTCCTGCCAGCGTCGCTCCACTCCGGCGAATCGCCAGACCGCGACGGCGACCGCCCAGGTGAGCACGAACAGCCCCACGATGATGTAGCCGAGATCACCCAGGTCCAGATTCCCGACCCAGGCGACCACACCCGACTCTACTTCGAGTTTCTCGGCGAAGATGGAGACGATTTCCTGCCCTCCGATCAACAGCGCGACCGCGACCGACAGGCCGGTGATCACCAGGTTGTAGTAGATCTTGCGCACCGGCCGAGCGAAGGCCCAGTCGTAGGCGTAGCTCATGAACGACCCGTCCAGCGAATCGAACAGCGCCATGCCCGCCGAGAACAACACGGGCAGCACCAGAATCGAGTACCAGGGCAGCCCGGTCGCCGCGGCACCGCCCGCGATCACCAGCAGCCCGACTTCGGTGACGGTGTCGAAACCGAGGCCGAACAGCACGCCCACCGGATACATGTGCCGCGGCTCGCGGACGAGACCGATCACCGGCCGCAGCACCCGGTTGAGCAGGCCCCGGCTGTCCAGCTGTCGTTCCAGCTGCGCCTCGTCGTACTCGCCGAGGCGCATCTGCTGGAACACCCGCCAGATGCCTACCAGCGAGGCCAGATTCAGCAGGCCGATCAGGATCAGGAACGCACCTGACACGCCGGTTCCCCACAGGCCCGTCCAGCGTTGCAGGGCGGAGTCCTCATCCTCCAACCCGGACGCCAGCGCCCGCACGCCGAAGGCGAGCAAAGCCACCAGTACGAAAACTACGGTGGAATGGCCGAGCGCGAACCAGAAACCGACGGTCTGGACCTTTTGTTTCCCGCTCTCCGCCACGAGCTTTCGCGTGGTGTTGTCGATCGCGGCGATATGGTCGGCGTCGAACGCGTGCCGCATGCCGAGCGTGTACGCCGTCACTCCCAGGCCGACGCCGAATACCGAACCACCGATCACATAGTGGCCCGGCACGACGAACAGCAGAAGCGTCCCCCAGCCGAGGATATGAAGCACGACGACGGTGATCGCCATACCGATGACACTGCGCACGAGCGAACCCCTCAACCCTCGAAAAGCAGATCGGGTCAACGATACTGGACACCGCCGATTCGGGCCCGCTTCTTCTGCCGACCCAGCAAATCCAGCAAATCCAGCAAATCATGGCACACCGTCAGCACACCCGCCGTACGCTGTGCGGCGAGCCTCCTCCGGGTATCGAACTAGGACGGGCATGATCGCGCATCCATACCATCAGCACCGAGGTCATCGCACTATGCCGTGGCGTCCGAAGTGGACCGTCCGCCCGGTTTCCAGTCGTGGACATCGCGCCGGTATTCGAGTAAGTCCCGTTCCGAGGCTATTTTCTGGCATCCGTTCCGAGTGCCGTCGTGGGCCACCTGCCGCGAATCGTTGCCGCCCGCGCTTCCGCGCGAATTCTCTGCTCGACTCGCCTGTTTCATCGCAGCACCAATGCCCGACCGGAGAAAATCGTGAATCCAGTGTCACCCGTCTCCTCGATCGAGAACGAATCGCACACAGAACCTTTCATCCCCGATCTGCGACGCCGCATGCGGGAGTGCGACGAGTTCTTCCGGCTGCCCGAACTGGCGCACTTGAGCGCTCAGCGCAGGCGTGGCGCGCTCGAGCAGCTCGAACAGACCGGCGCCTATCTGCAGACCGCCGAGGAGATCCTGATCGGAGCCAAACTCGCCTGGCGAAATCACGCGCGCTGCGTCGGCCGGAAACATTGGCGCTCCCTCAAATTGCTCGACGCCCGCCGCGTGCGCTCGGCCCGCGAGCTGGCCGAGGTCTGCTGGCAGCACCTGCACATGGCCACCAACGGCGGCGCCGTCCAGTCGATGATCACCGTCGGCCCGCCGCGGCAACCGGACGGCCGCGAGTTCCGCATCGTCAGCCCGCAGATCATCCGATACGCGGGCTATCGCAACGGGGATGGCACGGTCACCGGCGACGCCGCCAATATCGAGCTCACCGAATTCGCCGTGCAGCTCGGGTGGCAGGGGGCCGGAACGCCTTTCGACATCCTTCCGTTGCTGATCAGCACGCCGGACGAGCCGGTCCGCTGGTTCGAGATCCCGCCCGAGCTCGCACGCGAGGTGGAACTCGAGCACCCGGAGTTCGAGTGGTTCGCCGGTCTCGGACTGCGCTGGCACGCGCTGCCCGCGGTGTCGAACATGAATCTCGAGGTCGGCGGCATGACGTACCCGTTCGCGCCGTTCAACGGCTGGTATCTGGGCGCGGAGATCGGCGCGCGCAATCTCAGCGACGCCAACCGCTACAACATGCTCCCGCTGATCGCGGAGATGATGTGCCTGGACACCAGGGCCGAGCGCAATCTCTGGCGCGATCAGGCCCTGGTCGAGCTCAACCGCGCGGTGCTCTACAGCTTCCGCAAGGCGGGCGTGTACATCGTCGACCACCACACCGTCGCCAAGCAGTTCTGCGATCACGTCAAGCGCGAGGAGGCCGCGGGCCGCGCCTGCCCCACCGACTGGTCCTGGATCAACCCGCCGATCTCATCCGGGCTGACCCCGACCTTCCACCGCTACTACGACCCGCCCGACCTGGACATCCGGCCGAACTTCGTCCGCAGGGATTTCGATGCCGACATAGGGCTGTGACCACATTGCTGGAAGCCCGGTGCTTGTCCATGCCACGAAGATCGAAGTGCCGGTTTCTTTGCGGAGACGGAGGGATTTGAACCCCCGGTCGCTCTCGCGACGCTCGCTTTCAAGGCGAGTGCATTCGGCCGCTCTGCCACGTCTCCAGGGACCTGATCGTAGCGGACGCCTCAGCCGGAGTGCTTGCCGATTTCCTCGTCGACGCGTTCGAAGACGTCACCGATCACTTCGAGCTGGGCGGGGGCCAGCAGGTCGATGAAGTGGCGGCGGACGGCTTCGACGTGGCCGGGCGCCGCGGCTTCGAGGCGGCGCATGCCCTCGTCGGTGAGTTCGGCGAGCACCCCGCGGCCGTCCTCGAGGCAGGTGTTGCGGCGGACCATCCGCTGGGCCTCCAGCCGCCGGATCTGATGGGTCAGCTTGCTGCGTGAGGACAACACGCCGTCGGCCAGCTCGCTCATCCGCAACGAGCGGTCGGGCGCCTCGGAGAGCAGGACCAGAATCCGGTATTCGGCGACGGTCAGGTCACTATCCCGCTGCAACTGACGATTCAGCGCCGTCATCAGGCGCTGGTGGCCGTCCATGTACGCGCGCCAGGCACGCTGCTGGGCCGGGGTCAGCCAGCGGGGCTCGGCCACGACACGACCGCTCGGTTCGGGATGCACGGTGGCCATTCTATGCCCGGCGAACTGCGTAAATGATCGGCTGCCGCAGGTCAGCGCACCATGGACAGCAGTGCGCGGCTCACCGCGGCCGGGTTCGTGCAGCCGGAGAGGCCGAGCGCGGAGTCGAAATCGGCGAGGAGGATTCGAAGCGCGTGCCGAGCCCCGGTGGCGCCGGCGAGGCCGAGGCCATAGGCCCACGGCCGCCCGTACAGCACGGCCTTCGCACCCAGGGCCAGCGCGACGAGCACGTCGGAACCGGTGCGCACTCCGGAGTCGAACAGCACGTCGGCACGGTCGCCGATGGTGGCGACCACCGCGGGGAGCGCGTCCAGCGCCGCGATCGAGCCGTCCACCTGACGGCCGCCGTGATTGCTCACGACCACCGCGTCGGCGCCCGCGTCCACCACCTGGCGCGCGTCGTCGGGATGCAGGATGCCCTTCACCGCGATCGGGAGGTCGGTCCATTCGCGCAGCCGCGCCAGATCGGCGAGCCGCAGCGTGTGGTTGCCGAACAGCCCGGCCCAGATGAGGATGGCCGTCCGCATCGCCTCGTCGCTCTCCTCCGGTGCGGCGGCGAGTTTGCCCCGGAACACCGGGTCGGACAGGTAGTTGGCGATGCCTTTGCCGTGCAGGAACGGCAGGTGCGCGTGTTCCAGGTCGCGCGGCCGCCAGCCGAGGGTGGGGGTGTCCACGGTGACCACGATCGCCGAAGCTCCGGCCCGCTCGGCACGCCGGACGAACGAGCACGCCAGTTCGTCGTCCGCAGGCCAGTACAACTGGTACCACCACGCACCGGCCGCCGCGCCCACGTCCTCGATGGTCGAGGAGGCCGCGGTGGACAGCACCGTGCCGATGCCGAGTTCCTTGGCGACCTCGGCCACGATCACCTCGCCGCCCTCGTGCAACAGTTCGAGGACGCCGATCGGCGCGGTCAGCACGGGCGCGGCCAGCTTGGTGCCGAGCACCTCGACCGACAGATCCCGGGCGCCCGGGCCGGTGGAGCCGCGCAGCATCCGGGGAAGCAGGCGGTAGCGGTCGAAGGCGGACCGATTGGCCGCGGCGGTGCGCTCCGCGGACGCGCTGCCCGCGACGTACGCGAAGGCGACCGGATCCAGCCGCTCCCGCGCGAGCGATTCCAAACCCGCGGCGCTCATGGGCAACTCGGGGGTCACGTCACCCAGCCCGCCCAGGTAGATCTCGTTCTGAAAGTCGATGAAGCCGCCGCTCACCCCCGGAACGGTAGTCCGTGACGCCGGTCACCGCAGGCCGCTTGCCAGATTGCGTTCCCGCGTTCCGTTTCCGCGCCACGCTCGCCGCACCGCGCCCATCGGTCCGACTCGGGGGTCCGCGCGCAGCGCCGCGTAGCGGCGGAGCACTATGGCACGGTGCGCGCGATAGATCTGAAGAGTTTCGGCGGCCCCGAGGTGATGTCCTGGGCCGAGGTGCCGGATCCGGCGCCCGGCCCTGGGGAAGTGCTGATCGAGGTGGCCGCGGCGGGCGTCAACCGTGCCGATCTGTTGCAACGTCAGGGTTATTACCCGCCGCCGCCCGGCGCCAGCCCGTTCCCCGGCCTCGAATGTTCCGGTGTCATCGCCGAAATCGGCGACGGAGTGCGTGAGTGGACGGTGGGGGATCGGGTCTGCGCGCTGCTTTCCGGCGGTGGTTACGCCGAACGGGTGGTGGTGCCCGCGACGCAGGTGCTCGCGGTTCCGGACGGCATGGACCTGGGCGCGGCGGCCGGGTTGCCCGAAGTGGCGGCGACCGTGTGGTCGAACCTCGTGATGACCGCCGATCTGCGCGCGAACCAGCTGGTGCTGGTCCACGGCGGCGGCAGCGGGATCGGCACGCACGCCATCCAGGTCGCCCGCGCCCTCGGCGCTCGGGTGGCGGTGACCGCCGGATCGGCCGAGAAGCTGGCGCGCTGCGCGGAGCTGGGGGCGAGCGTGCTGATCAACTACAAGGAGGACGACTTCGTCGCGGCGGTGCGCGCCGAGGAGTCCGGCGCGGGCGGCCCCGGCGCGGACGTCATCCTGGACAACATGGGCGCGGCCTATCTGGGGCGCAACGTCGACGCGCTGGCCGAGCACGGCAAATTGGTGGTGATCGGCATGCAGGGCGGGGTGAGCGCCGAGCTGAATCTGGGTGCGCTGCTGCGTAAGTGGGGCACCGTCCACGCCACCAACGTGCGCGCGCGGCCCGCCACCGGTATCGGCAGCAAGGCCGAGATCGTCGCCGAGGTGCGCGGCCGGCTGTGGCCGCTGATCGCCGACGGCACGGTCGCGCCGGTCATCGCCGCCGAACTGCCGATCGAGGAGGCCGCCGACGCGCACCAGCTGCTGGACTCCGGTGAGGTGTTCGGCAAGGTGGTGCTGCGGGTGAAGGAACTCTGAGGGCGGCGGCGCCGCTCACTCCAGCGCCAGCAGCGCTCTGCCGAGCTGGTCGATCTCGAACTTGGTGGTGTAGGGCGCGAGGCCGATGGTCACCGCGCCGCCCTCGTCGTTGACGCCGAGCGCGTCCAGCAGCCTGCTGCCGCCGTGCACGCCGCTGACCGTGCCGATCCGGTTGTCGGCGAGCTTGGCCGCGACCTTCTCCGCCTGCATGCCCGCCAGCGTGAAGCTGACCGTGGGTATGCGGGTGGACGCGCGGCCGATCACGGTGAGACTCGGGATCGAGTCCAGCACACTCATCAAGTGCTCGAACAGCTGGTCGTGATAGTCCTGCAACGAGGTGATCGACATCTCCAGGCGTTCGCGCCGAGTGCCGCGCGCTCGCTCGTCCAGCCCGGCCAGGAAGTCGATCGAGGTGGTCAGGCCGGCCAGCAGCGCGTACTGATGCCCGCCGACCTCGAGTCTTTCGGCGCCCTTCGCATAAGGGTTCAACGACATGGACGGGATCCGGTCCAAGAACGCGGGGTCTCGGAAGACCAGCGCGCCGATCTGCGGACCGCCCCATGCCGGTGCGCTCAACGCGACGACGTCGGCATTCAGTTCATCGATGTCGATCAGGGCGTAGGGCGCGGCGCCGAACGCGTCGGCCACCAGCAGACCGCCCACCTCGTGCACCCGGTCCGCGGCAACCCGCACGGCGGGAGCGGAGCCGACGATCGGCGAGGCGGCGGTGAGCGCGACCAGTCGCGCGGTGGGCCCGATCAGTTCCTCGAATTGCCACGACGGCATCTCACAGGTCTCGATCTCCACCTCGGCCCAGCGCACGTGCGCGCCGTAGCGGTTGGCGATGCGCAGCCATGGCGCGACGTTGGCCTCGTCGTCCAGCCGGGACAGCACGATGCCGGTGCCGAGGCCGAGCCGGGAACTCAGCGATTCGGCGAGCCAGGCCAGCAGGACCGCGCGGTCGGGACCGAGCACGACGCCCGCCGGATCTCCGCCGACCAGGTCCGCGACCGCTTCGCGGGCCGCGTCCAGGATCGCTGCGCTGCGCACGGCCGCGCCGTGGCGTCCGATATGCGAAAAGGAAGAGGTTCGAAAACCCGTCGAAACCGCGCGGGATACCGCGTCCGGAACCAGCATGCCGGCTTGCGGGTCGAAATGGATCCAGCCGTCGCCCAGGGACGGTATCAGGCCCCGAACCCGCGCGACGTCGTAAGTCATGCTGGCCACTCTAAGGGCAGCGGGCGAGCCTGTGTAACCGCGTTCCCCTCCGCATCGTGGCGAGAGCACAGCGACCTGGGACTCAGCATGGCGACCGACTTTCGACAAATCCGAACCACACGACCCGAACAGAATAGAACGCCGACCTCGCACGGCGGCGTGGACCGGTGACGGGCGCCGAACCCCGTACCGACGCCCGGCGCGGGAGCACCGGCTTAGCGCGTTCGGACCGGACACGACATGATAGGGACCATGACGCACTCGGATGAGGCACCGGACCACATCGTCGTTGTCGGACCCGACGGCAGGCCGTTGGCCATCCCGGCGGCAGCCGGATCGGATGCGCCCTTCACCGCGCAGGTGGTGACCGACGACGATAGTAAGGACAAGTCGGACGACCGGGGCGACTCCGGCGAAGCGCTCGCCGACATGGTCGAGCAGCCCGCGAAGGTCATGCGGATCGGCACGATGATCAAGCAGCTGCTGGAGGAGGTACGGGCCGCTCCCCTGGACGACGCCAGCCGCATTCGCCTCAAGGAGATCCACAAGTCCTCGGTGCGTGAGCTGGAGCAGGGGCTCGCCCCCGAACTGCGGGAGGAGCTCGAGCGGCTCACCCTGCCGTTCACCGACGACACCGCCCCGACCGACGCCGAGCTGCGGATCGCCCAAGCCCAGCTGGTCGGCTGGCTGGAGGGCCTGTTCCACGGCATCCAGACCGCGCTGTTCGCCCAGCAGATGGCGGCCCGCGCCCAGCTCGAACAGATGCGTCAGGGCGCGTTGCCGCCCGGCATCCACGCCGCCGACCCGCGCGGCGGCCAGGCCGGCCACGTCACCGGCGGTTCCGGCCAGTACCTGTGAGACCGGCGACGCGGTGTGCCACACGGTGGTCGTAAGCCGCAGGGGTAGTCTCGTGCACCGTGCCCGCCGCTGCCGCTCGCTCCGACTCGGTCTCCGACCCGGGTGCGGTGCGTCCTGAAGAGAGCTCAGTTGGTTCCGATGACCAAGCGCGTTCAGATGACAGCTCGCCGACCTCCTCGGCCGAGCACACGGTGCGTTCCGGCGACGACTCACCGGAGTCTCCGGTGAGCGCGGCCGCGCCGCAGGCGCAGACCCTGCACTCCGGAGCCACCGAGGCGAAGATCGTCTCGGACTCCCAGACGTTCCGGCGGGCGTTCCAGGACTTCGCGGGCGGATTCTCCCAGCGTGAGCTGTGGCTTTCGCTCGGCTGGCAGGACATCAAGCAGCGTTACCGCCGCTCGGTGCTCGGCCCGTTCTGGATCACCATCGCCACCGGCCTGCAAGCCATCGCGATGGGCGTGCTGTACGCGGCGCTGCTCGGCCAGCCGCTGCGCGAGTACCTGCCCTACGTGACCGTCGGGTTGATCATCTGGAATGTGATCCAGGCGAGCATCCTCGAGGGCTCGGAGGTCTTCATCGCCAACGAGGGCCTGATCAAACAGCTCCCTTCCGCGCTGAGCGTGCACGTCTACCGGCTGGTGTGGCGGCAGCTGCTGTTCTTCGCCCACAACATGGTCATCTACGTGGTGATGCTCGCCGCGTTCGGCGTCTGGCGCAATCTCGGTGTGGCCAGCCTGATGGCGATCCCGGCGATCGTGCTGATCTTCCTGAATTCCATGTGGGTGTCGATCGTGTTCGGCATTTTCAGCACCCGCTACCGCGATATCGCGCCGATTCTCGGCAGCACCACGCTGATGCTTTTCGTGCTGACTCCGGTCATGTGGACGACGAAGACCCTGGAATCGCAGATCGGCACCGGCGATCGCGCGAAACTGGCCGAGATCGTGCCGACGTTCCACTATCTCGAAATCGTCCGGGCGCCCCTGCTCGGCGAACCTCAGGAACTGCGGCATTGGCTGATCGTCGGCGCGATCACCCTGGTGGGCTGGGTCGTGGCGATCTTCGCCATGAAGCAGTACCGTTCGCGCGTGCCGTACTGGGTATAGGAGCGCCCCGATGAGTCGTGTGAGTATCGAAACCCAGGACGCCTGGGTCGAATTCCCGATCTTCGACGCCAAATCGCGGTCGTTGAAAAAGGCGTTCCTCGGCAAGGCGGGCGGCGCGATCGGGCGCAACAAGTCCGACGTCGTCGTGGTCGAGGCACTGCGGGAGATCAACCTCTCGCTGCGCGAAGGCGACCGGGTCGGCCTGGTCGGCCACAACGGGGCGGGCAAATCGACGCTGCTGCGCCTGCTTTCGGGCATCTACGAACCCTCGCGCGGCAGCGCGCGCATCCGCGGGCGGGTCGCGCCGGTGTTCGACCTCGGCGTCGGCATGGACCCGGAGATCTCCGGCTACGAGAACATCATCATCCGCGGCCTGTTCCTCGGGCAGACACGCAAGCAGATGCTGGCGAAGATCGATGAGATCGCCGATTTCACCGAGCTCGGCGAGTACCTGTCCATGCCGCTGCGCACCTATTCCACTGGTATGCGCGTGCGCCTGGCCATGGGCGTGGTCACCTCGATCGATCCGGAGATCCTGCTGCTCGACGAGGGCATCGGCGCGGTGGACGCGGAATTCATGAAGAAGGCCCGGCTGCGGTTGCAGTCGTTGGTGGCGCGTTCCGGCATCCTGGTCTTCGCCAGCCATTCCAACGAATTCCTCGCGCAGCTGTGCGATACGGCGCTGTGGATCGATCACGGTCAGATCCGCCTGCGTGGCGGCATCGAAGAAGTGGTGCGAGCCTATGAGGGGCCGGAGGCGGGGAATCACGTCGCGACCGTGTTGCGCGAAATGGAAGCAGAACGGGCCGCCTCGACCGAGCCGGAGGCCGGGGCGAACGAACGAGAATTGGAGCGGAACCAGGCATGAGTGGTCAGGCCCGGAGACGGCAGCGAAGTGTGACCACGCAGGGCCCCACTCATGCCGACAACAGGCACAGCATGAGTGGTCAGGCCCGGAGGCGGCAGCGAAAGGCGACAGCATGAGTGAGCCGACCGGGCAGGACACCCCGATCGACGAAGGGGCGCAAGCCCGGATCGGCTCCGCGCCGGAGGAGGGCGTCGAACTCGACGACCTCACCGCCCCGCTCCCGACGGAATCCGCGACGCCGAAGCCGGACTCGCAGCAGCGCATCGTGGCCGTCGTCGTCACGCACAAGCGCCGCGAACTGCTCGCCGAGTCGCTGAAGGTCGTCGCGTCCCAGTCCCGGCCGGTGGATCACCTGATCGTGGTCGACAACGGCAACGAGCCGGAGGTCGCCGACCTGGTGCGCGACCAGCCGGTGGAATCGACCTACCTGGGCTCGGCGCACAACCTCGGCGGTGCGGGCGGATTCGCGCTCGGCATGCTGCACGCGCTGAGCATGGGCGCGGACTGGGTGTGGCTGGCCGACGACGACGGCAGGCCCGAAGGTCCCGACGTGCTGTCGGTCCTGTTGGACTGCGCGAACCGGCACGGCCTGGTCGAGGTCTCACCCGTGGTCTGCGATATCGATGAACCCGACCGCCTCGCCTTCCCGCTGCGCCGCGGCGTGGTCTGGCGACGGCTGCGGTCGGAACTCGGCGACGAGGATTTCCTGCCCGGCATAGCCTCGCTGTTCAACGGCGCGCTCATCTCCGCGCAGGCGGTCGACGTGATCGGCGTGCCGGATCTGCGCCTGTTCGTGCGCGGCGACGAGGTGGAGGTGCATCGCAGGCTGGTGCGTTCCGGGCTGCCGTTCGGCACCTGCCTGCAGACGGCGTATCTGCATCCCAACGGCGCGGCCGAGTTCAAGCCGATTCTCGGCGGCCGGATGCATACGCAATACCCCGACGATCCGGTGAAGCGCTACTTCACCTACCGCAACCGCGGTTACCTGATGTCCCAGCCCGGCATGCGAAAACTGCTGCCGCAGGAATGGATCCGTTTCTCCTGGTTCTTCCTGGTCACCCGTCGCGACCCGGCCGGCCTGAAGGAATGGTTCCACCTCCGCTCCCTCGGTCGCCACGAGCAGTTCGGCAAGCCCGACTGATCGGTGGACTCGCACACTCGGTCCCTGCCATCGGCTCAGCGGGTGCGAGGCGCACGTTCCGATAGATGGAACGGAAATTCGGTTGTGCGGAGCGCGGGCGAGTGCCAGAGTTGGTGCACTGCGAGAGAAGTAAGGAGGTGTGGACCGTGTCGAGGAACGTTCGGTTTGTCGTGTCTTGGCGAGCTGACCTCGGTCATGCCGCCACACGAAACTCCTGCTCATTCTCCGCTCGCTGAACCCCTCGTCGGGTTCAGCGCCCGACGAAGGATTCCTTCCATCATGGTCGACCACGACCTTCTCGTCCCTTACGGCTGGACCGAAGCCGTTTCCGCCCGGTACGCCTCGATGATCAAGGAAGGCTGTGTGCCCGCGCGAGTGATCCGCATGGATCGCAGTGAATGCGACGTGGCCACGCCGACCGGGCTCGCTCGCGCCCGCTGCCCGCGCCCGGATTACGAGGTCAGCGGGCTGTGCACCGGAGACTGGGTGACCGTCGACGCCACCTCGGCGGTACGCGGGTTGCTCCCGCGCCGGTCGGCGATCGTGCGGTCGTCGGTATCCGGCCGGTCGCAGGGCCAGGTGCTCGCCGCCAATGTCGACACTGTTCTGATCTGCACCGCCGCCGACGGCGACGTGGACCTCGGCCGCATCGAACGCATGCTCGCGGTGGTCTGGGAAAGCGATGCCCAGCCGATCGTGGTGCTCACCAAAGCCGACGCGGCCTATGACGTCCCGGTCGAGGAGGTGCGCGCCGTCGCGCCCGGCGCGGCCGTGCTCGAGGTGAGCGCGAACACCGGCGCGGGCCTCGATGTGCTCACCGCGATGCTCGGGGGCACCGTCGCCTTGATCGGGCCCTCCGGTGCTGGGAAGTCGACCCTCGCCAACGCACTGCTCGGCGCGGAGATCTTCGCCACCAACGCGGTCCGCGATGTGGACAAGAAGGGCAGGCACACCACGGTGCACCGGGAGTTGCGCCCCCTTCCCGGCGGCGGCACGCTGATCGATACCCCTGGGCTGCGCGGTATCGGATTATGGGACGCGACCGAAGGGATCGAGAAGACCTTCAGCGACATCGAATCCCTTGCCGCTCAGTGCCGTTTCGGCGATTGCGCACACCGCGGCGAACCGGGGTGCGCGGTGCGGGAGGCGATCGACAACGGCGAGCTCACCCAGCGCAGGCTAGACAGTTACAACAAGCTGGCGCGGGAGAACGAGTGGATGCAGGCGCGCACCGACAAGCGGCTGCAAGCCGAACGCGATCGGGCTTGGCGGGGCATCACCAAGCAGCACCGCAAGATGTTCCGGGAGAAGAACTCGCGACGCTGATCGAGCGGGGGCACGGTAGGGTGCCCCTCGCATCGTTCGCTATCTGGGAGGGATAGATGAGTCAACCCGGCGGGTACCCGCCACACGGCCAGCAGCCCGGCCAATGGCCTGGGCAGCCGGCGTTCGGTCAGCAGCCGGCAGTCGGCCAGTACCCGCCTCCGCAGGCGCCCGCGCAGTACGGGCCGCCCGCGGGGCAGCATCCGAGCCAACCGCATCTCGCTCAACCCCAGCTGGGGCAGCCGCCGTACGGACAACCCGCGCCGCAATACGGCCAGCCGCAGCCATACGGTCAGCCCCAGCAGTTCGGGCAGCCGCAACCGTACGGCCAGCCCCAGCAGTTCGCTCCGCAGCAGGGCTATGGCCAGCCCGCCGACCCGCCCGGCATCACCATCGATGCCTCGTACTCGATCTGGACGTTCCTGCTCGCGCTGACCAAGCCGAAGATCCTGGTCAACGGCCAGCGGGTGCCCAATACCCGCTGGGGCGCGAATCACATCCCGGTCGGGCCCGGCCAGTATCACGTCCGGGTCACCACCCCGTGGTTGTTCGACATGGGTCCGGCGAATGTGACCGTGCCGATCGCCGAGGGACAGGCCACGCGGTTCTACTACAAAGCGCCGGTGGTGATCTTCCTCAACGGCGCGATCGGACCGGTTCCGCAGAAGGCGCCGGGCATGTTGTTCCTGTACATCGTCTGGGCATTGGTCGCAGTGATGTTCCTGCTGAACATCCTGATCATCGCCACGATCTGAATCGCGGAGAGGGCACCGGCGCGCCGGTGCCCTCTCTTCGCACACCCTATGCAACTGGTTGCATAGGGTGGTGGTTTACGATTGGTCTGCAAGCGCGTACAGCCGCCGGCTGCTGCCCGCGGCGGAAACGAAGGAGCAGGTCACATGACGGAACCGGGATCCAAGCCGCTAGCGGGCCGGACGATGATCATGTCCGGCGGCAGCCGCGGCATCGGGCTGGAGATCGCCAAGCGGGCCGCGGCCGACGGCGCCGACATCACGCTGATCGCGAAGACCGATCAGCCGCATCCCAAGCTTCCCGGCACCATCCACACCGCCGCCGCGGAACTCGAGGCGGCGGGCGGGCAGGTACTGCCGTTCGTGGGTGACGTCCGGATCGACGAGTCGGTGGCCGAGGCGGTCCGGCAGACGGTGGAGCGCTTCGGCGGCATCGACATCGTGGTGAACAACGCCTCCGCGATCGACTTGTCCCCCACGGACGCGCTGCCGATGAAGAAGTACGACTTGATGCAGGACATCAACTGCCGGGGCAGCTTCCTGCTGTCCAAGCTGAGCATCCCGCATCTGCGCGAATCCGCGAAGGCGGGGCGCAACCCGCACATTCTCACCCTGTCCCCGCCGCTGAACCTGGACCCGAAGTGGGCGGGCATGGCGCTGGGTTACACCATCGCCAAGTACGGAATGTCATTGACCACGCTGGGGCTGGCCGAGGAACTGAAGAACGACGGCATCGGCGTCAACTCGCTGTGGCCGCGCACCACCATCGCGACCGCCGCGGTGAAGAACCTGCTCGGCGGCGAGGAGATGATCTCCACCTCGCGCACCCCCGACATCTACGCCGACGCCGCCTACCTGGTGCTCACCTCGCCCGGCAAGGAGAACAGCGGCAACTTCTATATCGATGACGAGGTCCTGGCCGCCCACGGCATCACCGACCTGGACAGGTACCGCGTCACCCCGGGCGACGCCGAACTCACCACCGACCTCTTTCTCTGACCTCTGACCGCCTCCAGGCCGCAGTCAGGTGCAGCGACGGCGGCCTGCAGTGGGGAACGGGCAAGTCAGCCCGTCCCCCACGTACCAACGCCGATCAGCTGTCGCGCCGGGAGTTCTCGATCCCGTACAACCGCTCCCAGTTCTCCCGGCTGGTGAGCTCCGGCATGGCGGCGCGGTACTGCGCCTGCAGGGCGGGCAGTTCCCGGCGCAAACGACGCAGCACGCGCACCATGCGGCGCAGCAACCGCATCGCGCGGGCCTTGTCGCGCCTGCGCACCCGGACGCCGGACTGCGAGGCGTCGGTGACCACCACGTGGTCGAACAGCGAGACATGCCACCAATAGGCGTCTTCCCTGGTGACGCCGATGATGCCGTGCTGGGTGCGGCCCAGCCACTGGTTGATCGCGCGCTTGATCAGCACCAGCAGCGCGCGGCTGGGTTCCCCACCGGCTCGACGCAGGGTGATGTCCGCCGAGCGGACCGGCGGCGTCGCAGCGGGGTGCTTGATCGTCTCGGGGTAGTCGGCCCGGCTGGTGCGCGCGGCGGCCAGCGCTTCGATACCGCCGTCACGCAACACCTTCGGGCCCTCGAGGAAGTCCTCGATGCCCTGCAAAGTGGTGTGCACCAAGCCGTACTGCATCGCCACCAGCTGCTCGGACATCTCCCGGAACAGCTTTCGGCTGATCTCCTTCCCGTCCAGTTCCGCGTGCATGGAACCGACGATCAGCGAGTTGCGCGTGCTGAAGTAGCGCGCCCAGTCGTCGTAATCCTTCCAGTAGAAGTCCGCGTGCCAGACCGCGGCGTTGGGCAGCGTGACGGTGACGAAACCGTGCTCGCGCGCCCGGACGCCGTACTCCACGTCGTCCCACTGGAAGAAGATCGGGATCGGCAGGCCGATCTTCGCGACCACCTCGGCCGGGATGAGGCAGGTCCACCACGCGTTGTAGCCAGCGTCCACGCGGCGTTCCTGGTTCTTCTTCAGCATGCTCGTGTTGCGCAGCGCCTTCGGCACCTTCTGGCCGTGCCGCAGTCGGTGCAGGTGCACCTCCTCCGCGCCGACGTTGAGGTAGTCGGGGTTGAGCAGGAACAGCATCTGCGCGCCGACCAGCGTCGGCTCGACCGTCAGGTTGGCGAACGCGTTGAGGCGCAGCACCGTCTCCGGCTCGCACAGGATGTCGTCGTCCATCAGGATGACGTCGGCGTGCTCGTTGACCGCGGACACCTCGTAGAGCCCGCGGGTGAAGCCGCCCGCCCCGCCGAGGTTCGGCTGGCGCAGGTAGCGCAGCTTTCCTTCGAAGACCGGCACGACCTCCTGGTAGCGCGGCCGGTTCTCGACCAGATCGGTGCCTTGGTCGACCACGTACACCGCGTCGATCGCGGCGAGCACGGTCGGGTCGGAGGCGAGCGCCGCGACCGTCTCGGCGCAGTCCGCCGCGCGGTTGAAGGTGCAGATCGCGATGGCGACCGGGCGAACGCGCTCCGGCGCGACGCCGGTCCAGGTCAGCTCCGCGATGCCGAGCGCGCCGCCGATGGCGTCGAACTCCAGCCACAGCGCGCCGCCGTCGACGTACTGGTCGAGCGGGGCGCTCAGCGTCACCGAGCCGCTCGCGTCGACCCGGGCGTTGTCGATGATTCTGCGGTGGCCCGCGATGTCGGAGGCCACCAGGCGGATCTTCGCCTTGGCGACCACGTCGAGCACCATGGTGACCCGTACTTCGGTGACCGTGGTCCAGCGCTGCCAGTAGCTGGCGGCGAACCGGCCGAAGTAGGTGTTCGTGTGCGCGGTCGCGCCCTTGTCCAATCTCAGTGTGAGGCGTTCCCGGTGCGCGCCGCCCTTCACGACGGCGTACAGCTCGTCGCTCACTCGCGCCGACGGACCGGTGAAGATACCGCGCTGCAGCACTAGCCGGTCCGGCGCCCGATGGTCGGCCCGCAGCGCGGCAGGCGCCTCAGCGGCCGTCGAGCGATCGTTTGTTTCGGTAACGGCCTCGATAGCCGACTGATCCATGAAATCCTCGAAATTCTCATTGTGCCGGACGGGACAGACACGCCCCTCGATGCCTTCACGGCGGGGGTGAGGATATCAACCGCCCTCTGCGCTTGCCCGCCGTACAGCCACGCCGACGTGTGCTCGAACAATTGCTAAACGTTCGCCGATTCGTTTTCGGTGGCGCTGCCCGTGCCTGCGCGCGTCCCGGTGAAGACGAACTTGTCGTAAGCCCAGTACCGGAATACCACGGCCACGATCTGCCCGATCAACGTACCGGAGATGTTGTCCGACAGCGGGCTGGACAGGTCGAGCACGTACCGGGAGAAGCCGAGACAGCCCAGTTGCAGGCCGATCGCGACCACGTTGAACACGGCGTACAACAGGTATTCGCGCCCGGGATTGTCGGTCTGTTTGTGCGCGAAGGTCCACCACTTGTTACCGAAATAGGTCACCACCGTCGCCACCGCGATCGCGATGATCTTGGCCGGGAGTGGGTAGTGATAGAGCACGCCCTCGCCACCCCAGAAGACCAGGAGGTTGTACGTGCCCGCGTCGACCAGGAAACCGATCGCGCCGACCACCAGGAAAGCGCCGCCTCTGCGCAGCGCGGTGAGCACCTTGCGAAGGACCGTTGCGGTCTCCTGCGTGACTGGCTCGCCCGCGGGTGCGGTGGACTCACTGGATGGCACCGCCCGACGGTACCGCAGGCTCGGGGAACCGCCCGCGAGGGTGAATTCCGCTCCCGCGCGCGGTGAGGTCGGCCACGCACGAGCTGTGAGTTGCCTGTACCCTCCCCGTGTTCCCACATTCACCACCGATCGCGAGGATTGACCCGGGTGGACTCCACCGAGCTCCGTATTGCCGCCGTGGTTCCGTGTCACAACGAAGAGGCTTCGGTCGCCAAGGTCGTAGCCGATCTGCAGGCCGCTGTGCCGGGAATCGTCGTCTACGTCTACGACAATCTGAGCACGGACAAGACCGCCGAACGGGCCCGTGAGGCCGGGGCGATCGTGCGGCACGAACACACCAAGGGCAAGGGCAATGTGGTGCGCCGCGCCTTCGCCGACATCGAGGCCGACGTGTACTTGATGATCGACGGCGACGACACCTACGAGGCCTCCGCCGCGCCGCTGATGATCAAGACGCTGCTGGACGGCCCCTACGACCACGTGCTCGGGGTGCGCAAGCAGGACGAAGGCGCCTCGGCCTACCGCACGGGACACGAGACCGGCAACAAGGTGCTCAACGGCGTGGTCGGAAAGGTGTTCGGCGACAACGTCGAAGACATGCTCTCCGGCTTCCGGGTGTTCTCCCGGCGGTTCGTCAAGAGCTTCCCCGCCGTGTCGCGCGAGTTCGAGATCGAGACCGAGCTCACCGTGCATTCGTTGCACCTGCGGGTGCCGCAGACCGCCGTTCCGGTCGGCTTCCGCGATCGCCCGGCGGGCAGCGAGAGCAAACTGCGCACCTACCACGACGGGTTCAAGATCCTCGCCCTGATCATCGGGCTGGCCCGGCACGAGCGGCCGGTCGCGTTCTACGGCTTGTTCGGCACGCTGAGCTGGCTGGTGTCGATCATCCTGACCATTCCGATCGTCGTCGAGTTCTACAACACCCACGAGGTGCCGCGATTCCCGACGCTGTTCCTCGGTTTCACGCTGTTGCTGCTCGGCAGCCTCGCGTGGACCGCGGGCCTGATCCTCGACGGCATCCGCCGTTCCCGTCACGAGGCCGCGCGCCTGGTCTACCTGCGCTACGCCGCGGTGGGCGCGGAGGACTTCCGCACCTCCGGCGACGGCGCTGCTGCCCGTGACGGCGGAGCCCTGCGTTGACGACCTCGGCGGATCCGACCGCGACGCCGGACAAGGATCTGAACGAGCCCGCGGACACCGCACCGCTACCCGCGACCGACACCGCACCGCTACCGGCGGTGGACGCCGAGGCCGCGAAGGCCACCGGCACGGACCGGGCGGCCCGAGGTTTCGCACACCGAATGGTGACGCGACTAGGCGGGGCGACGATCGCCTTCACCCTGCTGGCAACGATCTTCGGCGCGCTGTTCACCGTCCTCACCCCGCCGTTCTGGGGTCATGACGAGATCACGCAGTTCGGCCGGGCCTACCAAGTCGCGCACGGCGGATTGCTGCCCCAGCGGATCCACGACGATCGTGGTGTCGCCTACGGCGGCGATGTCCCGTCCAGCATAACCGTGCTCATGGGCTACGCGCTGAAGGACTACACCACCAACCCGGACGAGCCCGACCCCATGGTGGGCGACCCCGGCCGCTACGACCAGTTGACCGGAGCCGCGGTCTCGGACGCCACCGAACCGGTCTGGTTCACCAATACCGCCGCCTACTCGCCGGTCCCTTACATCCCGGCCGCTATCGGCATCCGCCTCGGCGAGCTCTTCGGACTCGACGTGGGCGGCCTGCTCCTGCTCACCCGCCTCGCCGGGCTGGTGGCCTACCTCGCGGTGGTCGGGTTCGGGCTGTACGCGTTGCGCGCCCACCGGGTGCAATGGCTGGCGTTCACCGTCGCGGCGCTGCCGATCGCGGTGTTCCAAGCGGGCACGGTGACCGCCGACACGATGACCAACGCGCTGGCCATCATGGTCTCCGCGCTGCTGGTGAAAGCCATGTTCCTCGGCGAGCGACTGAACCGGGTCGAGATCGGCGCGCTGTTGGCCGCGACGATCCTGCTGCCGGTGAGCAAGCCGACCTACGTGCTGCTCGCGCTGCTGGTGGCCCTGGTGCCCGCCGATCGGTTCGGGTTCAGTGGCTGGCGGCGCGGGATCCCGTGGGCGTTCGCCGCGACCGGCGCGCTCGCCTTCGCGGTGTGGATGAAGATCGCGGCGCCGACCGGCGACGGCATGGGCCTGATGCGGCCGCAGCACCAGTGGCACTCGGTGCGTCCGGGCGACCAGCTCAGCGGCATCCTGCGCGATCCACCGGAGTTCGCGCACGTGTTCGGCGAGAGCATCGCGCTGCGTGACCAGCGCTGGTTCAGTCAGTTCTTCGGGGAACTCGGCTTCGCCTACGTCGACGTGCCCGCCCTCTCCATGCTGGCCTGCCTGCTGGCGTTCGCGGTGAGCATCGGCATCGCCGAACGGATGACCGCTCCGGCCTTCCGCCGCACCCTGATCGTCGCGCTCACCATGGCCGCGAGCGTCGCGATGATCTACGTGACCCTCTACATGTCGTTCACGCCGGTCGGCTACTACATCGTCGACGGCGTGCAGGGCCGCTATTTCGTGCCCCTGGCGATCGTCGCGCTCGCGGTGCTGCTGCGCTGGATGCCGTTGCGGCTCACCGATTCCGCGGGGAAGACCCCCGCGCTGGGCCCGGCCGTCACCGTACTGGTGGCGACGAGTGTGGCGCTGGTCGCGGCGGCGGCGAAGTACTACACCATCGTGTGGGGCTGAGCGGCAGGAGAATTCGACAGTGGCGCTCCGGGGCTGGTCCCCGGGGCGCCACTGTCGTTCAGTCGCCCGCCGTGCTGAGCGTCCGCTCGCCTGCCGCGAGATAGGCGCGCTCGGTGTCGGCCTTGTATGGGCGCCACCAGGCTTCGTTGTCCCGGTACCACCGGATGGTCGCCGCCAAGCCGGCGCGGAAGTCCGCGTACCGGGGCCGCCAACCGAGTTCGGAACGCAGCAGTGTGGCGTCGATGGCGTAGCGCTGGTCGTGGCCGGGCCGGTCGGTCACGTGGTCGAAATCGTCGGGGTCGCGGCCGAATTCCGTGAGGATCATCCGCACCACGGACTTGTTGTCGAGCTGGCCGTCGGCGCCGATCAGATAGGTCTGCCCGATCCGGCCGCGGCGCAGGATCTCCCACACGGCGCGGTTGTGGTCGTCGACGTGGATCCAGTCGCGTACCTGGTGCCCCGCCCCGTAGAGCCGAGGACGCACGCCATCGATCAAGTTCGTGATCTGGCGCGGAATGAACTTCTCCACGTGCTGATAGGGCCCGTAGTTGTTACTGCAGTTGGAGATCGTGGCCCGCACGCCGAACGAGCGGGTCCACGCGCGCACCAGCAGATCGCTCGAGGCTTTGGTGGCCGAGTAGGGGCTGGACGGGTTGTACGGCGTGGTCTCGGTGAACGCCGGGTCGTCCGGGGCGAGGTCGCCGTAGACCTCGTCGGTCGACACGTGGTGGTAGCGCACATCGTGCCTGCGCACGGCTTGCAGCAAGGAGTAAGTGCCGATGATGTTGGTCTGTACGAACGGCCACGGCTCGGCGAGGGAGTTGTCGTTGTGCGACTCCGCGGCGAAATGCACCACCGCGTCGACCCCGCTGACCAGTTCGTCCACCAGGTCGAGGTCGGCGATGTCACCGTGCACGAAGTCGATGCGGTCGGCCACCGGCCCCAGCGAGGCCCGGTTCCCCGCGTAGGTCAGGGCATCCAGGACGATGACGGTCGTATCCGGATGGTCGGACACGACCTGCTGGACGAAGTTCGCGCCGATGAACCCGGCGCCGCCGGTGACGAGCAATCGCACCCCATGACTGTACGTGGGGCCGGGTCGCCCCGACGACGGACTCGGGAACCGGTGCGGCGGAAGGCCCACCAGGTTTTCCAACTGTGACCTTCGTCTCACCTTGCTCCCAGAGGCTGGAACGCGCGGAGCGGTCTATTTCTGGAAATCCCCGGTCAGCCCCCACATTTCCGCTACCCCACCATGTCGTGAGTCACGGCGGTGAACAAAATTTGAATAAATAGTCACAACGGGTTCACCACTCGTTAGCTGGTCTAGATTTTGCTCATCTAGTCCCCTCCGAACGCTTTCACATCGAGGTTCCAAACAAATGCTGATGAGGAAATTCGCCGCGACGTCGGCACTGCTGATCGCGGCCCTCGGCGTCACCGCCGGCACCGTGAACGCGGCTCCGGCCGCCGAAGCCGAAAACGGCGCGGTGAACTTCACCGCGCAGACCACCGACACCCAGTCCATCATCTCGACCGATGCCGGTTCCATGGTCGTGGAGGATGGTGTCTTCAAGGTCAAGGCCGCCAACGGTGATGTCCTCACCGGCATGCCGCTGACCTTCCGGGTGGACGAGTTCGAGTTCCCGATCGCTGCCGAGATCGCGGACCGCACCGCCACCCTGACCCCGCAGTTCGACCTGGCGCACGCGACTTACAAGCCGGTCGCCCTCCCGTTCGAGGACAAGGCGCCGTGGAAGAGCGAGTACGACCGTGAGGTCGCCGCGTTCAACCGCTTGAAGGACACCATCTCCACCGGTGCCGCCATCGGCACCCTGGTCGGCGGCATCGGCGGCGGCGCCGTCGGTTGCGTGCTCGGCGGCATCGCCGGCGCCACCGTTGCCTCGGCGACCATCATCGGCCTGTTCGGCCCGTTCATCCCGGCCGCCGCCATCGGCTGCCTCGGCGGCATCCTCGCCATCGGCGCGCTCGGCACCCTGGCGGGACAGCTGCTGATCACCGCCCCGGTCGCGATCGGTGCGGCGATCCAGTACTTCACCACGATCAACCAGCCGTTCACGCCCGCCAAGTAAGCATCGGCTGAACGCACACAACTGAATTCGAAAACGGAAGCCCCGTCCGCGTTATCACGCGGGCGGGGCTCCGTTATTCCTATCGCTGGCCCGAAGGTGAACACTCGCTGAACAAAATGGAACTTATTGATTTTCCCCGGGCTGACCTGCACTATCAAGAACAGATAATATCGATCCGAATCCAGAGTGCCCTGGGCGCACGCGCCGAACGGCGCACCCTGGACAGGACGCGAGCCCCGTCCCGGCGCGATGCGGGGCGAGGCTCGCCTCGAAAGGCCGAACGGTCAAGCCGTTCGTGCCTGTTGGTCGTCCGCGACGCGGGCCCGCACGAAACGCGAGACCCGCGCCAACGCCGCCCTGCTCTCCGGCAGGCCCGGCGCGATGCTCATGAAGGCGTGGACCTGGCCGCGCCACAGCTCCAGCGCGTTCGGCACGCCCGCGGCGGTGAGCCGCTGCGCCATCAACTCGGAATCGAACCGGAGCACCTCGTCCTCCGCCGCGACCAGCAGCACGGGCGGAAGCGCGGACAGCGTCGCGTTGACCGGCGAAAGACTCGGATCGAGCAACCCGTCGACCTCGGCGCCGAGGCGCACCACCGCTTGCAACGCCGACAACGGGATGTACGGGTCTCGCGAAACATTCACGTAGTCCCGCTTCGCCGCGTAGTCCAGGTCGAGCAGCGGGCTCAGGCCGACCAACCCGGCCGGCGCGGGCAGTCCCGACTCCAGGGCCAGCAGCGCCGTCGCGAAGGTGAGGTATCCGCCCGCCGAGTCGCCCGCGAAGACGATCCGCGCCGGATCCGCGCCATGGCGCAGCAGCCAGCGGTAGGCGGCCAGGCAGTCGTGCACCGAGTGGGTGATGCGCGTGCCGGGCAACTGGCGGTACTCGACGTTGATCACCGGCAGCCCGGTGCGGCGGGCCAGGCTCCCGGCGATCGGCCGGTGGCTGCGGGTACTGCAGATCGCGAAGCCGCCGCCGTGCATGTAGAGCACCGCGCCGTGGCGTAGCGCACGCGCCGCACCGGCCGGGCGAAGGATCTCCAAGCGCAGACCGTGCAGCGTCACCTGTTCTCGATCGATGCCCTGCGGCTGCGGACGCAATCGCGCCAGCCCGTCCACCGTGGCGGCGCCGAACGGAATGGTCGCCCTGGTGACCGGCAGCGTCCGCAGCATCGGCCGCACCACGCCCATGCAGGCGGCCAGCAGCAAGCGCGATTGCGCGCTGGGGCCTTCTGGATTCATCACCACGCCGGGCTCGCCGTCTCTGCTCGCCATCGCGCACCTACCTAACAACTGGCGCGCCGAATCACGACCGGACCGAGGTCGCCCAGGCGAGCTGTCGGCGCTGACATCTCACGCAGTGTCTTTTCAGAACACCACGCGCACCGTGACCTACGCAACAGAATCGCTCGATACCCCCGGAAGCGAAACGATCGTGACCGAATCGAGGACTACTCGGAACCTCACCGAATCCCGGCGCCGTGAAACTGGCAGACTCCATGCATGCGCGGAATCATCTTGGCGGGCGGCACCGGCTCCCGGTTGCACCCGATCACGCGCGGGGTGAGCAAGCAGCTGGTCCCGGTCTACGACAAACCGATGGTCTACTACCCCCTTTCCACGCTGATGCTCGCGGGGATCAGGGACATCCTGGTGATCACCACCCCCGAGGACGCAGCGGCGTTCCGGCGGCTGCTCGGCGACGGCGCCCAGCTCGGGCTGTCGCTGAGCTACGTCATCCAGCCGGAGCCGGACGGCCTGGCCAGGGCCTTCGTCCTCGGAGCCGACCACATCGGCGGTGATTGCGCGGCGTTGGTACTCGGCGACAACATCTTTCACGGCCCCGGCCTGGGCACCAGTCTCAATCGCTTCCACGGGATCGACGGCGGCGCGGTGTTCGCCTACTGGGTGTCCGACCCGACCGCCTACGGCGTCGTGGAGTTCACCGAGGGACGCGCGGTGTCGATCGAAGAGAAGCCGAAGGTCCCGCGGTCGAACTACGCCATTCCCGGCCTGTACTTCTACGACAACGACGTGGTGGAGATCGCCCGTTCGCTACGTCCGTCGGCGCGGGGCGAGTACGAGATCACCGACATCAATCGCGCCTACCTGGAGCAGGATCGGCTGAGTGTGGACGTGCTCGCCCGCGGCACCGCCTGGCTGGACACCGGCACCTTCGATTCCCTGCTCGACGCGGCCAATTACGTGCGCACCATCGAGGAGCGGCAGGGCCTGAAGATCGGCGTGCCCGAGGAGGTGGCCTGGCGGATGGGCTTCATAGACGACGATCAGTTGTGCAGGCTCGCCGAACCGATGGTCCGTTCCGGTTACGGCCGCTACCTGCTCGATCTGCTCGAACGCGGACGGGACTGGTGAGCATGGAATTCCGGGAACTCGCGGTGCCCGGCGCGTGGGTGATCACTCCGCGCCAGCACGGTGACGATCGCGGCATGTTCCTCGAAGGGTTCAAGGCCTCGGAGTTCGAGAAGGCGACGGGGCGGCCGTTCGACCTGCGGCAGGTGAACTGTTCGGTGTCGGCGGCCGGGGTGCTGCGCGGCATCCACTACACCGAGGACCCGCCGGGTCAGGCCAAGTACGTGACCTGTGTGCGCGGCGCGTTCCTCGACGTGGTCGTGGATCTGCGCCGCGGCTCGCCGACCTACGGGCGCTGGGACAGCGTGCTGCTCGACGACGTCGACCGCCGCTCGGTGTTCCTGTCCGAAGGACTCGGCCACGCGATCCTGTCCCTGGAAGACGGATCGACGGTCACCTACCTGTGCTCCCTGGAATATCAGCCCGAGTTCGACCACGACATCGATGCGTTCGACCCCACGCTGAGCATCGAGTGGCCGCGGGTGGGGCGGGACGGCCGTGAACTCACCTTCGTCCGCTCCGCGAAAGACACTGTCGCGCCGCCATTTTCCTGAGCCGCTGACGGCACAGCGGACATAGCCGGTCGAAACCCGCACCGGCAGAGCGACTGCGAGACAGCGCCGAGCGCCGCCACCCGGTGTGGTGACGGCGCTCGGCGACCGGTACGACGGTCAGCTGACGAGTTCCAGCTCCTTCGTCTCCTCCGCCGCCCGCTCCCGGCCGCGCGACCGCGGCGTGAAGGCGAGCAGGGCGACGAGCGCGCCGACGATGGACACGCCCGCGGCGAACTCCAGGCCCGGGCGGTAGGTGTCGAGCATCCCGGCGGCGGAGATGTCGGCGTGCGCGCCGGAGGCGATGATCGCGGTGGTCACCGCCAGCACGATGGCCGCGCCGACCTGCATGGACGTCTGCAACACCCCGGCCGCGAGGCCCTGCTCATCGTCATCGATGCCGTTGGTGGCCTGGATGTTGATGGCGGGGAAACCGACCCAGCCGATGCCGATGAGCAGCACGGCGGGCAGCAGCATCGTCAGGTAGGAGGGCGCGGTGTCCAGCCGCAGGAACAGCAGGTAGCCGACGGCCATCACGACCATGGTGACCGCGATCACCGGCCCGGTGCCGAAACGATCCACGAGCTTGTCGGAGAAGAACGCCGACAGCACGACCAGCAGACCGACCGGGAGCAGCGCCATCGCCAGCTTCAGCGGCGACCAGCCGAGGGTGTCCTGCATGTAGAGGGTGACGATGAACTGCCAGCTGAAGTAGGAGCCCGCCACCGCGACGATCGCGAGACTGGCGCGGACCAGCGAGGACTTGCGCAGGATCCCGAGGCGCACCAGCGGGTAGCGCACCCGCTTCTCCACCGCGACGAATCCGGCGAAGAGCGCGACGACCGCGAGGAACGAACCGATGGTGCGCGCCGACGCCCATCCGGCTTCCGGCGCGGCCACCACCGTGTAGACAAGCAGCAGCATGGCCGCGGTGGACAGCAGCGCCCCCAGCAGGTCGTGTCCGCCTTCCTCGGCGGGCTTGTCTTTGGGCACCAGCACGTAGGCGGCGACCAGCGCGGCGACCGCGATCGGCACCGGCAGCAGGAACGTCCAGCGCCAGCCGACGCCGGTCATCAGCCCGCCGAACAGCAGGCCCATGGAGTAGCCGCCCGCGCCGAACACCGTGTAGATGGACAGCGCCTTGTTCCTGGCCGGTCCTTCGGCGAAGTTGGTGGTGATGATGGACAGGCCGGTGGGCGCGGTGAACGCGGCGGCGAGGCCCTTGATGAAGCGGGTGAGGATCAGCAGCGGGCCGGAGCTGACCAGACCGCCTGCCAGCGACGCGACCGCGAAGACCGCGAGCGCGATCAGGAAGATCTTGCGCCGCCCGAGCAGGTCGGCGGTGCGGCCGCCGAGCAGCAGCAGACCGCCGTAACCGAGCACGTACCCGCTGACCAGCCATTGCAGGGTGGACGTGGACAGATCGAGTTCCGCGCCGATGGACGGCAGGGCGACGCCGATCATCGAAACGTCGAGGCCGTCGAGGAACAGCACGATGCACAGCGTGATCAGCATGCCCCAAAGCCGGGCTGACCATCTGGTCGGATCGGTCGCCTGCGCGGCCGAGAGCGTTGCCGGTGAAGTCATGCGGGGAAGATTACATGCGTGCGCATTAAATGCCAACACATAAGATGCAGTTGCATGAACATGGCGTGCCCACTAAGATGGGGCCATGTCGAAGCCGACCACCGTGAAAACGGCCCGGGGCGCTGCCGCGCCCACCGGGCTGGTTGGGGAGTGGCGGGAGCTGCTCGACCGGCACGCGGCGGTGAGTTGCGCGCTCGAGAAGGCGCTGCAGAACGGTCATTCCATCGGGCTGAGCGAATTCGAGACTCTGGATCGGCTGGTCGACGCGAACTGCGGCGATTACCGGATGAGCGATCTGGCCGGCGACATCCACCTCAGCCAGAGCGCGCTGTCGCGGGCCGTCGCCCGATTGGAGCGCGACGGTCTCGTCCGGCGCACCATGTGCGCGCAAGACCGTCGCGCCGTGTTCGTCTGCCTCACCGAGAAGGGCCGCGAGGTCTATGAACAGGCCGTGCCCACCCACCGGGCCGTGCTGAGCGATACCTGGGATCTGCCGGGCCCGCCGAAGTGCTGATCAGCGCCGGATAGAGGTCCGGTTCACAGCGACGCGCGTGCCTTCTCGATGCCCGCGCGAGCGTCGACCGCCGCCGCCTCGATACTCGCGAATGCCCTGCGGAAACGCGCGATCTCAGGCTCTTTGTCCACATACACCGGCCCGGTGAACGCCTCGACGTACACCACCGGCGGTTCGGGCGGCTCGCCGGAACGCACTCCGGGGAACTCCAGCAAGACGAATCGGCCTGAGGTCAAGCCGTCGTGATAGCCACAGTCCATCGGCACCAGCCGGATCCGGATGTTCGGCAACTCGCCCATGCGGAGCAGGTGGTCGAGCTGCTCGGCGGCGACCGCCGGGTCGCCGATGCGCCGTCGCAGCACCGCCTCATCGATCAGCGCGTCCAGGCGCAGTGGCGCGTCGGCGCGGGTGACCAGTGCTTGCCGGGCCTGGCGTAACCCCACCCTGCGGTCGATCTCGTCGGCGGACAATTCCGGATATGCCGCCGCGAACACCGCGCGGGTGTAGCCCTCGGTCTGCAGCAGGCCGGGGACGAGTTCGTTCTCGTAGGTGAACAGCCTGGTGGCCGCCTCTTCCAGCCCGATGTAGACGTCGAAGCCTTCCGGGATCACGTCGCCGTAGGAGGTCCACCATCCCTTGGCCTTCGTGTCGCGAGCCAACGCGCGCAGCGGTTCGAGCAGTTCGGGCGGCGCGCCGTAGACCTTGCACATCGCCTCGACATCGAGGCCGCGCAGCGAGGTCTGCCCGGTCTCGATCCGCCAGATCTTCGCCTCCGACCATTCCAGCTGCTGCGCGGCCACCCGAGTGGTCATCCCGGCCCGATTGCGCAGATCGCGTAGTTGCCTGCCGAGCTGCCGCCTCGGCATGGTCGAACCGGTCGTCCCTTGCGGTAAAGCCATGCTTCCCCCCTGTTTCGCCCTTGTCCGGCCGCACCGTGAACCATGCCCGGTCTGCGACGCGACCCACCCTCCCGGACACCCACGGTGGATGTGCCGGGTATCCGAACAGCATTGTCGACAGTGAAACTCACACTGGTCACTGTGCGTGTCTCAGCTAGGTCGTTGTCTCCAGCGAGTCAAAACACTTCCGGACGGCGCGTTTTCGTCCCCTACCTGCGCGGGTTTCGCTTGCGGAAGCGCCAGAACTGCACCGCCCGAACGTCTTCGGACAACTGGTTGACCGGCTCGGCCACGTCCGACAACGCCTGGAACAGATCATCGGCCAGCTCGCTGATGTGCTCCACCCTGGTCGCCAGGCGGGAGGCGTTCACCAGGAACTCGAGCATCAGCCGGACGGCGGCCGCGATGGTCAGGCCGAGCGGCACGCCGAGCACCGCCGCGAGCACGCCGAGCACCGCGGACACCCGCCACGCCGAAACCGTCAGCGTGATGGGGACGGCGAAGGCGAACACCAGCCCCAGGATGTAGGCCAGCGGCAAGAGCGTGCGGGTCGCCGGGCGGTGGAACTGCACGTCCACCAGGGCGCGCGCGGCCGCGGAGCTCCACTGCACGAACGCGCGCGGGCTGCGGAACGGCTCGGAGTGCTCCTCTTCGTCGGCGGCGGCCCCCGACCGCCGCTCGGCCGCCGACTCCTTCCACGCGAGCCAGCGCGATTCGGCCTCGAACTCCGCCGCGTCCGCCGCCTGGCCCTCGACGGGCGCACCGATGCCGTCGGATTCGTCACTCATCTCGTGTCCTCCTCCGGACTTGACGCTCATGCTGTGTCTTCCTCGGCATGCGCGGGCCCTCCGTGGTCACGCGAGCTACCGCCTCCAGGCCTGACGCTCATGCCGGAATCCTCCTCGCACGAGGCGACCGGATCCAGCCGGAAGCGCACGAGACCGGAATTTTCGCAACGGCAACATCAATCACACCATCCACAGCAGCCTCGCAGCTCCGGCACAGCGAGCGGTCCGGCTCGCGGCCGAATATAGCTGCGTGGCAGCCATTACGAGCCACCTGGAAGTGCCCGGCCGCACGCGGACGAACCCCCTCGGAAATGAGACGTAGGCGACACTCCGGAAATTCTTCCGAAGTTCGCGTAACGCTCGCGGCGGCCCCCGCCGATACGACCCATGAATGCAGGACCCAGAGATCTACCGGGGAATGGAGAAGACAGTGCGCACCACGTTTCCGACTTCCGTCACGGCGGCCGAGCTGACCGCCGCTGCGCAGGACTACAACCAGCGCGGGTGGACGGTCGCCGAAACGGCCAACGGTCTGAGCCTGATCACCGACGACGACCTGTCCGGCATCGAGGTCTCCGGCGAACTGGCCGGCGAGGTCCGCCGCTTTCTGCGGGCGAACAACCTCTCCGGCGCGGTGATCGAGATTCCCGGCTCGGAGCGACGCGAGATCCACCTCGTCACCGGCGTCCGCAAGGCCGAGATGGCGTTGCAGGCGCTGCGCGAGGCCGGCGCCACCGTGTACACCGACGGCGCGGGCATCCCGCTGCCGCCCACCCAGCTCTCGGTCGGTTCGGCCTGCTGGGGCGTGTCGCCCGCCGAGGCCCGTTGGGTGCCGCCGGTCGTCGCGATCGCCGCGGCCGTACGCGCCGCCACCGCGTCGCGCCGCGCGAAGCTGACCATCGCCTGCTGAACGACGCGTTTCTGATCGACTTCGCCTGCTGATCGCGGGTCGGGGCCGCGCTACCCGGCCTGTTTGCGACCGGTATCCGTCCCGGCGCTCCGGATCCCCACCCCGGAGCGCCGCCGGGTACCGGTCGTTTGGCGTCGCCGATTTCAAGCGTTCTCTTTTCAGTTCCACCGCCGGACGCCAAGATGGGGTATGGCCCCGATCACGCAATCGCGCAATCTGCTGCGGACCTGCCCGCTCTGTGAGGCGGTCTGCGGCCTGGAAATCACCCTGGACCCAAGCGACCACGTGACCTCCGTCCGCGGCGACCGCGACGATCCCTTCAGCAAGGGCTTCATCTGTCCCAAGGGGGCCAGCTTCGGCCATCTCGACGAGGACCCGGACCGGGTCACCGAACCGCTGATCCGTGATCGCGCGACCGATACCTGGCGCACCGCGACCTGGGACGAAGCTTTCGACCACATCGCCGAGCGGTTTCCCGCCGTCGTGGCCGAGCACGGAAACCAGTCGGCCGCGGCCTACTTGGGCAATCCCAACGCTCACACTGTGGCGGGCACGCTGTACGTGCCGATCCTGCTGCGCGCCTTGGGCACCAGGAACATCTATTCGGCCAGCACCGCGGATCAGATGCCCAAGCAGGTGGCCAGTGGGCTGATGTTCGGTGACCCGCTGACCGTGCCGGTGCCCGACCTGGACCGCACCGATTATCTGCTGATGCTCGGTGCGAACCCGCTGGAGTCGAACGGCTCGCTGTGCACCGCACCCGATTTTCCGGGCCGATTGAAGGCGCTACGTAGCAGGGGCGGCCGTTTCGTGGTGGTCGATCCCCGGGTGACGCGCACCGCGAAACTGGCCGACGAGCACCTGTTCATCCGGCCGGGCAGTGATGCCTACCTGCTGTTCGGCATCGTGCACACGCTTTTCGCCGAGCAGTTGACCGACCTGCGCGTCGATGTGACCGGGCTGGAGGAATTGCGCACGGCCGCCGCCGCGTTCGACCCGGAAACGGTCTCGGCCCGCACGGGCGTCCCGGCGGCCACGATCGTGCGGCTCGCCCGCGAGCTCGCGGCGGCCCCGACCGCGGCGGTGTACGCCCGCATCGGCACCTGCACCGCCGAATTCGGCACCATCACCCAGTGGCTCGTCGAGGCGATCAACGCGCTGACCGGAAACCTCGACTCCCCCGGCGGCGCGATGTTCGCCACCGCCGCGGCCGGCGGCATCCCGCGCACCAGGCCGTTCCGCACGGGGCGGTGGACCAGCCGGGTTCGCGAGCTGCCCGAGGCGATGGGCGAACTGCCCGTCGCGACGCTCGCCGACGAGATCATCACACCGGGGCAAGGCCAGATCCGCGCGCTGATCACAGTCGCCGGGAACCCGGTGCTGTCCGCGCCGAGCGGGGCACGCCTGGACGAAGCGTTCGCCCAGCTCGACTTCATGGTCAGCGTGGACCGCTATGTGAACGAGACCACCAGGCACGCGGACGTCATCCTCCCGCCGCCGCGCCCGACCCAGTCCGCGCACTACGATTTCGCGCTGTTGCAGTTCGCCGTGCGCAACTACGCCCGCTACTCGCGGCCGCTGGTGCCGCTGGGTGACCGGCCGTCGGAGCCTGCCGTGCTGGCTCGTCTGGCCGCCGCGCTGACCGGCAGGCCGCACCGCGGCTCGGATGGGATCGATCCGCTCACCGCTGTGGATGAATTCGTGATCGCGGGCCTGCTGCAGAAGGCCGGGCTCGCGGACCGGCGCGGCGACCTGATCGGGGAGACCAGCACCGAGCAGCGCATCGACCTGATGCTGCGCCTCGGGCCGCACGGCGAATGGAACGGCGGCACACTCAACCTGCGAGTGTTGCTGGACAACCCGCACGGCATCGACCTCGGTCCATTGCAACCGCGCCTGCCGGGCGTGCTGCGCACGGCGACCGGACGCGTGGACCTGGCCCCGCAGCCACTGCTCGACGACGTGGCACGGATGCGGGCGCGTCTGTCCGACGCCGCCCCGGAGATCGTGTTGATCGGGCGGCGGCAACTGCGGTCCAACAACAGCTGGATGCACAACATCGCGACGCTGGTGAGCGGATCGAATCGCTGCACCCTGCACATCAATCCGGCCGACGTGGCGCGACTCGGGCTCGGCGACCGAGCGGTGGTGAAGTCCGCAGCCGGGACGCTGACGGTCCCGCTGGAGCCGACCGAGGCCATCATGCCCGGAGTGGTGAGCCTGCCGCACGGCTGGGGCCATATCGACAGCACGCAGACCGTGGCCCGCGAGCACGCGGGCGTCAACGCCAATGTGCTCACCGACGATTCGGTGATCGACGCACCCTCCGGCAATGCCGTGTTCAACGGGGTTCCGGTCACCCTGATCCCCGCCTGAGGGCACCGCACATCACTTGGCAAATCCCGACCGGCCGGAAATAATTCCGGCCGGTCGGCTCTTAGCTAATCTATGGAAATCCTTGCGTGACACGGGAATCGCGGGCATCATCTACGTGGATTTCGACGTTTTACCGTGCGCTCCTCATCTAAAATTGGCGCGATCTCGGTGCGGCCGCGGTTCAACGTCGAGCCTGGCGGACCCCGGATTCCGGCGACCAGAGGGGGCGGCAATGCCCGGCACACACAACGGCAGCGATGGCGAGCGTGAGCTGCAGGAACGGTACGGAACACAAGATCGAGCCCAGCGTTTCTACGACGATCAGGTGCTCGATCGGCTCAATCCGACGATGATCGAATTCATCGGCCGGATGGATATGGCGTTCATCGCCACAGCGGACAAACGCGGCGAATGCGACTCGACTTTCCGGGCCGGGTTACCCGGTTTTCTGCACGTCATCGATGAGCGCCGAATTGCCTACCCGGAATATCGTGGCAACGGCGTGATGGCCAGTCTCGGCAACATTCTGGAGAACCCGCACGTCGGGATCCTGCTCATCGATTTCGTGCGGGACCTCATCGGACTGCACATCAACGGTTCGGCACACATCGTCTCAGACCCCGCCCTCCGCAGCGTCGTGCCCGACCTGCCCGTCAACCACAAGGGCCGCGCCGCCGAACACTGGGTGGTGGTCGACGTGGAAGAGGCGTACATCCACTGCCGCAAGCACATCCCGCACCTGGTGCCCGCTTCGCGCGAACAGCGCGAGTGGGGCACCGACAACGTCCGCGCCAAGGGCGGCGACTACTTCGGCGCGAAGGCAGAGAAGACCGAACTGGCAGGCTCGCTGTTCACCGGTGCCTGAGAGCCGGTATGCGCCCCAGCCCGCCCAGCATCAGCCGTTCCTCCGGAGATCGCGGGCGCAACGCGGGGCCGTGAGGCCACCAGTCGCCCACCTCGACCAGACCGGGTTCGACCAGTTCCAGACCGTCGAACAAGGCGGCGATCCGTTCGCGAGGGCGGAACCAGCCCGAACCCAGCCCGTGGACGAAGCGGTTCTCGAGTTCACGGGCGAGCCGATGGGCGACGGGATTGTCGGCCGGGTCGAGGTAATGGTTGAGCGCGATATATGAACCGGGCGGCAGGATCTCGGTGTACTCGCGGACGATCCGGGCGGGGTCGAGTTCCTCGGGCACATGGTGCAGGACGCTGGACAGGATGACCGCGAGCGGCCGATCTCGCTCGAGGTGATCGGCGGTCTCGGACAGGACGTTTCGCGGTCGCGTGAGATCGGCCTGCACGTATTGGACGCCCGCATGCCGTGCGAGCAGCGCACGGCCGTGGGTGCAGCAGAGCGGGTCGTTGTCCACGTACACCACCCGCGCTCGCGATTCGTGCTGATGCGCGACTTCGTGAATGTTCCGGAAGGCGGGCAGTCCGGCTCCGATGTCCACGATCTGGTCGATTGCCGCTTCGCAGACGAGATAGCGCACGACGCGGTCGAGCCAACGCCGTGTCGTCAGCGGCACTTCTCGCATCCGAGGGGCGATCCGCAGGATGTCGTGGAAGAAACGGCGGTCGACCTCGTAGTTGTCTTTACCGCCCAGGCTGTAGTCGTGGACGCGGGCAATGCTGGGGCGGGTGGGGTCGGGCCCGACCGGCGAACGCACTCCGGGGACGGGCGATGATCCCGTCCCCTCCTCTCCCGGCAGGCGGGACCAGGGGCCGTTCACGCCGACACTCGACGCTCGACGACCAGCGGGCAGGTGGTGGGCAACGCCCGGGCCTGCATCCACGTCACAGTGCCCGCCACCTCGGCAGCGCGCGGACGCTCGCAGCACACCCTTTCGTGACCGATGCGACGCTCCAGCACCGCCATCGCGATCAAGTAGTTCGCCGTGAACCACAGGACGGCGACCCCGGCGATGACGCTCGCGACCATCACCCGCGAACCTCGAACGGCTGGTCACCGCTTCGCGGCATCGAACGCGACCCACGCCAGGGCATCTGATCAGCCCACGCCCGGATCGCCCGCACGACAGCGACGCCGGAGGGGCGAAACGAGTTGGCAGGCGGCTCGATCCACTGCCGAATCGCCCCCGCCGACGCGGTAGGCGACGGCAGCGCAATAGTCGCCCCCGCACGCGCAACCGACACATCCAGCCGGAACAGCTCGGCGAACAGCCGCATATCGTCGGTCTCACCGAGATCGGGCCGAATCAGGAACGTCCACCTGCCCGAGCGCGGATGACCGACGATCGGGCCTACGGAATTGCCCTGGCCGTGCAGGTGCGCCCGCACCGCCTGCCCCAGCCGCGCGGGCATCGTGATGCCCCAGACGCTCCCCGCACGCACAACGATCCGCCCGAGCCCAGGCGGGTCGATGACAGCGGGCAAACCGCATGCCCGCCGGTAGAACTGGCACCGCGACACCGGAGTGTCCTCGAACGGCTGATGGTCCATCTCGAAAGCCCCCTACTCGGATCGAACGTCATGTGGAGCGCGCCCGGTGCTTCCCGCGGGATCGGAGAGCCACTTCTCAGCCCTTTCCGACCAGGGCGCGTACGTCAAGTGGAGCATCCGTACAACCGCTGAGACCCAACTACTCTGAATATTCAGCACGATTTTTCTGAAGCGCCAGCGTGTGATTCAGCCTGGATGCGAGGATTCTCCGAGGTGGAGAAAGCCGAGATCAGAAGGGGTGGAGAATGGAAGGCTCTACGGTTCCACGCAGACAGCTGGGTCGCCACTTGCGCGAACTTCGAACGGGGGTCGGACTCACGATCGCGAACGCGGCCGAACTCATGCAATGGAGCCCGACGATGTTGCAGCGGGTCGAAAAAGGGCAGGTAGACAAGGTCCGGGACGCAGACATCAAAGAGCTGTGTCGGATCTACGACGCAGCTCCGGAGCAGATCGACGCACTGGTCGGCTTAGCGCGCCAAGCGAACGCACCCGAGTGGTGGCATGCCTACGGTGATCTCATCCCTGAGAACTTCGATGTCTACGTGGGGTTGGAGAACTCCGCGAAGCGATTGACTGTGTACCAGTCCGAGCTGGTCCCTGGCCTGCTTCAGGTGCCTCGGTACATGCAGGCGCTCATCACTGCCAAACGACCGGACGAGCGTGCGTCAGAGATCGAGCGACGCGTTCAACTGCGAATCAAGCGGCAGTCTTTGATCACGCGGCCGGTTGGTCCGGTTGAGATGGACGTGGTCATTCACGAGTCGGTGCTACGCCAGATCATCGGTTCCAAGAGGGCGATGACGGAACAGACGCGTGCTTTGCTCGACTCCAGCCGTCGAGCGAACATCACGCTCCGGGTTCTGCCGTCCGACGCGGGCTACCCCACCGGTGATCAGATCGGCCCATTCACAATCCTGGAATTCGGCACAGACAGTAAGGGCCGTCCGATCGAGCCGCCCGTCGTGTATATGGAAGGCTTCACGGGCGCGCTCTACGTGGATAAACCCGGCACGGTGCGGCGGTATGGTGAGGCATACGAGGTGCTCCGGAGCGCGGCCATGGACGTTCAGGACAGCCGCAGACTTCTCCGGGAGCTAGAGAAGGAGTACGGGCGTGATCAGTGACCTATCGGAAGCACGGTGGTTCAAGAGCACCCACAGCGGAGCCAGCCAGGATTGCGTCGAAGTGGCATTCCTCGACGGTGACAAGATCGGCGTTCGCGACTCGAAGAACCCCACCGGCCCCGCACTGGTCTTCACCCCCAGCGAATGGGACGCCTTCACCGCAGGCGTGACGGACGGCGAGTTCGACCGCCCCTAGCCACACCACCAACACGGCCCGGTCCGACTCGACGGTCAGGTCGGGCCGTGTTGCATGCTCCGCCGTGGCGTCGAGCGAGGAGCACACGGGAGTTCGACCGCTCCTGAGTCGGGTGATGCACAGCGCCGCTCCTTCCCAGTGCGTGACAGGTTGGCCCGGTTGAACCTTCGGCGTCGAACAGAATGGCTACCATGAGCCGACTTCCTACGCTGTCCGCCCCGGAGATCGCTACAGATCGTCTCGTGCTGCGCAAGGCGCATGACAATGACCGTGCGGGACTCATCGACCTACAGACCGATCCCGCGGTTCGGACCTACCTCGGTGGTCCACGCTCTCGCAGCGACGTCGAGCAGTACCTCAACGCGATCGGCGTCGCCAACGTGACGGCCGCTCCCGGTGTCTACGTCATCGCCGACAACAACACGAATCTCCTCATCGGGACGCTGATGCTCTGCCGCCGGTCTGCCGATCAACCCGGACACGTGACCGAGGACGGCGAAGAACTGGAACTGACCTATGTCCTTCGCCGCGATGCCTGGGGTGCCGGGTTCGCGTTCGAAGCCGCGTCCGCCGTGCTGCGCGCCGCCGCCACCGAACTGCCCGACCAGCCGGTTCTGATCGTCACCCAAACCGCCAACGACCGTTCATTGAAACTCGCGACCCGTCTCGGTTTTCAGCCTGTGGGTACGTTCGAAGCATTCGGCGCACTACAGACCCTCGCGACCGCACGCCTGCATTCATTCAAGGTCTGATTCCACCCGGATCAGATGCGTCGCTGATCCATATCTCCGTCCAGTATGCGAAGAGTTTTTCGAACGGCGGGGGGTTCGTAGCGGTCGGTAAGGCTCCGCGATCGGCCTGTTCACACGCTCCTCGAGTTCGGCACGGACAGCGAGGACGGTCCCATCCGTAAGGGCACGGCTGGTCATCTACTGACGCCGACCGGTCCGCTTTCCGTCCGCATGTCACAGGCGGTCGAGCTGTCTCGTCTCGGGTTCCGACAGGTTCTGAGAAGAACGCGCCTCCCCGAGCAAGGAGCAGACTATGAGCGAGCAGATCACACACCAGAAGGTGGCACTGGTCACCGGAGCGAACAAGGGAATCGGCCGTGGGGCTGCCGAACAACTCGCCGCGCTGGGCATGACGGTTCTGATCGGCGCCAGGGACTCCCGGCGCGGCGAAGAGGCCGCCGCGGCGGTGCGAGCGACCGGCGGCGACGCGCACGCGGTCACCCTCGACGTCACCGATCAGACCGTCGTCCAGGAGGCCGCGCGGCAGGTCGAGGAGCGCTTCGGCCACCTCGACGTGCTGATCAACAACGCGGGCATCACCGGCTCCGGACAGGTCTCCCCCGCGGACGCCTATGATCAGGTCCCCAGCTCTGTCGACCTGGACATGGTCCGGACGGTGTTCGAGACCAACGTCTTCGGGGTGATCGCGGTGACCAATGCCATGCTTCCGCTGCTGCGACGGTCACCGGCGCCGCGGATCGTCAACGTCAGCAGTCACGCCGCGTCGCTGACCCTCATGAGCGACCCGGACGGCCCCTTCGCGGCGCTGCTGCCGTCGGCGGCGTACTCGCCGTCCAAGTCCGCGCTGAACGCCCTGACCGTGCACTACGCCAACGAGCTGCGGAAGGAAGGCATCCTGGTCAACGCCGTCGCCCCTGGCTACGTCGACACCGACAGCAACAATCACACCGGGTTCCTCACGGTCGCGGAGGGCGCCGCGATATTGGTGCGCCTGGCCACGCTCGGTGCGGACGGACCGACCGCCGGATTCTTCAGCGCGGAAGGCCCGGTGCCCTGGTGATGCCTGCCCACTATGGACCGGGGCGCGGGCGACAGCCACGCCGCGCCCCGTGGCTACCAAGGATCGAGAAGGAGCAGGCGTGAGTCGGATCGAGGAGTTCCAGGAGCTTCGGCCACTGCTGTTCTCCATCGCCTACCGGCTCCTGGGCAGCGTGAGCGAAGCCGAGGACGCGGTCCAGGAGACCTGGCTGCGCTTCGCGGCTTCCCCGACCGAACCCGACTCGACCAAGGCGTTCCTGTCGGCCACCGTGAGCCGGATCTCGATCGATGTGCTGCGCTCGGCACGCGTTCGCCGGGAGGAGTACGTCGGGCCGTGGTTCCCCGAGCCGCTGCTGGCCGACCCCTACCAGGACCCGCAGCGCTCGGCGGAGCTGGCCGACTCGTTGTCGATGGCGGCTTTGCTGCTGCTGGAGCGGCTCAGCCCGCTCGAACGCGCGGTGTTCGTGCTGCGGGAGGTATTCGGGTTCGGATTCGGCGAAGTCGCCGCCGCCGTGGGGCGCTCGGAGGCCGCGTGCCGACAGCTCGCGGTGCGGGCACGCCGCCACATGGACACCGGCAGGCCCCGATTCGAAGCCGACCGAACCGAGCGCGAGAAGCTCGCCGGGAGATTTCTCGACGCCTTCCGGGACGGGGACGTCGACGGGCTGACCGCGCTGCTGGCCGCCGACGTCCAGATGGTCGGCGACGGCGGCGGCAAGGCCCCGCAATGGGCCGACCGCTTCGTCGGCGCCGAGAACGTGGCCCGAGCGCTCGCCGCGCTCCTCCCGCTTTTCGCCCGGATCGGAGCGCATGTGGAGCCGCACCAGGTGAACGGCCAGCCGGGCGCGATCTTCCGCGACCGGGACGGCAAGGTCCTCAACACCTGGGCGCTCGACATCCTCGACGGACAGATCCAGACGATCCGCACGGTGAACAATCCCGACAAGCTCGGGCACGTAGGTCCGGTAGGGGATGCTTGGGCGGCACTGCGTGAAGTGAATCAGACCGGCAAGCTGATGAATTGAGACACTCTGACGCCCTTCGCCGGTCAACCCCGCTCGGTCGCCACGGTTACCCCGTGTCAGGTCGGCTCGCGGAGAAGAGCATTGATGTCCAGAGTTTGAAGGTGTTGTCGTACGCGCTCGGCGAAGGCCGGCGCTCCGGCTGCCTTCAGTCTCTCCGGTAGTGAGACGCTGCTGGTATCGCTCCTGCGAACGTAGTAGACAAGTTGTTCCGCTGTGACCGCCCGGACGATCTGGGGTGCCGAGTCATCGATGAGTTCGAAAAAATCGTCGGCCGAGTAGATCTCGTACGGAAGATCGTCCATGCGGGTGAAGTGTTCGACGTTGTCGGTCAGAAGGATGTCGACATCGGCATAGACCGCAGCGCAATGGACGTGAGCATCACCCACGTCGGGATAGGCGATGGTACGGTCGATCGTATAACCCGTTATCCGCCCTTTCTCGAACGTGTTCTCGAGTGTGCGTCGCACGCCGCCGACTTGGGCGTCATCCAGCAAGGGATTCTTCTTACGTAGGTGATAGTGGAACTCCACCATGATGTCGTCGGTCCACATGACCTCGAACATCTCATTGCCTGGATGAAGGTAGAGCAGCGCCAGCCAGTCCCGTAGCGTGCGGGAGAACAAAACGTTGGCATCGACAAGAACGTTCGTCCCCCGCCCGCTGACCATGACGGACATCGTACAAGCGGACGGAGCGCCACTCAGCGCTTACAGGATCGACCAGATAGCGCCCTGGCGGTCAGTAGACCACTCCGAGCTCGTCCTCGAGTTCGCGCAGCCGATCAAACGCCTTCCGTTGCGCAGCACGCTGAATCTCTCTGTGCGCCAGAACATCCCTGCTGAAAAGACGCGTGTGCGAACCGACCCTGTGGGAAGGCAGCTTGCCCTCGTTCACCAGCTTCATCAAGGTCGGCCGCGAGACACCCAACATCTTGGCGGCGACAGTCGTAGTCACCTCGTTCGGGAGACTGCCCACGGTTACGGTGCAGCCTCGGCTGATGAGGTCGAGGATCTGAGCGATCAACGCGGTGAGCTCGGCGGGCATCTTGACAGACTCCCCATCCCGGACTTCGACTGCGATAGTCGCGTGCGCCGATGCGGCACCGCGCGCCTTCTCCACTCGATCCTTGAAAGCCCGAGCCTGCTCCACCTCACTGGCACTGATCGACAGAACTGCCTTTTCGTGGCGAATGCCGGATGCACCCATGGGACTCGAACTCCTCTCCGCTCTCGCAGGTACTACCCAACGTAACCTCTTGCACTTATAAGTGCAATCGCTCCGAGCCCGGGTTCGTCCCCGATCTAGCGGATCTTGAAGATCACCAACCGCTGGACGACGAAGTTGATGACGGTCGCGGTGCCCTGGGCGATGACGAAGGCCAGCGGCTGACGCCACCATTCCTCGGGGAGGGTGAAGTAGAGGCCCGCGTTGATGCCGACCTGCACCGCGAAGGTCACCGCGTAGAGCAGGACGACGGCGAGGAAGCGGGCGCGGCTGGGCGGGGCCTGGAAGGTCCAGCGGCGATTGATCAGGTAGGCCGTCGTGGTGCCCGCCACGAATCCGATTGACTTGGCGACGTTGACCGGGAGGCCGACGAGATTGAGCAGCAGGCTGTAGAGCCCGTAGTCGACGACGGCCGAGAATCCGCCGGTGAGGGTGAACCGGACGATCTGCGTCTTGAGGTCGACATCGGTGCTCTGTTCGATTCGGCGCTCCCGGGACCCTGCGTGGTTACGCACGCTGCCTCCTTCGGGCCCGTCGCTCGCGCCGCCAGGCTCGTCGACCAGCGGCAACTCTGCCGGGAGCGGCAGGTGGGGTTCGGCTTGCACGCCGATGAGCGTAGCGGCGAACAGGCGACCGCACGGATTCGGTTCTGAACGACGCGTACGTCACTACCCATGGGTGTAGCGACCCCGTCCCCATCTGCCGTCATACCTGTAGCCTCTATGCCGATGTCCACGAAAGCTCCGACCGCCACCAAGACAACCGGGAACGACAAGGGCGCCGGCGTCACGAACGACGACCCCGCCGCCGGGAACGCGTTCACTCTCCCGACGCGTACCCGTACGTTGACCGGGTGGGGTCGCACCGCACCCACCTCTTCCGAAGTGCTCTCGACCAGCGATCCCGAACTGATCGCCAAGGCTGTGGCCATGGTCGCCGAGGACAACGACGGCAAGCCCGCCCACCTGCGGCGCGGCGTGATCGCCCGCGGCCTCGGCCGCTCCTACGGCGACCACGCGCAGAACGCGGGCGGCCTGGTCGTCGACATGACCGCGCTGAACAACGTCCACCGCATCGACCGCGACACCCGCATCGTGGACGTGGACGGCGGCGTCAGCCTGGACCAGCTCATGAAGGCCGCGCTGCCGTTCGGGCTCTGGGTGCCGGTGCTACCCGGCACCCGCCAGGTGACCATCGGCGGCGCGATCGCCTCCGACATCCACGGCAAGAACCATCACAGCGAGGGCAGCTTCGGCAACCACGTGCGCTCGATCGATCTGCTGACCGCCGACGGGCAGGTGCAGCACATCACGCCGAAGCGCAACGCCAAGCTGTTCTGGGCCACCGTCGGCGGCAACGGGCTCACCGGCATCATCCTGCGCGCGACCATCGAGATGGTGCCGACGGAGACCGCCTACTTCCTCAACGACGGCGTGAAGACCACGACCCTCGACGAGACCATCGCCGCGCACAGCGACGGCAGCGAGTCGAACTACACCTACTCGAGCGCCTGGTTCGACGTGATCAGTCCGCTGCCCAAGCTGGGCCGCGCCACGATCACCCGGGGCAGGCTGGCCAAGCTCGACGAACTGCCCAAGCGGCTGCGCAGCAAGCCGCTGAAGTTCGACGCGCCGCAGCTGATGACCGTCCCGGACATCTTCCCGAACTGGACGATGAACAAGTTGACGCTGATGTCCATCGGCGAGGCGTACTACCGGATGGGCGGCAACTACACCGGCAAGGTGCAGAACCTGACGCAGTTCTATCACCCGCTGGACATGATCGCGGAGTGGAACCGCGGCTACGGCTCCAACGGCTTCCTCCAGTACCAGTTCGTGGTGCCGACCGAGGCGGTCGAGGAGTTCAAGCGGATCATCATCGATATCCAGGCGTCCGGGCACTACTCGGCGCTGAACGTGTTCAAGCTGTTCGGGCCGGGCAACCAGGCCCCGCTGAGCTTCCCGATGCCGGGCTGGAACATCTGCGTCGACTTCCCGATCAAGCCGGGCCTCAACGAGCTGGTCGGCGAACTCGACCGGCGGGTGCTCGAGTTCGGCGGGCGGCTGTACACGGCGAAGGACTCGCGGACAACCGCCGAGACCTTCCACAAGATGTATCCCCGGATCGACGAGTGGATCAAGGTCCGCCGCAGCGTCGATCCCACAGGCGTTTTCATGTCCGATATGGCGAGAAGGCTGGAGCTGCAGTGATCAATGCCGTTGGTAACCCGCAGTCGATTCTGCTGCTGGGTGGCACCTCGGAGATCGGCTTGGCAATCTGCGCGGAGTACCTGAAGAAGGGGCCCGCGCGCATCACCCTCGCGGCGCTGCCCGGCGATCCGCTGCGTGAGGCCGCGGTCGCCCAGATGAAGGCAGCGGGCGCGAGCCAGGTCGACGTCGTCGACTTCGACGCGCTCGACACCGACGGGCACCCCAAGGTGATCGACGCCGCGTGGGACACGGGCGACGTGGACGTCGCCATCGTCGCTTTCGCCCTCGACGGCGACCCCGAGGAACTGTGGCGCAACCAGCGCAAGGCGGTGCGGGTCGCCCAGGTCAACTACACCGCCGCGGTTTCGGTCGGCGTGCTGGTCGGCGAGAAGATGAAGGCGCAGGGCTTCGGGCGGATCATCGTCCTGTCCTCCGTCGCCGGTGAACGGGTGCGGCGCTCGAACTTCGTCTACGGGTCGACCAAAGCCGGCCTGGACGGTTTCTACCTCGGCCTCGGCGAGGCGCTGCGCCCGCACGGCCCGCGCGTGCTGGTGATCCGGCCGGGGATGGTGCGGACCAAGTTCTCGGCGCATGTCAAAGAGGCCCCGCTCACCGTCGACAAGGAAGATGTGGCGGCGCTGGCGGTCGCGGCCTCCCAGAAGGGGAAGGAACTGGTCTGGGCGCCAGGCGGCTTCCGCTACGTGATGATGGTGCTGCGGCACGTCCCGCGCGCGATCTTCCGCCGACTGCCGATCTGAGTCTCGGCGAACGGGCTCGGACCCGGTGCCCGCGTGGTCATCGATCACGCGGGCATTTATCGTTCGACGAGTCGACCCAGTGATTCCGGAGGCGCCATGCGAGTAATCGAGTGTGACGAGCGCGGAGCGGTCCGTTGAGCACGGTGACCACGACGGGTGACGCGCCCCCGCGCCCCGCCGAGCCGGCGCGCCCGCCGAGCCGGACGGCGCTGCTGCTGCGGCAGGTCGCCTCCGGAGCCGGTGAGGCCGCGCTCGCGGCGACCGTCGCCGCGGTGGTGGCCGCCGCCGGGCTCGTCGCGTTCTCGATGGTGCAGTGGCCCGCGTTCAACTCCTCGAACGTGACCAGGGCGCTGACCACGGTGGGGCAGGTCGGCGCGGCGGTGATGCTCGCGGTCGCGATCGCGCTGCTACGGCTGCACAAGTGGCCGTGGGCCGCGAAACTGCTGTCCTGGGCCGGGATCTCGACCTTCGTCACCTTCACCCTCGGCATGCCGCTGGCGGCGACCGAGTTGTATCTGTTCGGCGTCTCGGTGGATCAGGAATTCCGCACCGGATTCCTCACCCGGCTCACCGATTCCGCGGCGCTGCGCGACATGACGTACGCGGATCTGCCGCCGTTCTACCCCGCGGGCTGGTTCTGGATCGGCGGGCGCGCGGCGAATCTGCTCGGCATGGACGGCTGGGAGGTGTTCAAGCCGTACGCGATCGGCTTCCTCGCGGTGGCCGCGGTCGTCGCGCTGGTGCTGTGGTCGCAGCTGATCCGCGCGGACTGGGCCGTGGGCGTCGCGGCGGCGAGCACAGCGGTGACGGTGGCCTATGCCGCGCCCGAGGCGTACAGCGCGGTCATCGTGGTGCTGCTGCCGCCCGTGCTCGTGCTCGCCTGGGGCGCGCTGTACCGGCCGCAGGAGGACGTCCGGTCGGGCTCGACGGCGGAGGATGCCGATCGCACCGCCGGTGGTTGGGGCGCGGTCGTCGGCACCGGACTGTTTCTCGGCTGGGCGGCCACGTTCTACACCCTCTACTTCCTGGTCGCCGCCTTCGCGGTCGCTGTGATGGGGCTGCTGGCGGCCGTGCTCGCGGTGCGTTCGCAGCGCGCCGCCGACCATCCACGCCGCGCCCGCGCGGCAACCGGCTCGGGCCGACCCGCGTGGCGCGCGGCGGTGCCGCCGCTATCTCGGCTGGTGGTGATCGCGATGATCTCCGGTCTCGTCGCCCTTCTCGTGTGGGCGCCGTACCTGGCCAAGGCGCTGCGCAGCACGACCGCGAGTTCTGGCACCGCCCTGCACTACCTGCCGGAAGCGGGCGCGCGGCTGCCGCTGCCGATGTTCGAGTTCTCCCTGCTCGGAGCACTGTGCCTGCTCGGCACGGTGTGGCTGGTGCTGCGCGCCGCGTCGTCGCGACGGGCCCAGGCGCTGGGGATCGGGGTGGCGGCGATCTACCTCTGGACGCTGCTGTCCATGGCGGTCACCGCGGCGGGCACCACGCTGCTGTCGTTCCGCCTCGAGCCGGTGCTGCTGGTGCTGCTGTCCGTCGCGGGCGCGTTCGGGTTCGTCGAAGGCGCGCGGGCGATCTATCAGGCGTTGAACGAGCCCGCCCGGTTCCGGCTGATGGCGATCGTCGTCGCGACGATCGGCGCCTTGGCCTTCGCCCAGCACATCCCGCACGTCCTGGCCTCGGAGATCACCACCGCCTACACGGATACCGACGGCGACGGAAAGCGGGCCGATCAACGGGCCCCTTCGGCGGTGTCGTTCTATCCGAAGGTAGACGCGGCGCTCACCGCGCAGACCGGTCGACCACGCTCGGACACGGTGGTGCTCACCGCCGACACCAGCTTCCTGTCCTTCTATCCCTACTTCGGCTTCCAGGCGCTCACCTCGCATTACGCCAATCCGCTCGCCGACTTCACCGGCCGCGCGGGAGCCATCGAGGGCTGGAGCAAGCTGAAGACGCCGCAGGAACTGCTCGACGCACTGGCCGCGAGCCCGTGGCGCGCGCCGGACGCGTTCCTGTTCCGGCGCAGCGGCGACGCCTACACCTTGCGGCTGGCCAAGGACGTCTACCCGAACGACCCGAATGTGGCTCGCTACACGGTGAGCTTCCCCAAGGAACTGTTCGCCGACGCGCGTTTCACCACCACCGACATCGGGCCGTTCACCCTCGTCACCGTCCGCCGCTGACCTGACCTCCGCCACTCCCCCGAATTCGCTGCGATTGAACTCGCGCGAAGTGGTTACCCCTCTCGTTTGTCGGTCCACGCACAGCGTGGTTGGGTACGGAGGCGCTGTCGAGGAGTGATGCCCGGGTGACACGAGCACAGGACGTCGAGTCCGGCGAACAGGCGGGATCGGCGGCGGTCGCGGTCGCGGCGGACGAGGCGACGGCGGCCGGAGTGCTCACCCGCCCCGTGCGCGCCCGCCGGATGCCCCGCCTTCGAATCAGCGGCGATCCGCTCGTCGGCGTCGGCTACCTGGCGCTGGCCGCGGCGGTGCTCTCGGGCCAGTGGCGCGACACCGACAGCGGGTACCTGATCAAAAGCGGTCAGGACCAGACGATGTGGGAGTGGTTCTTCGCCGTCACGGCGCACTCGGTGGCGACTCTGAGCAACCCCCTCGGCACGCACCTGCAGAACTTCCCGGCCGGGGTGAACATGATGGCCAATACGGCCATGTTCGGCGTCGGCGTGCCGCTCACACCGATCACCCTGCTTTTCGGACCCACTGTCACGTTCGTGCTCGTGCTCACCCTCGGCCTGGCCGGGACGGCGTTCGCCTGGTATCGCCTCTTCGCCCGGGAACTCGTCGACGCACGGGTCGCGGCGGTGATCGGGGGACTGTTCTGCGGCTTCGCGCCGGGAATGATCTCGCACGCCAACGCGCACCCGAACTTCGTCGTCTTGCTGCTGCTCCCGATCATCGCGGGCCGGTTGATCCGGATGGCGCGACGAGCGGCCGGGACGGAGCCGGACCGGCCGCACGGACGGGTGCGCGATGCCGTCGTCCTCGGCCTGCTGGTGGCCATGCAGATCGCGCTCGGCGAGGAACCGCTGTTGATCTTCGTGCTCGCGTTCTCGCTGTTCGCGGTCGTCTACTACCTGCATTCGCCGGGCACCGCGCTGCGCGTGACGCGGCGGATCACCCCCACCCTCGGGCTGGCCGCCGTGATCACGCTGGCGCTGGCCGAGATCCCGCTGTGGTGGCAGTTCTTCGGTCCGCAGAGCTATCGCTCGATCGACCACGGGCCGATGGGCAACGACCTCGAAGCGCTGGTGCAGTTCCCGTCCGAATCGCTGGGCGGGGTGTTCGCGCCCGGGGAGAACGTGGCGATCAACCCGACCGAGCAGAACGCGTACTTCGGCTGGCCGCTGCTGCTCCTGGTGGTGTTCACGCTGGGACTGCTGTGGCGCGACCGTCTGGTGCGTGCCGCGGGCGTGGTGATCGCGGTCTTCGGCGTGCTGTCGCTGGGCGCGGTCGCCACCATCGGCAAACAGCCGACCGGCATCGAACTGCCGTGGCGATGGGCCGAAGAGGTGCCGCTGCTGAACACGGTGCTGGAGAGCAGGCTCAGCATGGCCGCGATCCCCGCCATCGCGGTGGTGCTCGCGCTGGCGAGCGAACAGGCGGTGCGCACCTGGAGGCAATCGGCCGGAGACTGGAAGCCGCTCGCGTGGTTCGCCGCCGTCACCTGTGCGCTGCTGCCGCTGACGCCGACCATTCTGCCGGTGGTCGCACGTGCGCCGACGCCGGATTTCTTCGCCGACGGCACGGTCCGCCGCTACGTCGGCGACGGCTCGGTGGTCATGGTGCCGCCGCCCCGGCCGCCCGACGCGCGGGCGCTGCGGTGGCAAGCCGACGCCGGCTTCTCCTTCCCCTTGGCGGGTGGTTACTTCGTCGGCCCGACCAGCACGACCGGGAAAGGCATCTACGGCCCCGAGACCCGCCCGACCACCGCGCTGCTGGTACAGGCGCAGGACACCGGCGTGGTGCCGCCGATCGACGCCGACGTGCGTGCCCGCGCGCTGGAGGATCTGCGGTACTGGCACGCCGACGTCCTGGTGCTGCCCGCGACGAAGAACGGTGATGTGCTGCGCGAGACCGTCACTCAGCTGCTCGGATTCACGCCGACGCGAGTCGAGGACGTATGGCTTTGGGACGTTCATACGCTGCGCTCGTCGGGGGCAGTCGGGATCACACCGGACGGTAGCTAGCATCAACCACCGTGCGACCGGACCGATCTTCTCGAGCGTTCACCCGTATCCGCTGGATCGCCCTCGTCTCCGGGCTTCTCGGATTCCTGCTGGCGTTGCTGGCTCCGCTGCTGCCGGTACGGCAGGATCGGGCGAGCCTCGACTGGCCCGAGCCCGGCGCGGCGAGCGTCGCGGCGCCGCTGGTGTCCTACGAGCCGCTGCGGTTTCGCGCGACGCTGCCCTGCTCGCTGACGGGCGAGATCGGAGCGGCGGGCACCCTGCTGTCCACCGCTCCGGTGGCCTCCGGTCAGGCGGCGACCAAGGGGCTGGTGGTCTCGGTCGCCGACGGAGCGCTGTCGGTTGTGCTGCGGGACGTCCCACTGCTGTCGGCGCCGCTGGCCGAGGTCGGCTCCTGCGCCACGCTAGACATCGAGTCGAACGCCGCCGCGACGACCGCCGAACTCACCGGCGTGACCCGGCAGGACGGCACGCCGTTCCGGTCCACGGTCACCCGGGACATCCGGCCGCAGATGGTGGGCGTGTTCACCGATCTGGACGCCGGGCGGCTCACCGGCGCGCAGGTGCACGCCGACATCGACTCCCGTTTCTCCTCGACGCCGTCGCCGCTGAAGCTGGCCGCGATGATCGCCGCCGCCGTATTCACGCTGGTCGCTCTCGTCGCACTGCATCTGCTGGACACAACCGACGGACGCAAACCGCGGCGGTTCCTGCCCGCGCACTGGTGGCGGGTCACTCCCGCGGACGGCGTCGTGCTGGGGATATTGGCGCTGTGGCACGTCATCGGGGCGAACACCTCCGATGACGGCTACATCCTGAACATGGCGCGCGCCTCCGAGCACGCGGGCTATATGGCGAATTACTACCGATGGTTCGCGGTGCCCGAGGCTCCGTTCGGCTGGTCCTACGAGGTGCTGGCCTGGATGGCGCGGATCTCCGACGCCAGCCTGTGGATGCGGCTGCCCACCTTGCTGGCCGGGGTGATCTGCTGGCTGGTGATCAGCCGGGAGGTGCTGCCGCGCCTCGGCGCCAGGGTGCGGCGCAACAAGGTCGCGCTGTGGACGGCGGGCCTGGTGTTCCTCGCCTTCTGGCTGCCCTACGACAACGGTCTGCGCCCCGAGCCGCTGATCGCCGCGGGCGCGCTGCTCACCTGGTGCTCGATCGAACGCGCCATCGCGACCGGACGGCTGCTGCCCGCCGCGGTGGCCGTGCTGATCGCCGCGTTCTCGCTCGCGGCGGGTCCCACCGGTCTGATCTGCATCGCGGCGCTGATCGCCGGCTCGCGACCGGTGCTGCTGATCATCATCAAACGTGCGCGCGGGGTCGTCCCGGTCCGGACCGGCCCCGACGCGGACGCGGCCGCCGCGGGCTCCGCCGAAGCCGCGGCCGCGGTGAACGCGCCCGCGGACGTGCGCAAGCCGTCCCGAGCTGCCACGATCTTCCGATTCGCCGCGCTGCTCGCACCGGGCCTTGCCGCGGGCACGCTGGTGCTCATCGTGATCTTCGCCGACCAGACGCTGGCTACGGTGCTCGAGGCCACCCGCGTTCGCACGATCGTCGGCCCGAACGTCGCGTGGTTCGACGAGCGCACCCGCTGGGACTCGCTGCTCATGCTTTCGCCCGACGGTTCGCTGGCGCGGCGGTTCGGCGTGCTGGTGATGTTGCTATGCCTGCTGGTCTGCGTGCTGCAAGTACTGCGCAAAGGACGGATTCCCGGCACCTCTCGCGGCCCTTCGGTGCGCATTCTCGGCATCGTGTTCGCGTCGCTGTTCCTGATGATGTTCACCCCCACCAAGTGGACGCACCACTTCGGCGTGTACGCCGGACTGGCCGGATCGCTGGCCGCGCTCGCCGCGGTCGCGGTGGGCACCACCGGCATTCGCTCGCCGCGCAACCGCGCCCTGTTCGCCGCCGCCGTGCTGTTCCTGCTCGCGGTGACCTTCACCGGATCGAACGGGTGGTGGTACGTGTCCAGCTACGGTGTGCCGTGGTGGGACAAAGCGCCGCTGATCGCCGGTAAGGGGCTGTCCACGTTGTTCCTCGGCCTCAGCGGCGTCGCGTTGCTGGTGGCCATCTGGCAGCACTACCGCGAGCCGTACCGGCGCGAGAACGCCTCGGCGCCACGCCGATTCGATCGCTGGGCGTCGGCACCGCTGACCGTGGCCGCCGCACTGCTGGTGATATTCGAGATCGCCTCACTCACCAAAGCCGCGGCCACGCAGTACCCCGCGTACTCGATCACCAAGTCGAACGTGGAATCGATGCGCGGGGATTCGTGCGCCTTGGCGAACGAAGTGCTGGTGGAGACCGATACCGCCGATTCGCTGCTGCAACCGTTGACCGGATCGCCCGCGGACGGATTGGCGGCGCAGAACAAGGGATTCACACCGAACGGGGTCGCGCGTGACCTCACCGCCGACGCCGAGGAAACGGTCAGCGGCGGCGCGAACTCGGTGGAGGGGGATTCCGAGAACAAGACCACCAAGACCACCGGCGCGGGCACCGGAGGCGGCACCACCGAGCAGGTGGGCGTCAACGGCAGCTCCGTCGCGCTGCCGTTCGGCCTGGACCCGGCCGAGACCCCGGTGCTCGGCACCTACCAGGACGGCGAACAGCAGCAGGCGAAGCTGACCACCCAGTGGTACCGGCTCGACCTGACCGACAGCATGCGCCACGACCCCGCCTACCAGGTGCTCGCGATCACCGCTGCGGGCCGGATCCGGTCGGTCGACGCCGACGGCGTGCTCACCTACGGGCAGGAACTGCACCTGGAGTACGGCGTCCGCGGCGCGGACGGCGAGGTGCGCACGCTCGGCTCGATCGACCCGCTGGACATCGGTCCCGCGCCGTCCTGGCGCAACCTGCGGGTGCCGCTGGATCAGCTGCCGGTGGAAGTGAACGCGGTGCGGCTGGTCGCGGTCGACAACGACATCACGCCCAAGCAGTGGCTGGCCGTCACCCCGCCCCGGCTGCCCAAGCTGGCGACGTTGAATTCCGTGGTGGGATCGCGGGATCCGGTACTGCTCGACTGGCACGTCGGTCTGGCTTTCCCGTGCCAGCGGCCGTTCGACCACAAGGACGGCGTGGGCGAGATCCCGCAGTGGCGAATCCTGCCCGACCGCGTCGGCTCCGACGCCTCCAACGCCTGGCAGGACGACATCGGCGGCGGCCCACTCGGCTGGACCGGCCTGCTTCTGAAATCCCAGACCGTCCCCACCTACCTCGACCGCGACTGGGCACGCGACTGGGGCTCCCTCGAAAGATTCACCCTCTACGATCCGGACGCCGAACCCGCCACCATCGACGTCACCGTCGAAACTCGCGACGGCCTCTCCAACGACGACCCCATCCGCATCCGCTGATCCGGCGGTGGGACGCTGATGCGCACCGAATCGCACAGCGTCCCACCGTCGATGACTCCACTGACTACGCGGCCGTGTGCCCGGTAACGGCTGATCAGGGCACTAGGACCAGGCGGCCGCGGAGGCCTCCGGCGGCCAGGCGTCGGTGGGCGTCGGCGACGGAGGTGAGGGGAAGGGTCTCGGCTACGCGGAGGGTGAGTTCGCCCGCATCCACTCGCGCGACCAAGTCGTCGAGTTGGGCACGGTCCGCCCGGACCAGGACCGTGCGCACATCGATGCCACGCAACGGGATCGGGGTGTTGGGAACGCTGATCGACACGAACCGCCCGCCGCCGCGCACTGCCGCGAGGGTCTGCGGGCCGAGTGCGGCGGCGTCCAGGGCGGCATCGACGCCGCCGGGGATCAGCGTGCGTACGGCATCGGGGAGGGACGCCTCGCGAGGAACGAAATCGGTGGCGCCCAGCGCACGGACCGTGTCCTCGTCGGCGGGCGAGGCCGAGGCGACCACCCGGACTCCGCGTGCCGCCGCCAGTTCGACGGCGAAACCGCCTACCGCTCCGGCCGCTCCGGTGACCAGCAGCGTGTCGGTGGACGCCGGATCCAGCGCGCGCACCGCCTGGATCGCGGTGAGACCGTTGAGTGGAATCGTGGCCGCCTGCACCGCGGACACCGAAAGCGGAGCGGGCGCGACGTTCCCGGCCTCCAGCACCACGTAGTCGGCTTGCGCGCCGAGAGAGACGTCGAGCCGGTCGCTGATGCCGATCACTGACTGACCCACGGTGAACTCCGTGACACCCGCTCCGATCGCGTCCACCGTGCCCGCGACATCCCAGCCGATCCCCCACTGCTCGCGCGGCGCGGCGAACGGCGTGCCGCCCACACCCGCACGCACCATCAAATCCACGGGATTCACCGTCGCCGCCGCGACCGCGATGCGGATCGTGCCCGGACCCGGCTGCGGCGTAGGCACTTCCACGATCTCCACCACGTCCGTCCGGCGGACTACTACTGCACGCATGACGTTCCTTTCTCTCGTCCGCCGACCAACCTAAGAGCAGTTACTATCTGTCGGGTAGTAGTTACCTGGAAGTGCATTAGAGACAGCGAGGTGCTCCGATGGCGACGATGACTGCGGCGCAGCGCCGTGACATGGCCAAACAGCGATACGACGCGTACATCGCCGAGTGCCCCTCCCGGCAGTTGCTGGACCGCATCAGTGACAAATGGGTGAGCCTGGTGCTCGCCGCGCTCGCCGACGGCCCGCTGCGCTACGCGGAGCTGAACCGGACCATCGCGGGCGTGAGCCCGAAGATGCTCACTCAGACGCTGCGCGTACTGGAGCGCGACGGCTTGGTGGAGCGACGGATCACCGCGGAAGTCCCGGTTCGCGTCGACTACGAACTCACTGCGCTGGGCCACAGCCTCCAGCCCGTCATGAGCGCGGTGAAAGCGTGGGCGGAGGCGCGCATGGACGAGGTGATCGCCGCGCGGGCGCGTTACGACCGTTCCGGGCAGTAAACCGGTTGTCCGGTCTGAAAAATATGCTCCCACCTGTGGCTATGCATCGCAGGACGAATCGGGTCGCCGGCCTTAATCTGAATGCCATGACAACGGCATTCGATGATATGGATCTGCGCGATCTTGTCGGACTGCTCAGCGAAGAGGAACAACGGGAGCTGCGGCCTGCGGTGCTGCGCGTGCTCGGCCGCCTCCCTGCGCAAGAAGTGCTCCGGCGCGAGCTCGGTCTTCGACTGAAGGTCTGAGCGCCCGGTACAGCACCGGCGTAACACGGCAGGGCCGCCGCGCGGGATTCTCCTGCGCGGCGGCCCTGTGTCTGGGCTCGGGCGCCGCTCAGCCCGATAGCCGGCTCGCAGCTGACGCTATTCTCGCGAGTGCGCCGCAGCGCGGATGTCCTCGGCGCGTGCGGATGCTCGAGCGAGGCGGCCGTCTGTGGTGATCAACGGGATGTCCAGTTGCTCGGCGAACTCGACATAGAGAGCATCGCTCAGCCTGAACGCAGCCCGCCGGGTCCAGGCACCTTTGGTCAGGTTCAGTAGCGGATGGCGAGTCAGTGGCGCGCGCGAGGCGGCTGAGTGCGGTTTCGACGTCGGTATCGGTCAAATCGCCCGCTCGGTTCAGTCTCCCCAGCGCGTACACACTGATGTGTGTATAAATCGCTCAGCGGGCGGGCTGGCTCGGGCCGCGTGGTGACAACGACAGGGCCGTCGGATCGGCGGTTATACCGACGCGACGGCCCTGTGCTGTCCAAGATCCCCCGGTGGATCAGAACACTCGCAGGTTGCCCGGGGACCACAAGCCCGAGCGGGTCACCGTGCCGGTGTCCAGCTTCGCCGGGGCCGCGTTGCGGTCGTACTGGTCGTAGCGCTCCAGTGAGCCCCAGTCACGCGCCCAGTCGTCCTTCAGATAGGTGGGCATGGTTACGGACTTCGCCAGCATCTGCGCGAACCCGAGCGGGCCGCCGAATTCCTCGGCCTGCCAGGTGTTCGTCGAGCTGATGGCAAGCGGACGGTCCGGCAGGATGCGGTAACCGGGCACCTCGGCCACGCCGTTGCGGTGATCGAACGGCCGCTGGCACGGGAACTGCAAGCCCACCGCCCAGTCGAGCAGAATCGGCTGCTGCGACCCCAGCAAGCTGTTGAGCGACCGCAACTCCGGCATCCGCGGCGGCGTGAACGCCAGCCACTGATCCCCGATCAGGATCGGGTCGTTGGCGACGATCCGGACCGCGTCGGCGTCGGGCGCGATCTCGTCCACCGGCACCCGCAGGTTGCGCCAGGACGGGAACGGGCCGATGTCGCGCGGCAGGTAGGTACCGAGCTTTTGCACGCTGCCGTCGGGCAGCCGCTTGCCGTAGTCGACGGTCAGCGACTGGCCGTACTTCATCGCGCCGGTGTCGTCGAAGGAGAGGATGCGTCCCGCTGCCGAGATCACCACCAGCGGCTTGTCCGCCGAACGGGCGGGCAGCTGGTACCAGCTCGAAGTGACGTTCGCGGGCTGCTGCACGCCGTTCTGGTAGCTGCCGAGGATCGGCGTGGTCGCCGGGTCCAGGCCGAACGGCAGGGCGACGGTGGAGCCGTTGACGCCGAGCGCGCCCTGACCGCCGCCGGTGCCCGCGCTCTGCCCCTCCGCGAACGCCGCGCCGACCGACTGGGTGGAGGTGTTGCCGGTGCCCGGCTTGACCTCGACACTGTCGGCGGACAGATCGTTGGGCACGCCGTTGGGGTCGAATCCGACCGGATCGACGCCCGCGAGCGGGTCGGCCGGATTGGTCAGCGGGCGCGCGGGATCGATGATCGGCTCCAGCTTGCCGCCGTTGGGGTCCGGCTCCACGAGCACGTCGTTGGCCAGGCCGCAGGTGCTTCCGCCGAGCGCGTCGATGTTCGACCGGGCCAGCGAGTACGCCGGATACTGCGAGACCGCGCCTTTGACCAGCGAGAGCACCTCGAGCGCGACCATCAGCGCGGCGACCACGGTCAGCGGAATCGCGGCGAACCGGCGGATGCGCCTTCCGCGCGCCGTCTTCGCCGACGGTTGCGGCTTGGTGTAGTCCTCCCGCAGCGTGTACCAGCCGACCAGCGCGAGCGCCAAGCCGAACAGCATGAGCATGATGGTGTTCGACTGGTAACCGTGCAGCGAGATGCGCTTGTCGAACCACGGCACGCCGAAGCTGGAGACATACCAGTAGCCGTTGATGCCGGAGAACGCCACCGCCAGCACGAACAGCAACCCGGCCAGGAAAATCGCCCGGTTCTTACGGGCCCGCAGCGCGCTCGCCGAGACCGCGACCGCGGTGACCGCCGCCAGCGAGCCCGCGATGCCCGCGTAGGCGCCGAAGTGGTGGGTCCACTTGGTCGGGTTGAACATCATGAAGAAGATGGTTCCGAAGACCACGCCCATCAGCCGCCAGGTCGGCCCGCTCGCGATACCCGGCACCTGCCTGCGCCGCAGCAGCACCAGCATGGTGGTGAACAGGCACAGCAGCATCACCAGGAAGGCGAACCGGCGCGACAGCGAGCCGTCGACCGTCTCCACGAACAGGTAGTAGTAGCGCAGGTAGTCCTCGTACCAGGCCAGGTTCGGCCCGGTCACCTGACGCACTCGGTTGGCTTCCTGAATGCCCGCGAACGTCTGGTCGCTGTAGACCACGGTCAGCACGAGCACACCCGCGGCGGCGATCGGCGCGAGCAGCGGCAGCGTCGAACCCCACCGTCCCGCGCCCACCGCCGCGAACCGCCGATGCTTGCGCACCACGATGCGCACCATGGGACGGATACCGGCCAGCAACGCCGCCACACACATCAGGCCGGTGGGCGCGGCGGCCAGCGTGAACGCCGCGACCAGGATGGCCACCGCGGCGGGCAGCAGGCGACCGGTCGCGATGGCCCGCTCGATCGACACCCAGGTCAGCAGCGCGCCGAGCGCGACGATCGGCTCCGAGCGCAGGCCGTTGTCGAACGGCAGCCAGAACGCCAGGAACACCAGTCCGCCGGTCCACAGCGCCACCTTGCTGGTGCGCACGCCGCGGCCGAGGCGGGGCACGACCTCGCGGCTGATCACAAGCCAGCACAGGATCGCGCAGGCCAGCGCGGGCAACCGCACCCAGGGGCTGGCCGTCGAGATCTCCGCGAAGACCTCGATCACGTAGTAGTACCAGCCGAACGGCGCCTCCGGCACGCCGTACCAGCGGAAGTAGTTGGCCATGTAGCCCGCGTGCGGGGCCACCCGCACCATGCTGAGGATGTAGCCGTCGTCGGAGGTGTTCGCGCCCGCGAAGTGCCACAGCAGCAGCGTGCCGACCACCGCGCCGTCCGCCCAGGTCGGCTTCAGCCAGTTCGCGGGCAGGAACCGGCGGTGCCCGCGCCCGTCACTGCTGTCGAGACGGGCCAGCGCCGCCAGCGCGATCAAGGTGCACAGCACCGCCGCGATCATCGCGATCAGCTTGATCGCGGTCGGGCTCGAGGAGAACCGGGTGTCGACCGTCATGTCGAACGCCAGTCCGGCGGGCGCCGCGCCCTTCAGATCGGAGAACACGCCGACCACCTGGGGCCGCAGATCGCCGCTGAGCTGCCCCTCCACCGGTACGGTGACCAGCTCGCTCGCCCCGGGCGCCCCACCCTCGACCGGCCGCTCAACCTGCTTGGTGAGCCCGTTGAACACACCGTAGGTGCGTTCGCTGTCGGAGCTGATGCTCAGCGACGTGCACTCGCCCATGCGGCTCCGGTCGGCGGACACCACGACCGCGTTGCGGTCGATCACGTCCACCGATGTCTCCGAGACCCGCACGAACAGGGCCTCCAGCGCGGCCCGGTCGCCCTGCGGCGGCGCGGTGGCCAGCAGCATGCCGCCCCGCTCGGGCAGCTGGGCGATCGTTTCGCACGGGATCGTCGCCTTCAGGTCGATCGGGACCTGCGACATCAGCGGCGCCTGGACATTGCCGATCGTGCCACCCTGCGGCCAATTCAGCACCGCGGTGGTCTGCGTGACCGGTAAGAACGGCGTCGCCAATGCGAACAGAGCGCCGAGCAACCCGGCCAGGAGTGCGATGAGGCGGGCGGTCCGGAAATCGTTCGGGTTCACCACCGGGGCAGCGGGTGGTTTCGTCAGAACAGCGGTTGCGGCGTCGGGCACGGTTGGCAATGCTATCTGCCCGTCTGTTCGCGCGGGCGGCGCGTGGCCGGGAGAAATCCCGGGTCCTCAGTATGTTCGGAACAGACTGCCAGAATGTTGTGCCGACGGGCTGGAAAATGTCGTCCGGAACCCGCTATGGGCGGCCAACAGACCCCGTAGTGCTGACCGATGACGAGCACAATGGAAAGGTGGGCCTATGACCAAGGTTAATCTCACGACGAACTACGGACCGATCGTCCTCGAACTGGACGATCAGAAAGCGCCGAACACGGTGCGCAATTTCGTGGACTACGTGAACGCGGGCCACTACAACGGCACGATCTTCCACCGCGTCATCCCCGGCTTCATGATCCAGGGCGGCGGGTTCGAGCCCGGTCTGCGCCAGAAGGGCACCAACGCCCCGATCCAGAACGAAGCGAACAACGGCTTGAAGAACACCAAGTACACCGTCGCGATGGCGCGTACCAACGACCCGCACTCGGCCACCGCGCAGTTCTTCATCAACGTCTCCGACAACGATTTCCTCAACCACTCCGCACCCACCCCCGCGGGCTGGGGCTACACCGTCTTCGGTGCGGTGAGCGAAGGCACCGAGGTGGTCGACAAGATCGCGGGCGTCGCCACGTCCTCGGCGGGCATGCACCAAGACGTGCCGGTCGATGACGTCGTCATCGAATCCGCCACCGTCGGCTGATCTTTCGGCACATACGACGCGAATCGGGCCGCACCTCAGAGGGGTTGCGGCCCGATCGTGTTCCGGATGCTACAGCGGCAGCAGGTGGTGCTTGCGCGGGTTGCGGGCAAGCGACTTGTCCCGCAACAGCTGCAGCGCGCGACGCAGTTCGAGCCGGGTCGTCGACGGCTCGATGACCGCATCGATGTATCCGCGCTCGGCGGCCACCCACGGCGTCGCCACCGTGGCGTTGTAGAAATCGATCATCTGCTGGCGAATCGCCGCGCGCTGGTCCTCCGGCGCGGCGTCGATCTGCTTGGCCCCGATCAAGCTGACCGCGCTCTCGGCGCCCATGACCGCGATCCGCGCGGTGGGCCAGGCCAAATTGACGTCGGCGCCCAGCTGCTTGGAGCCCATCACGGCGTAACCGCCGCCGTAGGACTTGCGGATCACCACGGTGACCTTCGGCACCGTCGCTTCGACGTAGGAGAACAGGAAGCGGCCACCACGCTTGATGACGCCGATCTTCTCCTGTTCCACGCCGGGCAGGAAGCCGGGCGTGTCGACAACGAACACCAGCGGGATCTCGAACGCGTCGCACAGGCGCACGAAATGCGCTGCCTTGTCCGAGGCACGCGCGTCCAGCGCGCCCGCGTACACCATCGGCTGGTTCGCGACCACACCGACGCTGCGTCCGTCCACCCGGGCGAACCCGGTGATGACGTTGCGGCCCGCCGACGCTCCGACCTCGTGGAAGGCGCCGTCGTCGAAGATGCGCAACAGGATCTCGTGCATGTCGTACCCGGCGTTGTCGGAGTCCGGGACGATCGAGTTCAGTTCCAGGTCGCTGTCGGTGGTCTCCGGCTCCAAGCCGGGATTGACGATCGGCGCCAGTTCCTGGCAGCTGGTGGGCAGGTAACTCAGGTAATCGCGCACCCACTCGAACGCGGCCGTCTCGTCCTTGGCGACGTGGTGGATGTTGCCGTACTCCGCCTGGCTGCGCGCGCCGCCGAGTTCCTCGAGGCTCACGTCCTCGCCGGTGACCTCCCGGATCACCTTCGGCCCGGTGACGAACATGTACGCCTCTTCGGTCGCCACCACCACGTCGGTGTTGATGGGCGCGTAGACGGCGCCGCCCGCGCACTTGCCGAGGATCATCGAGATCTGCGGAACCAGACCGGACAACGGCTCCTGCCGCCGCCCCAGCTCGGCGTACCACGCCAGCGAGGTCACCGCCTCCTGCACGCGCGCGCCGCCGGAGTCGTTGATACCGACCACCGGGCACCCGACCTTGGCCGCGTACTCGAGGATCCCGGCCACCTTGCGCCCGAACATCTCGCCGACCGAACCGCCGTAGACGGTCTGGTCGTGCGAGAACACCGCCACCGGCCGGCCTTCCACCAGGCCGTGCCCGGTGACCACGCCGTCGCCGTAGAGCGCGGCGGGATCACCCGGTTTGCGCACCAGCGCACCGATTTCCACGAAGGTTCCCGGATCGAGCAGCATGTTGATCCGGTCGCGGGCGCTGGGGATACCCTTCTTCGCTCGCTTGGCGACCCCCGCTTCACCCGCCGGTTCCTGCGCTAGTTCCAGTCGCTTGCGCAGGTCGGCGAGTTTTTCGGCAGTAGTGCTCACTTGGCCCCTTTCGCCTCGATCGCGGCGAGCTTCGCGGTCAGGTCGGCTCCGATCTTCCCGATCCGCGGTTCATCGATGATCTGCAGGTGGTCGCCGGCGATGTGGACGACCTCCAAATTCGGGATGTACTCGTCCCAGCCGCCGTTCGGCACTCGGTCGGCGAAGCGCGGCTCGAGCTCGATCATCCCGTCGTGATAGCGATCGGCGAGGTAGAGCACGACGTTGCCGTCGTAGTGCGAGGGTTGCGTCCGAGCGAGATGGCGACTATCGATCCACGAGGTGCGCTGGTGTTCGAGCACGCCACCGGGGATCTTCGCGCCACTGATTTTGATCAGGTCGCTGATCATCTTGAACTGTTCTTCGTCGGAGGCCGCTGCCAGCGTCTCCAACTGATCACGGTCCAGCTCGCCGTCGACACCGTAGGTTTTCTTGGCGAACGCCTGGTAGCGCTCGATCCGGCGCACGCGCTCCTCGGGACTGTTGTCCTCGCCCTGAGTCGGGATGGCCAGATCGATCAGGCCGACCATGCGCACGTCCGCACCCTCGGCGCGCAGCAACTGGGCGGTCTGCATGGCCAGCACCGCACCCAGCGACCAGCCGTACAGCACGAACGGACCGTCACCCTGGATCTTGCGCAGCTCGGGCAGGTACTGGCGCGCCCGTTCCTCGATCGACCCGTCGACCCGTTCCAAGCCGTACATCGGCGTCTCGGCGGGCAGTCGCTTCATCAGCGGTTCGTACACCAGCGTGTTCCCACCCGACGGATGGAACACGAACACCGGCACGGCGTTCGAGCCCTCCGCGCGCGGTCGCAACGGACGGACGAAACCGTCCACATCCGCGCCGCTGTCCTGGAGTTCGCGGACGATGTCGGCGAGCTGCTCGATGGTCTCGCAGTCGAGCACGTCGTCGACGGTGACCTCGGCCTTGACCCGCTCGGTCAGGCGCGCGGCCAGTTTCTCCGCGGTGTCCTCGTCGAGGATCGGCAGCGTGTTGAAGATGCCTCCGGCCGACTTACCGGTGACAACCGCCCAGGTGGCGAAGGTCAGGCGCTCGGCGGCGTCGCGCGGCGGGACGTCGTCCTCGTCGGTGGGCTGCTGCGCGCCGCCGAACACCGCCGCCGGAGCCGCCTGGGCAACCGGTGAGGCGGAGGGAGCAGTGTCGGTTTCGGGAGCCCTGTTCGCATCCGGCGTAGTCGCTGCCGCGGGCGCCGAATCGGCCTCTGCGACCGCGCTTTCCGGTGTGGCATCGACCTCCCCGGCCGTACCGGCGTCCGGCGACGCGCCCGCCACCGCGGCGACCGGGTCGGCTCCGGTGGCCAGGGCGGCACGAGCCGTGGCGATGAAGTCGGCATCGACGGTCAACTCGCCGGCGCCGCCCGCCGCCTTGTCGGCGGCCTGCTGTTCGGCGATCGCCTGCACCTCGTCGCGGTGCTCGATCGCGTACCGCAGCACCTTGCCGACCTCGTGCAGGCTGGCGTCGCGCACGGCCTGCACCTGCAACTGCGGGATGTCGAACTCGTACTCGACGCGGTTCTTGATGCGCATCGCCATCAGCGAGTCCAGACCGAGTTCCATCAGCGGGATCTCCATCGGCAGATCCTCGACCGCGTAACCCATGGACTCCGCGACGATCAGCGCGAGCCGCTCCTCGACGGTCTGCGTGCCGTTCGGATCCCAGCGGTCACCGAAGGTCTCCACGACCTCGATGTCGGCATCGCCCTGCGTCTGCGCGGCAATCGCCGGAATCGGCTCGGCCGCAACAAGTTCCGGCAGCGGGGCGCCGGAGGTGACGACGGCGTCGAACACCGAGCGGAAGGCGTTGCCCTCCTTGGCGTGGACCTGCACCGAGGCGCCGCCGGGATGCGGGGTCAGCGTGGTGGTGAGGGTGCCCGCGGCCGGGATCGGCGCGTGCGGGATCGCCGCGCCCAGCGAGACGTCGCCGAGCACCTGCGCCGCGGCGGCTGTCACCAACGCGGCGAGATCGGTCACGGCGGACGCCTGCACCTCCCACACGTGCCTGCCGTCCGGCAGCGCGACGTGCGCGCCGGGAACCCGGCCGTTGCCACCCGTGGACAACCGGACCTTCGGCCAGTACTCCTTGCGCACGAACGTGGTTCGCGGCACGTCGGCGTAATCGCCCGTGCCGAGCAGCGAGAACAGGTCCACCTTGTGCCCGTGCACGTACAGCTGGGCGAGCGCGGCGATGACGCCCGCGGACTCGTCCTCCTTGCGCTTGAGCGTCGGGATCAGCTGCGCGTCGTGCACGCCCGCCGCGAAAGTGGTGCCCAGCACCTGCATGAGGGCGACGGAATTGGGCGCCAGCTCCAGGAACGTGGTGTGGCCCGCGTCCACCGCGAGCTTCACCGCGTTGGTGAAGTACACGCTGTGGCGCATGTTCTTGACCCAGTAGTCCTCGTCGTGGATCGGGTCGCTGCCGGTGCGGAAGTACTGCTCCTTGTGCACCGTCGAGTACAGACCGGCCTTCAGCTTGGTCGGCTCGATGCCGGCCAGTTCCGCGGCCAGCTCGCCGAGCAGCGGATCCATCTGCGAGGTGTGGCCCGCGCCGCGGGTTTGCAGAACCCTTGCGAACTTGCCCGCCGCCTCCACCTTCGCGACGATCGCCGCGACCTGCTCCTGCGGGCCGCCGATCACCGTGTTGGTCGGCGCCGCGTACACCGCGACCTCGACGTCCGGGTAGTCCGGCAGCAGGTTCGCGACATCGTCGGCGCTGTACTCGATGAGCGCCATGTTGCGCACGTCGTCGTCGCTGATCATCTGCTCGCCCTCGCCCATCAGGCGGGAACGGGCGCAGATCACGCGCACGGCGTCCTCGAGTGCGAGACCACCGGCGATGTACGCGCCCGCGACCTCGCCCATGGAGTGGCCCACCACCGCTTCGGGCTCCGCGCCGTGCGCGCGCAGCAGAGCCGCCAAGCCGACCTGGATGGTGAAGATGCCGACCTGCGAGGTGCCGACGTTGTAGTCCTGGCTGTCGTCCAGGAACAGCTCGCGCACCGAGTATCCGGCCTCGTCCTGCACCAGCTCGTCGACCTCGTCGACGGCCTCGGCGAAGATCGAGTTCTCCAGGTAGAGCTGCTTGCCCATCTTGCGGTGCTGCGCGCCGAAACCGGCGAGCACCCACATGGGTCCCATGGCCGCGGGCGCGTCGGCGGTGAAGACGCCCGGACCCGGCTTGCCCGCCGCGATGGCGCGCAGTCCCGCGATCGCCTCCTCGTGCGTCTTGGCGAGCACCACGCCACGCGAACGCCAGTGACTGCGCTTGGCCAGCGACCGCGCCACGTCCGCGAGCGGGGTTCGCGCGCCCGCCTCGGACTCCAGCCAGTCGGCCAGCTCGGCGGCCGCGCGGCGGCGACGTGACGGCAGGTAACCCGACACGGGCAGAATCTGCGGCAGCGGCTCGGTGCGCTCGGAGGTCCATTCGGCGACGGGCGCGGCGGCTTCGACGGTCGCCTCGGTCACCGCGTCGATGGCGTCGGATTCCGCTTCCCGGTCTTCCAGCGCTTCCTCGTCCAGCTGTGCCTCGAGCTCGGAGAACGGCGCCTGGGTCTCGGCCGCGGCAGGCACGTACTCCTGCACGACGATGTGCGCGTTGGTGCCGCCGAAGCCGAAGCCGGAGATACCGATAGTGGCCTTGCCGCTGTAGCGCGGGAACTCGGTGGGTTCGTCGACGATCTTCAGGTGCGCCTGGTCCCATGGAATGTAGGGGTTCGGGCCGGCGAAGCCGATGTTCGGCGGGATGACGTTGTGCTGCAACGACATCACCACCTTCGCCAGGCTCGCCGCACCGGCGCCCGACTCCAGGTGACCGAAGTTGGTCTTGGCCGAACCGAGCAGCGCGGGCTTGTCGGCGTCACGCCCCCGGCCCACCACCCGGCCCAGCGCGTCCGCTTCGATCGGGTCACCGATCAGCGTGCCGGTGCCGTGCGCCTCGATGTAGTCGACCGAGGACGGTGCGATGCCCGCGTCCCGGTAGGCGCGGCGCAGGACCTCGGCCTGCGCGTCCGGGTTCGGGGCGAGCAGGCCGTTGGACCGGCCGTCGTTGTTGACCGCGGATCCCTTGATCACGGCGTAGATCGTGTCGCCGTCGCGCTCGGCGTCGGCCAGGCGCTTCAACACCACCAGCCCGCCGCCCTCGGAACGGACCATGCCGTCCGCGTCGCTGGAGAACGCTTTGATGTGGCCGTCCTTGGCTACGCCGCCGTTGGCGTCGAAACCAAGCGTGGCCATGGGCGCGAGCAGCATGTTCACGCCACCGGCCAGCGCCAGGTCGGCCTCGCCGTTGCGCAGCGCCCGCACCGCCTCGTGCACGGCGACCAGCGTCGACGAGCACGCGGTGTCGACGGCCACCGACGGGCCGCGGAAGTCGAAGAAGTAGGAGACCCGGTTCGGGATGATGGAGCTGACGCTGCCCATGATCGCGTACGCCTCGGCCGACGCAGGCACGTTCGGATCGCGCTCGCTACCCAGCCCGAGCGCCGCGAGCAGCATGAAGTCGTTGCCCGAGGAGCCGATGAACACGCCGACCGGCTCGCCCTTGAGATCGCTGGCCGGAATCCGGGCGTGTTCCAGGGCCTCCCAGGTCAGCTCCATCATCAGGCGCTGCTGCGGATCGACCCGCTCGACCTCGACCGGCGACATGGCGAAGAACTCGGCATCGAAGCCTTTGACGACCTCCTGATCGAGGTAGCCGCCCTTGGTGTTGGCCTTCTCGATCGCTTCCGCCAGCTGCGGCTCGGCCATGAACTCCGACCAGCGTCCCTCCGGCCGCTCCCAGATGCCGTCACCGCGGCCGATGAGGAAATCCCACGTCGACTCGGGGGTGTCTCCCGCGCCGGGCAGTCGGGTCGACAGACCCACGATCGCGATGTCGTGCGCCTCGCCGGGACGGTAGCCCGCGGTGTAGAAGGCGTCGTCCTTGGATTCCTCCGGCACGTCCGGCTCACCGTTGATGATCCGCTCGGCCAGCGCGGCGATGGTCGGATGCTGGTACACGATCGTCGCGTTCAGCATCACGCCGGTCAGTTCCTCGATGTCGCCACCGAGGGCGATGGCATCGCGCGAGGCGAGCCCGAACTCCTCCATCGGCCGGTCGACGGTGATCTGCTCGATCGGTTGCCCGGTCGCCTCGGAGACCCAGCGCCGCAGCCACTCACGCAGCTCCGCCACCGACATGTCGGTCGGCGCGCCGCCCGTGGCGGACGCGGCCGGGGCCGCCGCGTCGGCGACGGTCTCCGCGGACGGGGTGTCGGTCGTCTGGGGGGGCGTGCCCTCGTTGTCAGCCATCAATTCCTCAAGCTACCTGTCTGCGTACCGGGCGTACCGTGAAATGACGCCCGGCGCGTGGGAAGGTCGGCGCCGAGCGTCGATGGTCGGTCCGAGGCCGCCCCTGGCAATTACTCTTCCGGTGCATCGGGGAAAGCCTGCTGGGTGTAACCACCCCGCAGCGTTCCCTCCAGATAGGCCGCCCGGCAGGCGCGGCGGGCGATCTTGCCGCTGGAGGTGCGCGGGATCGAGCCCGCGGGCACCAGCAGCACGTCTCGAACGGTCACGCCGTGGCGCTGCGAGACCGCCGCGCGCACCGCGTCGGCGATGGGCAGCGGATCGGCTTTACCCGCACCCGGACCCCGCTCGCCCACGATGACCAGCTGTTCGGAGGCGTCGTCGGCGTCGAACTGGAGGCCGGAATGGCTGCCCTGCTCGAACACCTCGGGCGGAAGCTGGTTGGCGGGCACGGAGAAGGCCGCGACGAAGCCGGGCCGCAGCGCGGTGCTTGCCTCCTGCGCGGAAAACTCCAGGTCCTGCGGGTAGTGGTTGCGGCCGTCCACGATCACCAAGTCCTTGACGCGGCCGGTGATGTAGAGCTCGCCCTCGAAGTACACGCCGTAGTCGCCGGTGCGCATCCAGTTCGCGTCCGGCTCGGTGCCTTCGGCGTGGCTGCCCTCCGGCAGGCGCTCGGTGACCTTGTTCTGGAACGTCGCCGCGGTCTCGTCGGGACGACCCCAGTAGCCGATGCCCATGTTGTTGCCGTGCAGCCAGATCTCGCCGACGTGCCCGTCGGGCAGCTCCCGGCCGCCGCCACCGGACTCCACCGACTCCGGATCGACGATCGTCGCCCACTGCGAGAGCGCGACATAACCGCAGGACACCTGCGCGATCGCGTCTTCGTGGGATGGGTCGACCTTCACCATGCGGCCCGCGTTGAGCTCTTTGCGGTCGACGTAGGTGACCTTCGCCTCGTCTTCGGCCTTGGTGGCGGAGACGAACAGCGTCGCCTCGGCCATGCCGTAGCAGGGCTTGATCGCGGTCTTGGGCAGGCCGTAGGGGGCGAACGCCTCGTTGAACTTCTTCATCGACGAGGTGGTCACCGGCTCGCTGCCGTTGATCAGACCGATGACGTTGGACAGATCCAGCGACTCGCCGTTCTTCGGCAGACCACGCGCCGCGGCGTGCTCGAACGCGAAGTTCGGCGCGGCGGCGAAGGTTCCGGCGCCGTCGGAGACCGCGGCCAGTTCCTTGATCCAGCGGTAGGGGCGGCGTACGAACGCGCTCGGCGACATGATGGTGATGTACTTGCCGCCCACGGCGGGCAGGATCACCGTCAGCAGGCCCATGTCGTGGAACAGCGGCAGCCAGGTGACGCCGCGCGAGTTCCAGTCCAGGTTGATCGCGTCGACCATCTGCAGCAGGTTGGTGCCCACCGCGCGGTGGGTGATCTCGACACCGGCGGGCACCCGGGTGGAGCCCGAGGTGTACTGCAGGTAGGCGATGTCGTCGATCGCGATGTCCGGCCGCACCCAGCTCTCGCCGACGCTGTCCGGGATCGCGTCCACCGCGATGATGCGCGGGCGCTGGGCGGCGGGCAGCGAGCGGAAGAACTGCCGGACCCCGGCCGCGGAGGAGCTCGCGGTCAGGATGGCCGAGGGCTCACAGTCGCCCAGCACCGCGTGCAGGCGATCGGTGTGACCGGGCTCGTCCGGGTCGAACAGCGGGACCGAGATGGTGCCCGCGTAGATCGCGGCGAAGAAGGAGATCACGTAGTCCAAGCCCTGCGGCGCGAGGATCGCGACCCGGTCGCCCGGGTTGGTCACCTGCTGCAGTCGAGCGGCCACCGCGCGCAGCCGAATACCGAACTCACGCCACGTCAGCTCCTGCGCCTCGCCGTCGCGCTCGCGCGAGTAGTCGATGTAGCGATACGCCAGGGTGTTCGCGTCGTTCCGGGTGTGCTTCTCGACGTGATCAACCAGGGTGTGATCCTCGGGAATGCGGATGTTCCCGGTTTCGTCCAGGTAGTCGTCGAAAGTCTCTTCCATTCCTTCTTCTCCTCCGAGGCACACGCAGCAAGACGGCGAGAACGCCGCTTTTACCTGTGAGGCCCCGACTCGCTTTCGCCCGCGGGTGCTCCAAGTGCAGAGCCGGCCTGCAGATTTTGTGCGGTCTGCGCGGTGACCGCTATCGGCTAGATGTACTCAAACCAGGGTCATGTTACAGAGAAGACCGGCTCACTCGTCCCGCAGCAGGGGAATAACGGGGGCGAACGCGTCCATCTGGGTGGGGAATACACCGACGTAGGACATCGAGGTGAGTTGCCGCACACGGCGGATCTGCTCGGCGATCTCCTCGAATGTCCCGATCGCCACGTAGGGCGAGTTCAGGATGTCCTCGACGGACAGCTGAACGTCGACCTCCAGGTTCGGGTGCAGTCCCCGGTCCAACGCCGACAACGCCATCTCCGCGGTCTTCTCGCGATCGTCGGTGATCACGACGGCGGTGATGGCCCAGTTCAGTTCGATGTCGGCGAACCGGTCACCGGCGGCCTCCTTGATCAGATTCACCTTTTCCACGGCCTTCTCGATGGTGATGCCGGAGAGCAGGCCCTTGCCGTTCTTGGTGGTCACCGGAACGACGGAGACGATGTCGGCGTGCTTGGCGGCCAGGCGCAGCATCTTCGGACCGCCGCCGCCGGTGCAGATCGGCGGGCGCGGGCCCTGCCGCGGCCGCGGCGTCCCCTTGATGCCGCGGACCTGGTAGTGCTTGCCTTCGAAGGTGCACTCCTGGCCGCGCAGTAGCACGTCGAGAATGGTGAGCGCCTCGTCCAGCTTCTCCAGCCGGACACCTGGCGACTCGTAGGCAATGCCCGCGTTCTCGAACTCCTCCTTGATCCAGCCCGCACCGAGGCCGACCTCGAGCCTGCCCTTGGACAGCACGTCGATGGTCGCCAGATCCTTGGCCAGCACGACGGGGTGGCGGAAGCCGTTCGCCAGCACCGACGTACCGAGCCGGATCTTCTCGGTGGCCTGGGTCAGCGCGCCGAGCGCCGCGATCGGCCCGATCTGCTCGCCGAGGTGATCGGGCACCACGAAGGTGTCGAAGCCGTACTCCTCGGCCTGCTGAGCGGTCTGCACGAACTTGCGCGCACCGCCCTCCTGCTTGTTTCCCTCGCCGGCCGCCGCGAAGCGGAACGGGCGCAGCGGAGTGCCCAGCGCGGTCAACGCAGCATCCGCGTCACGGCTCTCCGTGGTGGCCGGTGCGGCGGCTTCTGTCATGAACTCATGCTCCTGGCTGTAAGGAAAATACGGGCGCGACGCCCGCCCTCGGTCTGCGCTGCGCTGGCGCCCGGCGTCGCGATCACCAGCGCACTTTACAGCGTGCTTCCCGACTCGAGTTGTGCTTGTCACGCCAATCGGGTGCGGGGTATCTCACGGCCTGTGAATTTTCACGAATGAGGGGGATGCGGCGCTGCTTCGATGAGACCTGCGGCCCAGTTGGCCGTCCACTGCGTCGCGGTGGTGCCGTCGCCGTCTACGACGAAACCGTTGTAGAGGGCGTGCACGGGGTTCCCCGCCGCGCGGACCAGGGCGTTCACGCTGCCGAGGATGTTCCACGGGCTCAGTGCCTCCCGCGGCGCGTCGCAGATCAGATCGCCCGGCGCGCACATCGTGTAGGTGCGATCGGCCAGCGCGCCGAAGCCCCCTTGACGCGGACCGGTCATCGTGATGCCGGGCACGTTCAACCCCCTCAGCGCTACTTCGGCACCCACCCCGGGCGGAGGCGTGCCGATCTGGATCGCCTGGCCCGGACCGTTCTCCCCGGTGCGGCGTCCGTCGGCGATCAAAGCCACGCCGAGCACCAGGTCGGCGGGCACAGGGCCGTCGCCCGCGCCGATCTGCGCGGCGACGTCACCCGCGATCACCGCCCCCTGGGAGAATCCCGCGAGCACGTACGTCGTCAACGGGCACTCCCGGTGACGTGCCGCCATGACGTCGATCATCCGCTGCGTGCCCTCGGATCGGCTGTTGTTGTAGGACTGCTGGCCGTCCGGCGGAATCGCCACCGGATTGGAGAACTGCGCGACGTACGGAACGGTGTATACCTCCACCCGGTCACTCGGGAACCGCTGGGCGATCGGGCCGGTGACATTGAGCATCAGCGACACCGGATTGGCGGTCGGATTGTGCGGATCGTCGAAGCTGTTCGACTCCCAGGTGCCGGGCACCGACATCATCTGCACGTCCGGACAGCTGGCGGGCTGCGAGGTCGGCCGTTCCGGCGGCTTCGGCCCCGGGCCGGGCGGGCGCAAACGCCCCGCGAACAGATACCACAGCAGCAGGACCACCAGAACGATCAGCAGGACGACGCCGACCGCGACGAGACATCCCGCCGGCTTGGACCGGCGGGAGGTCGAACGGGCACGCGAACTCACTGGCAGTACGTGGCGCGAGCGGTCGAGATGTAGATCTGCCCGGCCTTCTCCACCGGCATCTTGGCCGGATCGAAGGACGGATCGGAACCCGCCATGGCGTTGACGAAGGTCATCAGATCCTGGTCGGACGCGCCTGCGGCGGTGCCCTGGCAGACGTAGGCGCCGATGCTCAGCGCGATGTCCGGGGTCGAGGGCGTGACACCCTGCTTGGACAGCTCGTCGAGGAACCGCTTGTCCTTGTCGGTGAGCTTGGAGGTGTCCGCGGGCGGGACGGCTTCGGTCGGCACCGGCTGCGGGCGCTCGGGCGCCACGGTCGTCGTGGGCGGCTCCTCCGGCGCGGGAGCGGGCTGCCCCGTATCGGCGGGCGACGGCGCGGCAGACGGCGTCGTTGTCGCCGCCGCCGTGGTGCGGGTAGGCGTCGGCGTGCTCGTCGCGGTCGAATCATTGTCGCCGCACGCGGCGAGCAGGCCGGTCGCAGCGATCGCCGCAACCACGCCGAATACCTTTCCACGGGTCCGATGCATGAATTCTTGTCCTCGATCTGTCGCTGAGCGGGGGTCGGGTCGCCCCCCAGGCTAGCTGTGTCTGATTTGCCGCGCCCTCGCACGGCGCGTTCGCGGGCCTCTCATAGCTCGTGTTCGAGCCGGGCTGCGTCCGTCACGTGGCGGGTGATCTCGCATCGTGTCTCGACCGGCTCTCACAGGCTGTGGACTTCCGTTTTGCCGTCGCGCACCGTGATGAATCCTCCTTGGAAGTTCTGCTGCAAGCCCTCGGAGATGGGGAACTCGTCACCGGTGGGATAGCCCAGTTTGCCGTTCTCGTAACCGGTCTCGCGCCAGGCGTCCAGGATCGGGCCATTGCGGACCGCCCACGCGCCCGACACCGGGCTCCAGTAGATGTTGCCGCCCTCGAAGCGGCTGAACCGGCCCAGATCCCTCAGCGCCTGCTCCTCGGCGAGCGGGAATCCGAGCGGGCTGTTCTCGAAGCCCAACTGGGCGTATTTGTCGAAGATGAGTCCTTGGACACGGTGCACGCCGGTGCCCTGGCTGTAGTAGAACGGACCGTTCTCGAACGCCTGCACCGCACCGTCGCGGCTCGGCGTCCTGATCTCCGGTGCGATCGGGTAGCCGGCGGGGCCGCGCTCGAACCCCTGCTTGGCCCACTCCTCGAGGATCGCGCCACGGACCATGTGCGCGCCGGTCTGCGGCGTCCAGTACAGCGAGCCGTGCTGGAAGGTCTGGAACCTGCCGCGGCCGTCCGCCGGCGCGCGCTCCTCGCTGGTCGGCAACCCGAGCGCGCCGGTGGGTCCGGCGGCCGCCTGGTAACCGGCGCCGAGCACGCCGCCGACCGGGTACGCGCCGCTGTCCGGGGTGAAGAACACCCGGCCGCCCTTGAAGTCCTGAGCCGTTCCACCCGCCACCGCGTACTCGCCGGTGAGGCATTCCCCGAGCCAGCCGGTCGCGGCGGCCACCGCACCGATCGCGCCGCTGGTCTGGCAGTTCGGTTTGCCCTGGTCGACGCCCAGCGCGAGCGCCGCCTGGTTCCAGGACTGACGCATCTCGAAATCCCAATACGGCCAGGAATGGGTACCGGAGGGGCGGTAGTTCACCTGTGCCGGGATGGCCAGCTTGGACAGCTTGGTCACGAAGTTCTGCGAGGTGAGCCGGGACAGGATCTCCAATCCCATGCCCGCGACGTTGGTGCTGATTCCCGGAATGCCCAGGGCTTGGTCGTAGGGACCGATCGCGCCGCTGCCGCTGGAGACGTAGAGACTGACCCCCCGCAGCTTGTCGGCCAGCGCGTACGGGTCGTGTGCCTCCCACGCCGGGCCGGTCTGCGGGCCCCACATGGCGGCGGAGTCGAATCCGCCCGCGTCGCGCATGGCGAACTCGATAGCTTGTGGCATGCCCAGCGTCGTCGTGGTCAGGAAGCCGGAGTACGACGCGGCGTGCCGCACGAAGCCGGGATTGCGGGCGGCGAGGAACATCGCGGCCGTGCCCCCCATCGACAGACCTTCCACTCCCCGCACGTTCGTCGCCCGCCAGTGACTCTCGAGCAGCGGCGGAAGCTCCTTGGTCAGGAAGGTCTCCCACTTGTAGGTGCGGCCGTTGTCCGGCTCGAGCCAGTCGGAGTAGAAGCTGGACTGCCCGCCGACCGGCAGCACGACGGTGACGTTCTTGTCGGCGAAGAAATCGACCGCCCCCGCCTCCTTCGTCCAACCGTTCTCGTCGTCGGTCGCACGCAGGCCGTCGAGCAGGAACAGGACGGGGAAACGGGCCTCGGGGCGGGCGTTCCAGTCCCTGGCCAGAAGCAGCTGCACCTGGATCGGCACGCCCATGGACGGCGAGGTCACCCACATCGCGACGCGACGGTCACTGAGCCACCGCACCTTCTCGAGCGCGGGCGCGGCTGCGGCCACCGTGGGTTCCGCGGCGGCGGGAGCCTCGACGGACATGCTCGCGGCTAGGGGGACAACCAGTGCGGTGGCGAGCAGCATGAGCCGCTCGCGTGCCGACCGAACGCCGAGACGCCCACGTGTGCCCCAGCTACCGCACATAATCCCTGCCACAAGAGCTTTGTACTCTCGTTATAGCAATGATCACTGAAGACACGCGCTGCGCAGCAAACTCTGTTCGCTATGTCGCGATCGGGACTGCCCCCGAACGCAATTCAGGCCGCACCGAATCGGTGCGGCCTGAATGCGTGCAGGTGGCTCAGATCACCAGGCGCCGGTGGCGTCCAGGATCATGTTGCGCGAGGCGAACAGCTGGCCCTCCCAGTACTTCCAGGAGTGGGTGCCCGCGGCCGGGAAGTCGAACCGGGCCGGGATACCCAGCGAGTTCAGGCGAGCCTGGAACGCGCGGGTGTTCACCAGCGACAGGGCTTCCAGCGCCATGGCGTTACCGGTGTTGAACACCCCGACCGCCGAGTTCGGCTGATCGAACTGACCCGGCAGGCCGCTGGCCGCCGAGATGTACATCGGCAGACCGCGCAGCTGCGGCGCGAACACGAACGGGTCCATCCGCAGCCACTGCGAGCTCCACGGCGCCGCCATCGAGTCGACGTTGTAGCGGCCGGCGTCCAGCATCGCGATGCGGATCGCCTCGCGCATACCCGGCGCGGAGATGTTCAGGTAGCCCGAGTAGGAGGCGGCGAACTTGAACTGATCGCGGTGGTAGGCCGCGAGAGCGAGCGCCGCGCTACCGCCCATGGACAGGCCGACGACCGCGTTGTTGGTGCGCGAGACGCCGTAGCCCTCCAGGAAGGCAGGGAGTTCCTTGGTGAGGAAGGTCTCCCACTTGTAGGTGGTCTTCTGGCCGTTGAGGTTCGACGGCGCGTACCAGTCGGTGTAGAAGCTGGACTGGCCGCCGACCGGCATCACCAGGGTGATGTTGTCGCCTGCGAACTGCTGCAACGCGTTGGTCTCGAACGACCAGGCGTTGCGGTCGTCGCGAGCGCGCAGACCGTCGAGCAGGTAGAGCGCCGCGTTGCCGCCGCGCGAGGCCCACTGCACCTGGACTTTGATCGGGCCCATGCTCGAGGGGACCATCAGGTCCTCGAAGCCACCCGCGGGTGCTCGCAACACCGGTGCGTGCGCCGACGGCGCCGCGGTGGCGAGAGTCGGGGTCGCCAGGCCTGCGGCGGTCGGTAGCGCCAGTACGGCGGCACCGACAGCCAGAATTCGATTACGCCAACTACGAGGCGCGCCTCGCCGTCCCGACGGTGTTCTCTTCGGCGCGGCCGCCCTGCCGAAACGCATGAATCCTGCTCTCTTTCTGCTGTTGTGGTGCCATCCGCCACCCGAGGGGCGAAGCGGCACCCGTGTTGCCAACGAGACGCGCGTCACGGACCCGGTCCCGACAATCCGATTCCGTGACGGCGCTACAACGATCTGGTCACACTTGCGCTCGCTGGACGATATTCGACGCCCTTCGCTTTAGCAAGATCCGGGGTCTTTCCACTGGCCGAAATCCATCCGTTCACGCAAGGTAATGATGCGGTGACCTTATCGCGTTCTCCCGGTGATGTCGTCCTGGATCGCAAGATATTTGCGCTCCGGGCGAGAACTGTCACCGACCCGAGATCTTCGCAATCCCGACATCGGCCACACCCGGCTGCCCGGACGCGCGTCCAGGAGACGGGATGCATTCCCGCTTCCGGCCCGTGACCGGACCGTGATCGGGCCCGAGATCTGCTGTGATTGCCACGGTGCGAACCTCGAGCAAACAACTACTACCACCGATGACCATACATCAGCGATCACATAGCAAACGCTAGGCAGGCCCCGCCGGGGCGGCCGAGCCCGTAGCTCGACCACTCCTGGCACCCGTGCGTCATCCAGCGCCTCCGGCATCAACTCTCGAGTAGGGCTCACCGACCAGCACAATCCGACAATCCAACGAACGCCGTTCTTGCCGGTAAACCTGAGCAAAAGCGCGAGATTCGCACCATCGGAACCCTCTCGGGTGCGAGTCTTACGAGCGCCGTTCGCGGCCCGGCTCGTGTCCGGGCGGGCGAAGCGCATGCGACGAAGTCGCGAATCTCGCCCGTTCGGACACGAGCCATAAGAGGGCCGCGAACACGCAGCGCCGCAGGCGCTGCAAACCCACACAGGCGCCGCGAAACCAACACGCGCCGCGAATCGAACTCAGCCGATGTGCGCCGACATATCCGGGATCATTCGCTTGGCCTCGTCGGACCAGTTGTTCCAGGCGTGAATTCCGAACGGGGGGAAGGAGTAGACCGCGTTGCCGCCGCCCAGCGTCGACATCCGGACCTGGAACGCGCGGGTGTTCGCCAGCGCCAGGGTCTCCAGTCCCATGCCGTTGAGGGTTCCGAAGCTCGGTGGGTCGGTGGCGGCGGGCAGGCCGCTGGCGGCGGCGACCCACAGACGGGTGCCGTTGCGGACGAGGTTGGGCGCGAACACGAACGGGTCCATGCGCAGCCACTGGGGGCTCCACGGTGGGGCCATCGAGTCCACGTTGTAGCCGCCCGCGTCCAACATGGCGGCGCGAATCGCCTCGCGCATGCCCGGCGCCGAGTTGTTCAGGTAGCCGGAGAACGAGCCCGCGAAGCTGAACTGGTCCGGGTGGTAAGCCGCGAGGGTCAGCGCGGCGCTGCCGCCCATCGACAAACCGAAGGCGCCGTTGCGATACGGGTTGAACCCGAGCCGGTCGCGCAGCGCCCAGCGCAAGTTGTTGGTCAGGAAGGTCTCCCACTGGTACCGGTAACTCTTGCCCGGCCCGCCCGCGAACCCGTTCAGACCGCCGGAACCGCTGCTGGAGCCGCTGCCCGCCGGGATGCCGAAGAATTCGCTCGGCGCGATCCAGTCGGCGTAGAAGCTCGACATGCCGCCGACCGGCATGACTACGTTAATGTTCCAGCTGGCCAGTACTTCCGGGATGTTGGTCTCGATCTCCCAGCCGTTCAGATTCTCCGGCGCACGCATGCCGTCCAGCACGTAGGCGACGCGATTGGTGTTGCCGTCCGCGGCGCGCAGAATCCTGGTCTTGATCGGCCCCATGCCGGATTCGACCCAGAAGTCGAAGGCGGCGGGGTTGAACGCCGCCGACGCCGTGGCACCGGTGCCCGCGATGGTCGTGCCGAGCGGCAAGAGCATCGCGACCGCGACGCCGAGGACGGACCGCCGTAACCACGAACCGGCGGTTCGGGACCTATCGGGTCCGCGCTTCCTGCCCGCACTTCGCATCACATTCGACCTTTCCCTCGGGCGGCCTGATCGGCAAATGTCTAGCGATCTCCACCAGCACCCTCATCGGACACCGGGACGCGACCTCCGCCGAGTCGCGGACGGGTCGACCTCAGTGCATGTTGTTCGCCTATCAATCGGCGACGAATGCCTTCATGTTGCTGGATGGTGATCCAGACCACAACTACCGAAGCCGTTTTCTCTTCCATTCGTTGCCGACGTAGCCACGGATCACCGTCCGAAAGCCGAAAGACCGCTTTGCGCCAGTGGCGCAAAGCGGTCTTCGGGTCTCGACTACGGGCTTATTACCCGATGTTCGCGGACAGATCCGGAATCATCCGGTAGACCTCTTCGGCCCAGTAGTTCCAGTTGTGCACACCCACGGCCGGGAAGTCGTAGGTGACGTTGTTCGCGCCCAGAGTCAGCATGCGGACCTGGAAGGCCCGGGTGTTGGCCAGCGCCAGCGCTTCCAGACCCATCGCGTTGAGCGTGTTGAAGCTCAGGCCGTCGGCCGCGGTCGGCAGACCGCTACCGGCGGAGACCCACAGGCGTGTGTTGTTGGCCTTCAGTCGCGGCGCGAACACGAACGGGTCCATCCGCAGCCACTGCGGGCCCCACGGCGGCGCCATCGCGTCGATGTTGAAACCGCCTGCGTCCAGCATCGCGACACGCAGCGCCTCGCGCATGCCCGGCGCCGAGATGTTCAGGTAACCGGAGTACGAACCGGCGTAACGGAACTGGTCGGGGTGGTAGGCCGCCAAGGTGAGCGCGGCGCTGCCGCCCATGGACAGGCCGAACACGCCGTTGCCGTTCGGGTTGAACCCGAGCCGGTCGCGCAACGCCCAGCGCAGGTTGTTGGTGAGGAAGGTCTCCCACTTGTAGGTGCTGGCCTTGCCCGGTCCGCCCGCGGAACCGGTCAGCAGGCCGGAGCCGGAGTTCGCCGAGCCGGTGGAGGAGGAGCCCGAGCTGCCCAGGCCGAAGAAGTCGCTGGGACCGTTCCAGTCGGCGTAGAAGCTGGACGGGCCGCCGACCGGCATGACCACGTTGATGTTCCACTTGGTGAGTTCGCGCACGACTTCGGTGTCGATCTCCCAGCCGTTGAGATCCGTGCGCGCCCGCATACCGTCCAGCGCGTACACCACGCGCCCGGTGTTGCCGTCGGCGGCGCGGAAGACGCGCGACTTGATCGGCCCCATCTCGGAATCGACCCAGAAGTCGAAGCCATCCGGATTGAACGCCGCGGACGCCGGGGCGGCGGGGCCTGCCACCGACACCCCGAGCGGCAGCAGAACAGCCAGCGACACCAGCACGGACCGCTTGAGCCAGGACCCTGCTTTTCGAGTATTAAGACGACGCCCGATAACGCCTCGCATCAGTTTCGACCTTTCGTTTTTCACAAGCGACAGCGGCAAGCCGTCCACACGGTAACCCGCCGATGCCCGCGACCCATGGACGCCAGGCCGGGCATACGGTCGTAGCGTATATCGGTACCGGCACGGCGGCGTTATCAAAAAGAGATAAAGCGGCGTACGCCACTTTTGTCGAACCCGCACGACGGGCCATGGGGCGGCGTGCTCCGGGCCCGGCGTACTTCCTCGGTTCAGCGTCGCGCGATCGGCTGCGGGAACGGATCGGCCAGTCCGCACCGCTGGATCTCGTACTTCGGTACCCGGTCGATGCGGTACTTCGCGAACCGCAGCGCGTTGCGTACGTTGTGCCGGAAGCGCTCGAAGGTGAGCGGGTCGCGGGAGGAGATCAGCAGCGCCTGGGTATCGGGGCAGGACATCGCGGTGCGCGCCTGGGTCACCCACTTCTCGTCGAGATACCAGGGCATCCACGGTTTCTTGTCCACCATGCCGGTGTCCACCACCACCCAGTCCGGGTACAGGCTCTTGTCGTGCCCGATCCGGCCGTCGACGAGCCGGTCGGTGTGCGCCGCCAGCGGGTAGGCCAGGCCCATCGGGTCGATCACGTGCACGTCCAGCGGGACGTTCATGCTGGTCATCCCGAGGTTCAGGAAGTAGACCGTGTGCCCGGCGCCACCTGCCGGAATGGGCTGGGGCGGCGGAGCCACATACCAGAACATGAACGAGGGCGAATTCAGCAGCAGGCCGCCGTTCGGGCTGGCGGTGATGTCGTTGACCATCGCGCGGATGCGCGGATAGTCCAGGTAGTCCTCGGCCAGGATCGGGTGATCGTGCCCGGTGTTGAGCACGTAGTACACGCGCTCGTCGACGATGCCGGTCGAGGTGATCTTGGTGCCGGTCTTGATCGCGGTGGTGTCGGCAGCGAACAGCGCCCAGCCCGCGACGCCGACGAACGCGACCGCCAGCGCCGCGAAGGACCAGTCCGCGCGCACACCGCCGACGGGCACCCGGATCGGAAGTACCGCGACCGGAAGCACCAGCAGGAACAGCTGCGGCAGCAGCATTCGGCCGTGCATGAAGTCGCCGCCGACCCGCAGCGCGTACAAGGTCAGGAGAAAACCGCTCACGAGGACCAGAGCGACCACGGCACCCGGCGAGCGCAGCCGCTCCCGAACTCGGCCGACGGACCATCCGCGCGTCTGTTCGCCATCGGAGTCCGCGGTCCCGCCCGCGCGCCCGCGTGCGGCGAGCACACCGGCGAGCAACAGCACCAGCAGCGGCGCCCACAGGAAGTACGGGCCGACCAGGTCCCAGAGGTAGGTCAACCCCTGCCCCCACTTGGCGCCGCCCGCGTCTTTCGCGACGGCGGTGTTCGGGTAGGGCAGGCCGTAGTAGCCCATCCGCCAGATCTGGTAGCCCAGTGGGACCAGCCCGGCCACCGCGACGATCGCCGCGCGCAGCACGATCGGCCGCAGCTTGCTCTCCGGCATGGGGGCCAGGAAGATCATCAACAGCGCCAGCGCGCCGACCAGCGTCATCTCCGGACGGATCAGCGGAGCGAGCCCGGCGAGGAAGACCACTCCGAGCAGGCCGGGCAGGCGCACCGTCTTCGCCTGGCTCCAGCGCATCAGCTGCCACCACAGCAGGCCGATCCAGCAGATCACCAGACCGCTCTCCAGGCCGGAGGTGACGTAGTCGCGGGCCGGAGGCAGTGCGATGTAGACCAGCACACCGGCGGGCAGCAACAGCCCGGCGCGAGTGCCGCCCCACAGCCGCGCCGAGCCGAGCATGGCGAACACGACCGCGGCCAGCGACACCGTGAGCGCGACGCCCAGCACCACGTACTCGAGCCGCGCCTGGGTCAGCCAGCTGAAGAACCAGACCAGATAGGTCCACGCGGTGCTCGTGTTGGCTTCGACGCGCTCGCCCGCGTTGAAGACGGGACCGTTGCCCGCCAGCAGGTTGCGCACGGTGCGCAGCACGATGAGACCGTCGTCGGCGATCCACCGCCGCTGCCAGCCTCCGATCGCGAAAAGGACAACGGTGAGGACGATCCCACCGACGAACGTGGCTCGGGATAGACGTACGAACCGCGACACGGAGCCCGTCGGCTCATCGGCCGACCGCCTCGCCGCGTATTCCGTTTGCTCCGCCACCAGCATCTCGTCAGGTGAGATAGACAGCGACACCTACCGCTCCGATCCAGGCGATTGCGAGGAACTGGAGGATTCGGTCCCCCAGCGCGATCTCCTCTGGTTCTCCGGCCTCGCCCCCATCGACGTCGACCGCGTAACGCAGGATTGCGATGGTAAACGGGATCATCGAGATCGCGAACCAATTGGTGTCTTTGATGCCGTCCTGCTGGAACGCCCAGAGCCCGTAGAACACCACCACCGCCGTCGCGGCCAGGGTCCAGATGAAGCGCAGGTAGGTGGGCGTGTAGTACTCCAGCGACTTGCGGATCTTGGCGCCGGTGCCCAGCGCGATCTGCAGTTCCGCGTAGCGCTTGCCCGCCGCCATGAACAGCGAGCCGAACGCCATGATCAGCAGGAACCATTGCGACAGCTCGATATCCGCCGCCGCGCCACCGGCAACGGCGCGCAGCAGGAAGCCCGAGGACACGATGCAGATGTCCAGCACGGCCTGGTGTTTGAGTCCGAAGCAGTAGGCCAGCTGGATACCGATGTAGACCGCCATCACGACGGCCAGCTGCCAGGACGCGAGGAAGGATCCCGCGATCGATCCGGCCAGCAGCGCCGCCGACAGCAGGTAGGCCAGGTTCACCGGGACGACGCCCGCGGCGATCGGCCGGAACCGCTTGGTCGGGTGCGCCCGGTCGGCTTCCACGTCGAGCGAGTCGTTCACCAGGTAGATGCCCGAGGCCGCCATGCAGAACACCACGAAGGCGATGCCGACGGGCGCGAGCACGTTGACGTCGGTGGCCGTGCCCGCGGCCAGTGGGGCGGCGAGCACCAGGACGTTCTTGACCCACTGCCGCGGACGGACTGCCTTGAACAGACCGCCGGCCAGCGTCTTGGGCGGACCCTTGACTACCGCCTCGGCGAGGTCGGCGCCGGTCGGCTCTTCACTCATGTCAACCAAGGCTCTTTCTTGTGCGGTCACTGTCGAGTCTCTTTTCGGCGGCGAGCAGGGCGGCGGCGGACGCGGCGCCGAGCGCGGAACCGGCGAGCACGTCGGAGGGGTAGTGCACCCCGAGGACCACCCGGGAAAGCAGCATCGGGGGGACGAGCACCGCTGGCAAGGGTAGCCCGGTCAATCTGCCGAGCAACACGGCCGCCGCGGTGGTCGAGGTCGCGTGCGAGGACGGAAAACTCAACTTGCTCGGCGTCCCCACGTTGACCTGCACCGATGGGTCGTTCGGGCGCGGACGGCGAACGACGCGCTTGATCACGATCGAGGCCGCGTGCGCGCCGACCGCCCCGACCGCTACCCCGGCCCACTGTCTGCGCCGCGGCTTGTCCACCAGCCAGCCGGCGGCGGCGATGCCGATCCAGCCGAGCGCGTGCTCACCGAAGTGCGACATGCCGCGCGCGGCGGACACCACGGCGGGCTTGCCGCCGAGGGCGGCCTGCACGGCGTTGATGATCGCGACTTCCGGGGGCGCGGTCGTGGCACGCTCGTCCAGAGGAGGCGCGGATACCGGGCCGCCGTGGCCGTTCGCGCGCTGCGGCGGCAGGCTCACCGCCGCGTCGTCGGCCGCGCTCGCTCCGAGACTCACTGCTGCTCACCCTTCGTGTCGATGCCGAAGACCTTCTCCCACGCCGCGGTGCTGGTCAGCTGCGAGTGGGCGGCGCGGTAGCGCTGCTGCATCTCCGGGAAGCGGGCGGCCAGCTCCTTGCGCAGGCGCATGGCCTCCTTGAACAGGCCGAGCGCCTGGCGGGGGTCACGCTTGCGGTAGACGACGCCGCGGCCGTCGGCCGTGGTGACGGTGACGCCGTCCACCTGCGAGAGCAGGAACCAGCGCGCGTCCAGCGTCGGCACGTTCAGCTGCGGGGTCTGGTGATGATCGGTGTGCGCGGGCCGGAAGTTGTGCACCACGCCCTTGGCCAGCCGGACCACCTTGGCGATCGGGTTGGCGGGCTCGCCGACAGCTCCGACGCCGATGTGGCTGGCCAGCGGCAGTTCGGTGGAGGAGGGCAGGATCACCGCGTCCGGGTACTGCTTGCGCAGTTCGTGCACCGCGCCCAGCGCGCTGGGCAGCAGCTGGAACAGCCGTTCGGGTCCGGCGAGGAAGTCGCGGATGGCCAGGTTCTGGATCGCGACCGTCGAGTACTCCAGGCACAGCAAGTGCTTCAGCGTGGCCTTGATCGTGTTGACGACCATGGCGCGCCCGTTGCCCGGCAGGTGCAGCGAGGCGACGACCAGGCGATTGCGCAGGTGGAAGTACGCCTGCCAATCGATGGCGTCGTCCTTGTCGCTCCAGGCCATGTGCCACACGGCCGCGCCGGGCAGGGTGACGGTCGGGTATCCGGCGGCGCGGGCGCGCAGTCCGTACTCCGCGTCGTCCCACTTCAGGAACAGCGGAAGGGGCTGGCCGAGTTCCTCGGCGACGCGGCGCGGGATCACGCAGGTCCACCAGCCGTTGAAGTCGACGTCGATGCGCCGGTGCAGCAACTTCGAGTTGTCCCGGTCCTTGAGCGGGTACTTCGAGAAATCGTGGTCGTACTCGACGTTCGGCGCGGCGGTCCACATGAAGATGCCGCGGTCGACGACCTCGCCCATCACGTGCAGGTGCGAGCGCTCCTGCAGATTGAGCATCTGGCCGCCGACCAGCACCGGCGACTTGGCGAAGCGGGCGAAGGCCAGCGCGCGCAGGATCGAGTCGGGCTCGATCTCGATGTCGTCGTCCATGTAGACGATGTACTCGGCGTCGCTGGTCTTCAGCGCCTCGTACATGACCCGGCTGTAGCCGCCGGAGCCGCCGAGATTGGGCTGGTCGTGGATGGACAGGCGATCACCGAGCGCCGCCGCCGATTCCGCGAATCCGGGCTCGTCGACGACCTTCTTCGTGCCCTGGTCGGGGATGATGACGGCTTCGATCTTCTCCAGCACCAGCGGATCCGAGCCGAGGGCGGCGAGAGTTTTCACCGCGTCGGTGGGCCGGTTGAAAGTGGGCATGCCGACCGCGATGCTGCCCTCGCCGGGCGCCTCGACCGGCGCGTACCAGCCACCGGACAGCAGCGTGACCGCCGTGTCGGTGGTGATGTCGAACCAGATCCAGCCGCCGTCCTCGAACGGGGCCAGGTCGGTCTCGAATTCCACCACCACCGAGTCGGCGCCCGTCGCGACCGCGAATTCCTTGCCCTGCACGTGGATTCGCGAGCCGTCGGCCTTGGAGCGGTACATGTCCACCCGGCCGTGACCGGCCAGTTCCAGCCGCAGCACCACCGACGAGAGGATGCTCCAGCGCCGCCAGTAGCTCGCGGGCAGCGCGTTGAAGTAGGTGCAGAACGAGACCTCGGACTCCGCGCCGATCGACAGCGACGTGCGCGTGGTCGCGTGCGCGCGCCGGGCGTTGGTCTGCGACTCCTCGACGTAGAGCGTGCGCACGTCCAGCGGCTCACCCGGCCGGGGCAGGATGATGCGCTGCAACAGCGACTTCGCACGGGTCTCGGTGGTCATGTCTTCCAGAATGGATTGGGCGGTCATCGTGCTCCTAAGCCTCCTGGTCCACGAGCGGCGCGCCGTCGGCGAGGTGCGGCTGGAGCACGTTGTCGAACATGCTCAGCGCGCTGCCGATGGCCATGTGCATGTCCAGGTACTGGTAGGTGCCGAGGCGGCCGCCGAAGACGACCTTCGCCGCCGCGGTCTCCTTCTTGGCCAGCTCACGGTAGGCCAGTAGTTTCGCCCGGTCCTCCGGTGTGTTGATCGGGTAGTACGGCTCGTCACCGGTCTGCGCGAACCGCGAGTACTCCCGCATGATCACGGTCTTGTCGGCGGGGTAGTCGCGCTCGGGGTGGAAGTGGCGGGGCTCGATGATGCGGGTGTAGGGCACGTCCGCGTCGTTGTAGTTCATCACCGAGGTGCCCTGGAAGTCGCCGACCGGCAGCACCTCGGTCTCGAAATCAATGGTGCGCCAGCCCAGCTCACCCTCGCTGTAGTCGAAGTAGCGGTCCAGCGGCCCGGTGTAGACGACCGGCGCGTCCGGGTTCTCGGCGCGCAGCTGCTCGCGCACCTCGAACCAGTCGGTGTTCAGCCGCACCTCGATCAGATCGGAGGCGGCCATGTTCTCCAGCCACTTCGTGTAGCCCTCGCGCGGCAGGCCCTCGTAGGTGTCGTTGAAGTAGCGGTTGTCGAAGGTGTAGCGGACCGGCAGCCGGGTGATGTTGCCCGCGGGCAGTTCCTTGGGGTCGGTCTGCCACTGCTTGGCGGTGTAGTCGCGCACGAACGCCTCGTAGAGCGGGCGGCCGATCAGCGAGATCGCCTTCTCCTCGAGGTTCTGCGCGTCCTTGGTCTCGATCTCCGAGGCCTGCTCCGCGATCAGCTTGCGCGCTTCCTCCGGCGAGAAGTAGCGGCCGAAGAACTGGGAGACCAGACCCAGGCCCATCGGGAACTGGTAGGCCTGACCTTTGTGCATCGCGAAGACGCGGTGCTGGTAGCCGGTGAACTCGGTGAACTCGGTGACGTAGTCCCACACTCGCTTGTTGGACGTGTGGAACAGGTGCGCGCCGTACTTGTGGATCTCGATCCCGGTCTCCGGATCCGGCTCCGAGTAGGCGTTACCGCCGAGGTGGTGGCGCCGTTCGATCACCAGAACCCGTTTACCCAGCACGGTGGCGGCGCGTTCGGCAACGGTCAGCCCGAAGAATCCGGAGCCGACGACGATCAGATCGAACTGTGAGGCGGAATGGACGGAGTTACCGGGGGACGATGCGACGGTCACGGGAGCCCAGAGTATCGGAAGTCCCCGGCGCGTCCGGGTGGAGTCGGAAGTGCGCCGAGCGGCACCGCTCGCCGCACCCGGTTTCACGCCCTCGACCTCTGGATTTCGCCGGTTGTTCGCTGAAAGGATTCGGCTGGCAACTGACCGGCTGTTTACTCCCCTGGCCGGCTCGTCGCGCCCGGTTCCGCGGTGTTCGCAGCGCTCCGCGAGCCGCCTCGAGCCGTGGCGCGATCAAGGCGGCTTTCCCACGCGTGGGCAGGGCTCAGGCCGGGAAGCCGACGTCGAGTTCGACCTCGTCCCGCTCGGTGTACAGCCGCCAGTAGTGGTCACCGAGTTCGTCCGCGCTGATCCGTACGAGCTCGAGACCCTCGGGGATCAGTTCGGGATGTTCGTCGACGATCTGCGCGGCCTTGCTGCCTTCGATCAGCGCGCCGATGTTCAGCAATCCGACGTAGACGCCGGTGCCGCGTAGTTCGATCTCCAGCTGGCGCAGGTAACCGCGTTGCGCCGCCAGGGCGATGCCGAAGTTCGCCAGATAGGGCGCCGGGAAATACTCCGAAGAGCCCGAGGTGAACAGCAGCGCGCCGTCGCCGCGCTCCACCATGCCCGGCGCGAGGGCCCTTGTCACCAGGATCGGTGAGTGCAGCTTCAGCGCCATCGGCACCGCGAGGGAGGGGACGTCCACCTCCAGCGTCGATGGCAGCCGGTCGCTCATGTTGCCCGCCGCGCCGTGCATCGCCACGTCGATCGGCCCGAAGGTCGCCTCGATGTTCTCGATCACCCCGGTGACCTGCGCGGCGTCGGTGACGTCCGCGGGGAAGGCGGCGGCTTCGACGCCTTCGGCCGTCAGCTCCTCGGCGTGCCGCCGCGCCTTCTCGGGGTCACGCCCGATGACCGCCACCCGGAATCCCTCGCGTCCGAATCGCCGTCCCGTGCCGACACCGAGCCCGGGGCCGTACCCGAAGATCGCGATCGTCTCGGCCATTTTCCCTCCCGCTTAAGTTGAGACATAGTTCAAGTTCACAGTCGAGACTATCGCAACTTGAACCCATGCTCAACATATGGAGTGACCCGGCTTTGTCAGCCGGATTTGTAGGATCGGGCCGTGGACAAGCCGTTACGCAGCGACGCCCAGCGCAATCGGGACGCGCTCGTGACCGCCGCCCGCGCGGTCTTCACCGAACGCGGTCTCGACGCACCGCTGAAGGAGATCGCCGCGCGCGCGGGAGTCGCCATCGGCACCCTGTACAACCGCTTCCCCACCCGCGACGACCTCATCGCGGCCGCGGTCGAGGACCGGATCGAAGCGGGCAGCCGCATCGCCGAGGACGCGCTGGCCATCGACGATCCCTGGGAGTCGTTCGTCTACTTGGTGGAGCGGGTCTGCGCTTTGCAAGCCGCCGACCGGCTACTCAGCGAACTGGCGGTTCGCACCGCCCCCAGCCGCGCCATCGCTCGGGCACAGGAATACGGCCACGGCCTGATGCGCCGGATCATCGCCCGCGCCCAGGAAGCCGGCGTCCTGCGCGCCGACTGGGTACTCGAGGACATCGCCTTCATCACCTGGTCACACACCAGAATCGTCGAGGCGACGGGTCACATCGCCCCCGAAGCCTGGCGGCGCCACCTCGGCTTGGTACTCGACGGCCTACGCGCGGAGGCCGCCCATCCACTCCCGGTCCCCCCGATCACCGAAGACCAACTGATGCACGCGCTCGGACGGGGCGACCGCACTTCGACCCCGGAATGAATGACGGCCGGTACGCGGGTGCGCGTACCGGCCGTCGGTAAGGCGGGATCTACAGCCGCTGCTCGGCGTAGATCTTCATCGCGTCCCGCACGTACTCGGCGGTGCCCGCGCCGTGCACGTCGTAGTTGACCGCGAAGCGCGGGTCGGCGACGTACATCTCGCCCAGGTTGATGAACGCTTCCTTCACCACCGGCCGCCCCTGCCAGCCGACGCCGATCCAGTCGTAGTGGCGCTGGACGATGGCCTGCACCTCGTCGCTGTCGAGCGCGAGCCCGTCGGCGTGCGCCCGGCCGTAGTCGGCGGCGATGTCGAGATGGGTCTGCTGGAAGGCCTTCCGGTCCGCGTCGGACATCGAGCGCCACCAGCGGTCGCCGCTCTCGTAGGCCTCCTTGCCCCAGCGTTCGATCACCTCGTCCTTGTACTTCGTGTGGTCGAAGCCGTCGAAAACTTCTGCTGCCACGAGTTGTTCACCTCTTTCCGTCTTGTGCAGCGTGGTTTGCACCGACTCGATCTGCCGCCGGATCCGATCCTGTTCCTGCCGAAGCAGTTGCAGGTGCGTGCGCAGCGCGGCGGCGGTGTCCTGCTCTCCGGCGAGGACTTCGGCGATGACCGGAAGGCCGAGGCCGAGTTCGCGCAGCAGCAGGATGCGTTGTAACCGCACGAGGGAGCCCTGGTCGTAGTAGCGGTACCCGTTGGCGCCGATCCGGCTGGGCGGCAACAGCCCGAGCTGCCCGTAGTGACGCAGCGTGCGACTGGTGGTACCGGCCGCCTTCGCCAGATCCTGAATGGACCATTCCCCGGTGACCATGACCTGTCCTCCCTCCTTGCTCTCGTCGGTATAACGAGCATGCAAGTTGACGTTACGTCAAGGTCAACCCCTGATTCGCCGCGATTTCTCGACCGCCAGCGCAGCGCGAACGTGGACGCGGCTGCCGAAAGCCCGCTATGTGAGTTCCGCGCCACCACCAGCCGCATCAAAAGAATCCGTGCCCTAGACACCAGATCGGCTGGAACCTCGGTTGGCGAATCATCGGCCTGCCAGAGGCCGTGCCCGCTTACGGCCGCTGCCATCAGCGGGCACCGCCCCAGCATTGGCGGACGCCCAGCGGACGTCGTTGTACCGCCTGGTGCGGCGACACCGTCGGTTGAGTCGCCCTCCGGGGCTGGGCCGCGTCGCCGGGGTGAGTCACCCCCCGGGCTGGGCCGCCCCTCCGGGCTGGGCCGCACCACCAGGCTGGGCCGCACCACCGGGTTGCGCCACACCCCCAGGCTGCGTCACACCACCGGGTTGCGTCACACCACCGGGTTGCGCCGCACCACCAGGCTGGGCCGCACCACCAGGCTGGGCCGCACCACCAGGCTGGGCCGCACCACCGGGCTGCGTCGCCCCACCAGGCTGGGCCGCACTACCGGGCTGCGTCGCCCCACCAGGCTGGGCCGCACCACCAAATCCCGCCGCACCACCAAGTCCCACCGCACCGCCAAGTCGAGGCGAGTCACCCGCAGCAGGTGCGTGACTGGGCGGGATCCCCTGTGCTCCTGGTGCTTCCGGCACCACTTGCAACATCCGCGAGTAGTCGACGACCTGCGCGCCCAGCGCGGGCGTCACGACGATGACGCCGTTGGTGTAGTGCCGGTAGGTGCCCGCCCGTTGCGGCAGGATCATCTCGGGACCGAGCGGCGCACCGATTCCGCTGCTCGCGCCGCCGATGCGGCGGTATTCGGCGTCGATCGCCGACTCGGTAACCGACGCCTGCTCGCGCGGATCCTCGGTGGGGGCGGTGGTCACCAGCTCACCGGGCGCGGGGCCGACGTCGAGAGTGTCGATGCCGGCGGGTTCCGCACCGTCCGGCGCGGCGGAGTACTCCGCCCGCAGGATCCGGCCTTCGCGCAGCAATACGGCGCCTGCCGTGGCCGCGACCGCTGCCGACGTTCGCGAATCCTCCTTCGCGGTACCCGGATACCGCTGGCAGGCAGTTGTGTCGCAGGTCCGCGCGTACGGATAACGTTGTTCGGCAAGGGCATACGAACGCGCCGCGATCGCCTGGGCGCGCAGCGCCTCGGCCGCGCCTTTGTCCGCCCAGTTGGCCTGCACCTCGGCCGGGACCACACCGAGCAGATAGTCCTCGACGTCCACCTGGTTGATCGTGCGGGCCGCGCCGTCCTCGAGGGCGACGCCGAGCGCACCGCGATACGCCGAACCACCACACAGCGTGAGATGTTCCGCCGCAGGGCGATTCGTGCTGGGATCGATCGGGTGAATCCAGGGGTCGTCGGTCGCTGCCTGCCACAGCACCTCGCCGTCGCAGCCGTGCGTGACGACCACATTCGCGCCACCGCCCGGCAGAGGCGTCAGGTGCGCGGCCTGGCCGGGTGTGACTTCTCGGCCCGCCACCCGCGCACCGGCGGCGGCGAAGGCGTCCAGGGACGAGTCGTCCTGCGCCATGAGCCGCACCCGGACGGCTGCGGGCGCGACGGTGGCGAGCGCCGCACCGGGGTAGTAGCGCGCGAGGATGCGTTCGGCTCCCCAGCCCTGCCGCGCGCTCTCGAACGCACCGACCTGACTCATGCCGCGCCCGTGCCCCGGCCCGACCAAAGGTCGGTAGGGAGCCCCTTCCGGCCAGCTGGACAGCACTGTGCCAGCGATAAGCCCGATGCCGCTGAGCAACATGGAGTTCAGCGCTGCGCGGCGGATGGTTCGCCGACTCCGCATCCGGGATCGACGTTCGAAGAAACTCCTTATTACCAGCACTCTTGTCCCCTGCACGCTCGCTCTACGATGCATTCGTTCACTTGCCAGGACATTCCAGGACGGGGTTGATCCGTAACCTTTCGGACACGTTCTCCGACCACGCGCAATCAACGAGCTACATTCAGGCAATCACATAATCCTCAACAAGAGGTTTAGCAATGTGACAATTGTGGCTATTGTGACCATTGATACATCAGGAAGTAACCCCGGAATCACTCATGATCACTGGTTCGACCTGATTGGAGACGCTCGTGCGGTACCGCAAACCGAAACGTCCCTACGTACTCCCGGTGGTCACCACCCTCGCGGTCGCGGCCCCGCTCGCCACGCTCGCGCCCAGCGATTCCACCGACTACCGCACCGCCACCAACAGCGAACTGGCCGCCGTATCGGCCGAACTGGCCGAGGTAGCGCTCACGCAGGCTCCCGATATCGTCTTACCGCTGCGCGAACTCACCGGGCTGACCATGCCTGAGCTGCGCCTTTCCGACCTGCGCATGCTGCCGACTCCGGAGTCCATCGCGATGCCGGACCGACCACCGCTACCACCGGATGGACGGCTATCCGAGCGAATACGACTACCCAGCTCGAATTCCGACCAAACCTCCGTCCCGGAGATCGCTTCGAGCCAGCGGGCCGAAAACTCGAATTCTCCTGCTCAGACAATTTCCCAACCCACCACAGGTAGTGTCCGATTCATCGCGGATCCCGGCCGGCTCCAGCCCGGAACCACGCCCGACACTCCCGCGCTGTCTCCTGGGGCTGTGACCCCTGAATTGATGAGCCAGGTGGGGGCCCAGGTCAAAGAACTCTCCAGCGACACGCCGTTCAGCATGGTCGCGCTCACCGCCGAAAAGCTGGCGGACACCAAGGCCACGATCCGCGCTCGGCAGCCCGACGGCACGTGGGGGCCGTGGTACGAGACCGAACCGGTCGACACCCATCGCACCGACCGTTCCGGCCCGGGCGCGACCGACGGGACCGAACCGATCTACGTCGGCAACACGAACGCCGTACAGGTGCTGGTCACCCGCGAGCAATCAGCGGCTCCGACGATCCGGCCGGTGGCGCAGCCTGGCCCGATCGCGGACGATCCGGCCCAGCCGGACACTCCGGCCGGACAACCCGTCCCGCGGCCGGACGATCCGGCCCAGCAGGTCGCAGACCTGACCGCCGTGCTCATCGATCCGGGCCGCGGCGCCGTCGACGGCTCGCTGCACGACGTCGCCGCGCCGTTGCCAGGCGGGCCGAGCGTCATCACCCGCGCCCAGTGGGGCGCCGACGAGTCCATCCGCTGTGACCAGCCGACCTATGACGACAACCTCGGCGGCGTCACGGTGCACCACACCGCGGGCCGCAACGACTACAGCAAGTCCGAGTCGGCGGGGATCGTCCGCGCGATCTACACCTATCACGCGAAGACGTTGGGCTGGTGCGACATCGGGTACAACGCGCTGGTCGACAAGTACGGTCAGGTCTTCGAAGGACGCTCCGGCGGTCTCGACCGGCCCGTGCAGGGTGCACACGCGGGCGGCTTCAACGAGAACACCTCGGGCGTCGCGCTGATGGGCAACTACGAGTCCGAACAACCGACGGACGCGGCGATCGAGGCGATCGGGGCTTTCGTGGGCTGGCGCACCAAGGTCGCCGGTCTGGACCCCAAAGGCTCCACCACGATGTACTCGGAGGGCACCTCGTTCACTCCGTATGCCCGGGGCGAGGCGGTGCGGTTGCCGATCGTCTTCGCACACCGCGACGTCGGCAACACCACCTGCCCCGGCGACGCCGCGTACGCGCTGATGGATCGGATCCGCGACATCGCCGCAGGCACTCCGGGCGCCTCGGGCGGACACAACAGCCAACTTCCCGCGATCGATGAATCCGACGTGGCGGATCTCGCGGCGCTGACCACGAAGCTGCTGAACATGGTGCACGACAACATCATCGCCAGGCACTGGTCGCACTCCGGCGGACCGAACGGACCACTCGGCACCGCCCGGTCCGACGTGCTGCCCACCGCACAGGGCCGGCAGTACGCGAAGTTCTCCAACGGATACGTCTACACCGCGGCGGACGGTCGGGTCGTCGAGGTTCTCGGCACGATCCTGGACCGCTTCCTGCAACTCGGCGCCGAAACGGGCGTCCTCGGGCTACCGCTGCGCAACGCCTACCCGGTCCCGGACGGCCTGCGCGCGGACTTCGAGCGCGGCTCCCTGATCCTCAACCAGCTCACCGGCATCGTCACCACAGTGTGGAAGACCTACAACGACACATACCAGGAACAGATGGGCCGCGAACCGGTCGGGGCTCAGATGAGCGCCCCGCTTCCGGGCAGCGCCCCGGCTCAGGTGAGCGCCCCAGCTCCTGACCGCGAACCGGCTCACCTGAGCGCGCCGGTTCTGGACGGTGCCCCGGCCCCTGGCAGCACCCCCGCTCCCGGCAGCACCCCAGTTCCCGGGAGTGGCCCGGTCCCTGGCAGTGCCCCGGCTCCCGGCAGTGCCCCGGCTCCCGGCAGTGCCCCAGCTCCCGGCAGTGCCCCAGCTCCCGGCAGTGCCCCAGCTCCCGGCAGTGCCCCAGCTCCCGGCAGTGCCCCAGCTCCCGGCAGTGCCCCAGCTCCCGGCAGTGCCCCGGCTTCGGGCAATGCGCCCGCTCCGGGCGGCACCCCAGTTCCGGGCGATGCCTCGGCCCCGTCGGTCTCTATTCCCGGTAGTGCCCCCGCACCAGCTGTCAACCAGGTTCCAGAGGCGCGTACCCCGCTCCCCCGGCCACCCGCTCCGGCGGGAAGTCCCACCCCGATCGGTCCGGCGCCCGCGAACACACAAGACCCGGCTGCCGTTCACACCCCTCACGGCTCGGCACCCGCAGTCACCGACCCGGCCGCGGTGGCCCCAGCCGCTTCACCCTCACCCGAGGGTTGAACCAGAACAACTTCGCAGATGACACACGGTTCGGAGCTCGGCTATACGCCGGGCTCCGAGTCGTTTCGATACGCGTTCCGCGTCAGGGCCGCGGACAGGCAGCGCGAAAGCGCGGCGAATCGAACACAACTCATACCCACCAGCGTTCGAGGACGCGCGCGACGCCGTCGTCGGAGTTCGATTCGGCGATCTCGTCGGCGGCCGCCAGGGCTTCGGGGTGGGCGTTGCGCATGGCGACGCCGTGGCCCGCCATGGTGAGCATGGGGACGTCGTTGGGCATGTCGCCGAACGCGACGATGGTGGCCGCGTCCACGCCGAGCCGCTGGGCGACCACGGTCAGACCGGCGGCTTTGGTGATGCCGGGCGCGGACAGTTCGATGAGCCCGTGCTCGGTCGAGTAGGTGATGTCGGCTCGCTCGCCGATCAGCGGCGCGAGCACCGAGCGCATGTCCGAGCTGCGCGCGCCCGGTAGTCGGATCAGCATCTTGATGGCGGGCGCGTCGATGACCTCCTCGCGGGCGACCGAGGTGTCGTCGGGATTCAGCCAGGCGTGCTCGTATTGGGGCGAGCTGACGAATTGCGGCGTCACCGCGTCGTGCGCGCTCTCACCGACGCGTTCGGCCGCGAGACCGCAGCCCGGCAACGCCCGCTCGGCGAGGTCGGCGAGCCAGGCGAGCGTCGGCACGTCCAACGTCATGCTGGCCAGCACCCGGTCGGTGGCGCTGTCGTAGATCACCGCGCCGTTGCCGCACACGCACAGCGGCGCGTAGCCCAGGCCCTGCACCACCGGATCGATCCAGCGCGGCGGCCGCCCGGTGGCCAGCACGAACGGCACACCGTCGGCGATCAGGGCGCCTACCGCCGCCTTGGTCCGCGCGGTCACCCGCTCGTCGTGATCGATGAGCGTGCCGTCCACATCGGTGGCGACCATCTTCGGCTTGGGCAGGTGCGGGGGCGTCACCCATTCCATCCTGCCGGACGACTCCGGGCCCGTGCCCGGCCCCCGTGGCCGGACGATACTCGGACATGCCCGGATGTCATGTGGCACGCGCGCCCGCAAGCACGTCCTTATGATCGGGGACTAATACCGACGCTGGCACGTCCAGCCGAAAGACCAGAGGACTGATGACCGGCTTCCTGCTACGACGCGCGCTCAACTATGTCGTGCTGTTGCTGCTGGCTTCGTTCCTGACGTTCAGTCTGGCGTCTCTGACGTTCCGGCCGCTGGACAGTCTCGAACAACGCAATCCGCGCCCGCCACAGGCAGTGATCGACGCCAAGGCCGAAGAGTTGCATCTCGACGACCCGATTCCGGAGCGCTACCTCACCTGGATCAAAGGGATCCCGCACGGCGACTTCGGCACCACGCTCGCCGGTCAGCCGGTGAGCGAGGAGCTGCCACGGCGGGTGGCGGTGAGCCTGCGGTTGCTGATCGTCGGCTCACTGGTCGGCACGGTGCTCGGCGTTCTGATCGGCGCGGCGGGCGCGATCCGGCAATACAAATTCAGCGACTACTTCACGACGGTGGTGTCGCTGCTCGTTTTGAGCACGCCGGTGTTCCTGCTCGCGACGCTGCTGAAATATGGTGCGCTGGAGATCAATTCGCTCACCGGATCGCAGATCTTCCTCTATACCGGCGAGACGTCGGCGAGCAGGATCGACGGGTTCTGGCCGCAGTTGCTCGACCGCGTCCAGCATCTGATCCTGCCCACCACCGCGCTGGCTCTCGGCGCCATGGCCGGTTACAGCCGGTACCAGCGCAATGCCATGCTGGATGTGTTGCAGAGCGATTTCATCCGCACCGCCCGCGCGAAAGGCCTCACTCGCAGCAAGGCGCTGTACAAGCACGGCCTGCGCACGGCGCTGATCCCGATGGCCACGCTGTTCGCCTACAGCCTCGGCGGCCTGATCACCGGAGCGACGTTCACCGAGAAGATCTTCGGCTGGCACGGCGTCGGTGAATGGCTGGTCGACTCGATCAACGCCCAGGACCTCTACGTGGTGGTGACGGTCACCGCGTTCGCCGGACTGGTCGTGCTGGTGTCGGGTCTGCTGTCGGACATCGTGTACGCGTTCCTCGACCCCAGGGTGCGTGTGGGATGAGCGACCGGCCCGTAGGAGGGGCAGCATGACCGAAGCCGAAATCATCGTCCAGGGCGCTCCGGAGGTCACCGCGACCGGACGGCGCAAGCTGGTCCTGCGGCGGTTCCTGCGCAACAAGCCCGCCGTCGCGGGCGGCCTGGTCCTGATCGCGCTGTTCGTCGCGAGCTTCGCGCTGCCGCCCTTGCTGCCCTACGACTACCAGCAACTGGACTACACGGCCCTGTTGCAACCGCCGAGCCTGGATCATCCGTTCGGCACCACCCAGATCGGTCAGGACGTGCTCGCGCAAACCCTGCGCGGATTGCAGAAATCTCTGGTGATCGGCCTGTGCGTCGCGCTGTTGTCCACCACGATCGCGGCCACCGCCGGTTCGCTGGCCGGATTGCTCGGCGGCTGGACCGACCGCGCGATCATGTGGCTGGTCGATCTGCTGCTGGTGGTGCCGAGCTTCATCATCATCGCGCTGTTCGCGCCGCGCACCAAGGGCAGCGGTTCCATCCTGCTGCTGATCGTCCTGCTGTCCTGCTTCGGCTGGATGATCTCGGCGCGGATCGTGCGCGGCCTGACCCTGAGTCTGCGTGATCGCGAATTCGTCCGGGCCGCACGGTACATGGGTGCGCCCACCCGCACGGTGATCCTCAGCCACGTCATCCCGAACATCGCCTCGATCCTGATCATCGACACCACCCTCACCGTCGGCTCGGCGATCATGGCCGAGACCGGGTTGAGCTTCCTCGGTTTCGGTGTGCAGCCGCCGGACGTGTCGCTGGGTTCGCTGATCGCGGCGGGCACCAAATCGGCGCTGACCTATCCCTGGTTGTTCCTGTTCGCCGGCGGTCTGCTGATCCTCACGGTGCTCTGCGCGAACCTGGTCGGCGACGGACTGCGCGACGCGTTCGATCCCGGCGCCAAGGGGGCACGGTCGAAGAAGAAGAAGGATCGAGCATGACAGGCGCGGGCGCCACCGAGAAGAAGGCCGAGACGACCGCGGCCGCACCACTGCTGGAGATCACCGATCTGCGGGTGTCCTTCCCCAGCGAGGAGGGCCGGATCGACGCGGTCCGCGGAGTCACCTACACGGTGTCCGACGGCGAGGTGCTCGCCATCGTCGGTGAGTCCGGTTCGGGCAAGTCGGTGTCCTCGCTGGCGGTGATGGGGTTGCTGCCGGAGCAGGCGCGGATCACCGGGTCGATCCGGTTCCGCGGCCGGGAGCTGCTCGGTCTCGGCGATCGCGAATTGTCCAAGCTGCGCGGCAGTTCCATCAGCATGGTGTTCCAGGACCCGCTCTCCGCGCTCACACCGGTCTACCGGGTGGGCGAGCAGATCGCGGAAGCCCTGCTCGCGCACGGGAAGATGGGCAGGAGCGAAGCCACGAAGCGGGCGGTGGAGTTGCTCGACCTGGTCGGCATCCCGGATCCGGAGGTGCGGGCCAAGGCGTTTCCGCACGAGTTCTCCGGTGGCCAGCGCCAGCGCGTGGTCATCGCGATGGCGATCGCGAACGATCCGGGGCTGATCATCTGCGACGAGCCGACCACCGCGCTCGACGTGACCGTGCAGAAGCAGATCCTGAACCTGCTGCGCAAGGCGCGCGACATCACCGGAGCGGGTGTCATCATGATCACCCACGACATGGGCATCGCCGCGACGCTGGCCGACCGCGTCGCGGTCATGTACGCGGGCAAGATCGTCGAAACCGCTACCACCACGGCGTTGTTCAACGCGCCGCGGATGCCTTACACCGTCGGACTGCTCGGCTCGATCCCGCGTATGGACGGCCCGCCGCGGCGTCCGCTGATCCCGATCGTCGGTGCGCCGCCCGCCATGCACTCGCTGCCGCCGGGATGCTCGTTCGCCCCGCGCTGCCCGATCTCGATCGAAGAGTGCGGGGCCGCGGAACCGCCGCTGGAGCCGATCGATCCCGGGCACGGCGCGGCCTGCATACGCACTGCCGAGGTGGGCACGGATGCGCTGTTCGAGGCCTATCGCCGCGAGATCGCCGAGCCGGAGGCCGAAGCAGAGGTGCATTCGGAGGTGGTGCTGCGGGTCTCGGACCTGGTGAAGGTCTTCCCGATCACCTCGGGTGTGCTGCTGCGCCGTCGCAAGGGCGAGGTCAGGGCGGTCGACGGCATCAGCTTCGAGGTGCGTGCCGGGCGCACGTTGGCGCTGGTCGGCGAGTCCGGCTCCGGTAAATCCACCACGCTCACGCAGATCCTCGACCTGGTTTCCCCACAGGCGGGCACCATCGAGATCATGGGCAGCGACGTCGCTTCGCTCAGCAAGGCGCGCAGGCGGGAGATCCGCCGGAAGATGCAGATCGTCTTCCAGGATCCCACCGCCTCGCTGGACCCGCGCCTGCCGGTTTTCGACGCGCTCGCCGAGCCGTTGCGCATCGACGGGCGGTCACGGGCCGAAATCGCTCGCCGGGTACCGGAATTGCTCGAGCAGGTCGGGCTGCGCCCGGAACACGCCGACCGCTACCCCGCCGACTTCTCCGGTGGCCAGAAGCAGCGCATCAGCATCGCCCGCGCGCTCGCGCTGGATCCGGAGCTGCTGGTGCTGGACGAGCCGGTCTCCTCCCTGGACGTCTCCATCCAGGCGGGTGTGCTGAACCTGTTGCGCGACCTGCAGACCGAGCGCGGCCTGTCCTACCTCTTCGTCTCGCACGACCTGTCCGTGGTGCGGAACCTGGCGCACGACATCGCCGTCATGTATCGCGGCAAGATCGTGGAATACGGTTCGGCGGAGCAGATTTTCGCGGCGCCCACACACGAGTACACGCGGGCGCTGATCGATGCGGTGCCGGTGCCGGCCGTGAGTCGGTAGAGAGGAGAGCGCGATGCGGATCCGATCCACGCGAGGCTGCACCCGGCCACGCTCGGCGCGCTGGGCGGTTCCGGTCGTCGCGCTCGGACTCGTGGTAGCGGGGTGCGGCGCGGACGGCGCCGAGTCGGCGACGGGGCTGTCCGACGCGCTCGGCACCACCAGCGACATCAATCCGAGGAGCCCGGACGAACTGCGCGAGGGCGGCAACCTGCGCCTGGCCACCACGTCGTTCCCGGCGAACTGGAACACGCTGTCCAACGACGGGAACGACGGCGAGATCGGCGACATCGAGCGGCCGCTCATGCCGCGCGCGTTCACCACCGACGCCGCGGGCCAGCTCACGGTGAACAAGGACTACTTCACCGATGTCCAGTTGACCGGAACCGATCCGCAGCAGGTGACCTACACGATCAATCCGAAGGCTGTGTGGTCCGACGGCGCCCCGATCACCTGGGAGGACCTCCGCTCTCAGGCCAACGCGCTGAGCGGCGCCGACAAGCGCTTCCTGATCGCTATCTCCAATGGCTTCGACCGGGTCGAGAAGGTCGAACGGGGCGTCGACGACCGGCAAGCCGTCATTACGTTCAAGCAGCCGTACGCGGAGTGGCGCGGCCAGTTCGCCGGCAACATGGCGCTGTTCCCGAAGTCGGTGACCGGCGATCCCGAGGCGTTCAACCACAGCCTGGTCGACCGCATGGGTCCGACGGCGGGCCCGTTCGTGGTCGAGTCGACCAACCGTGCCCAGGGCCGCATCGTCTTGGCTCGCAACCCGAAGTGGTGGGGCGAGCGGCCGAAGCTGGACACCATCACCTACAGCGTGCTCGATCGAGTGGCCTGGGTGGGCGCACTGCAGAACAACGAACTCGACGCGGTGCGGCTGAGCACGATCGACGACGTCAAGACCGTCCGCAGCACCTCGGGGCTGGTCGTGCGCCGGGCGCCGGGTAACCGGTGGCGGCACATCACGTTCAACGGGGCCCCCGGCTCCATCCTCGCCGACCCGAAACTGCGCGTGGCGATCTCGAAGGCGATCGACCGGCAGGGCATCGCGACCGCCACCCAGAACGGCCTGGTGGAGAACCCGAAGCCGTTGAACAACCACGTCTTCCTGCAAGGGCAGGAGGGCTATCGCGACAACAGTCTCGGCTACGATCCGGCAGCCTCGGCGAAGGAACTCGACGATCTGGGCTGGAAGCTCAACGGCGACGTCCGCGAGAAGGACGGCCGCAAGCTGGTCGTCCGCGACGTGATGTACAACGACCCCACCTGGGTGCAGATCGCGCAGATCATCCAGCAGAACCTGGCGGCCGTCGGGGTGGGGTTGCAGATCGACACCCGGCCGGGCGCGGGCTACTTCACCGACGTCATCCAACCCGGTGATTTCGACGCCGCCCAGTTCATCTTCTCGGGCGACGCGTTCCCGCTGAGCAGCCTCCCGCAGATCTACGCGTACCACCCTGACGACCTACAAGGTAACTTCGGTCGCATCGGGTCGCCGGAGCTGAACGCCTTGATCGATCGCACCCTTTCGGAGCTGGATCCCGCGAAGGCCATCGAACTGGCCAATCAGGTCGATCGCGCGGTCTTCGAAGAGGGCCACTCACTACCGCTGACCCAATCCGAGGGAAACTTCGGCGTTCGCGCCGACATCGCCAACTACGGGTCTCCCGGACTGGCGTCCTACGACTACACCAAGATCGGTTTCCTGAAGTAGACACGCAGCAGCGCTGCGGGAAGGAGCGGACCATGCGGATTCGTTCACTGACGACACGACTGGCGGTCGCCGCCGTCGCGATCGGATTGGTGGCCTCCGGATGTAGTTCGGACGACGAGGGCGCTCCCGCGGGCTCTGCCGCCGAACTCGGCACCACCAACGACATCAACCCGCACGACGTCGGCGAGCTGCGCGACGGCGGCAACCTGCGGCTGGCGATCTCGGCGTTCCCCGCGAACTGGAACGCCCTGTCCAACGACGGGAACGACGCCGAGACCGGCGCCCTCGAACGGCCGATGATGCCACGCGCCTTCCGCACGAACGCGGCGGGCGAGCTGTCGATCAACACCGACTACTTCACCGACATCCAGCTGACCAGCACCGAACCGCAGCAGGTCACCTACACGATCAATCCCAAGGCGGTGTGGTCCGACGGCACCCCGATCACCTGGGAGGACATCCAGTCCCAGGCCAACGCGCTCAGCGGCGCGGACAAGTCGTTCCTGATCGCCAACAACAGCGGCTTCGACCGGGTCGAGAAGGTCGAACGCGGCGTCGACGACCGGCAGGCGATCATCACGTTCAAAAAGCACTACGCCGAGTGGCGGGGACAATTCGCGGGCAACACCTTCCTGTTCCCCAAGTCCGTCACCGCTACGCCGGAGGCGTTCAACAAGAGCCTCGTCGACGGCATCACGCTGACCGCGGGACCGTTCATCGTGCAGTCCACCGACCGGGCGCAGGGACGCATCGTGCTCGGTCGCAACCCGAAGTGGTGGGGTGACACTCCCAAGCTCGACACGATCACCTTCAGCGTGCTCGACTCCGCCGCGCAACTGCCCGCGCTGCAGAACAACGAGATCGACGCGGTCGGGCTGGGCACGCGCGACGACTTGCGCACCGCGCGCGACACCCCCGGCATCGCCATCCGGCGGGCTCCCGGCAACAGCTGGAACCACTTCACGTTCAACGGGGCTCCCGGTTCCATCCTCGCCGACCAGAAGCTGCGCGTGGCGATCTCGAAGGCGATCGACCGGCAGGGCATCGTCACCGCCATCCAGAACGGCTTGGTGGAGAACCCGAAGCCACTGAACAACCACGTGTACATCCAGGGTCAGGCCGGTTACCAGGACAACAGCCTCGGCTTCGACCCGGCGGCCGCGGCGAAGGAACTCGACGACCTGGGCTGGAAGCTCAACGGCGACGTCCGCGAGAAGGACGGCCGCAAACTCGAGTTCCGCGACGTCATGTACCAGGAGGACACCTGGGTGCAGATCGCGCAGATCATCCAGCAGAACCTGGCCGCGATCGGCGTCAAGATGAACATCGAGACCAAGCCGGGCAGGGGCTTCTTCACCGAGGTGATCCAGCCGGGCAACTTCGACGTCGGGCAGTGGACCTGGGTGGGTGACCCGTTCCCGCTCGGCAGCCTGAACCAGATCTACGGCTACAACCCGAACGATCTGCAGGGCAACTACGGCCGCATCGGGTCGCCGGAACTGAACGCGCTGATCGAGCAGACGGTGTCCGAACTCGACCCGAAGAAGGCGATGGAATTGGCCAACGAGGTCGACCGCAAGGTGTTCGAGGAAGGCCATTCGCTGCCGCTGATGCAGTCCGCGGGCAACGTCGGTGTGCGCGCCGACCTGGCGAACTACGGCGCCGCGGGTCTCGCGTCACTGGACTACACGAAAATCGGTTTCCTGAAGTGAGTTTCGGATCGGGCCACCCGCTGGCCTATCCACTCACGGTGACGCTCGGCGCCCTGGCGGTCTGTGCCGCTTGGGCGCCGTTCGGCACTCTGGATCAAGTGGCGGCCATTTCGGCCGTCGCGCTCGGCATCGTCGGCTACACGGGGTATCGGCTCGCCGTCGCCTTCGGCGCGCTTCCGTTCTGGCGCTCGGGCAGCGCGCGAACGGCGCGGGTGACTCGCCTCCGACAGCAACATCGCCTGGTCAGCCGGTCGTGGTTGCAGGTCGAAGGCACCGGCCGGCCGCGTTGGCTTCCGGTCTACTTCGACCCGGCACTGGTCACCCTTACCGAGAACGAGGCGGAACTCGACCGCGCGATCCACGTCGACGGGCGACGCCTCTACCCGTCCGGACGCATCCGCGACGTCGAGCCGCCCGGCCGCCTCATCGACAACCCCACCCGTCCCGACCCCGACGCGCCCGTTCTCATCGCGAAGTCCACCCGGCTGCGCCGCCGACTCCTGCTCGACGCGCAATCCACCGTCGCCGCCCCCATCGCCGCGCTCCTGTGGGTCTACCTCGACGGGGGCGGCCTTCCCGCCTTCCTCGCCGCCACCACCGTCGCCGCCGGGTGCTCGATCTGGCTCTCCGCCATCGGAGGCTCCGACCCCACGTGAAATCGGGCGGATGCTACTTCGTCAGTCCCCAACCGGCCGGATTGGAAACGCTCTCCCGGGAAATGCCGGAACCGGTGGCCGGGAAGCCGCCGAACCGTTCTCGGTGCAGATCGGCGAAGAAGTAGCACATGGCCCCGCACTCCGCGTCGAGCACAGCCACTTCGGGGTCGGCCACCACGGCGTCGTAGAAGTCACGACCCATCGCGACGATGAACCCCCGGCAGTACAGGAAGCCGTCGTCCGAGCCGTCCGTGACCTGCTGGATGTCGGCGCGGTCGATGTCGTACAGTTTCCGCTCCAGCACCCGGTCCAGCACGGTGAGTTCCTCGGCCGACAGCCCCGCACTCAGCGCACGCAGATGGTCGAGGAACGCGTTCAGATGCTCGTCGATGGCGTATGCCTCGTCGTCGTTCTCCCGGTGGATCAATGTCTTCCGAAGCGCGGCAGGCTCGGCGCCTGTCCGCTCCCACGCCGACTCGACGATGCTCCAGAACCGCGACTCGTCAGCGGCGGTGGGGATTTCACTCACGGCGCCGGACGCTACCAGAGCAGCCCGTCCGACAACGCCCGCGACCGAATTGGTCTGACCACTTGACCTCCTGACCAGTAAGGCGCACAGTGGAGCCATGGCGTTGCAACCTGTGGTCAAGCGGTCGGTGTCGGCGGATGTGTTCGAACAGATCGCCGCGGACGTGCTCAGCGGCGAGCTGGCGCCCGGAGCGACATTGCCCAGTGAGCGGCAGTTGGCCGAGGCGCTCGGCGTGTCCCGGCCCGCGGTCCGAGAGGCGCTACAGCGGCTGGCCGCCGCCGGGCTGGTCTCCGTGCGGCAGGGAGACGCCACGACGGTGCTGGACTATCGGCGCGGCGCGGGGCTGGAGGTGCTGCCCAGGCTGCTCGTACAGGCCGGGGAACTGGACCCGGCCGTCGCGCGCAGCATTCTGGAGGCCCGGCTGCACAACGGGCCGAAGGTGGCGGAGCTGGCCGCGCGCCGGGTCGGAGCGGTCGGAGCGAACGAGGTACGCCCGCTGCTGGAGGCCTCGGTCGACGCGCTCGCCGCCGAAGAAGATCCGATCGCCCAGCAGCGGCACGCGATGGAGTTCTGGGATCACGTGGTGGACGCCGCCGACTCGATCGTGTTCCGGCTGATGTTCAACATGTTGCGCGCCGCCTATGAACCGGCGCTCGCGGCGCTGGCCCCGATCATGTCCGCCGAGGTGGGCAACGTCGAGGCATACCGCGAATTGGCCGCCGCCATCGTGGCGGGCCGGCCACAGAAGGCCGCCACCAGCGCTCGAGCGCTGCTCGAGCCGGCGACCACCGCTCTGATCGAGGTCCTCGGCGGACCGCCGGTCACGCACAGCTAGGAACCACCATGACGAAACCCAAGGCATCCGATCGCGATCCGGTCGAGGTCCAGGCACGGGCGCGGGTGCGCCGCGACGAGCGGGCGCTGCGCCGTGGACTCACCCTCGGCCAGGCTTTCGCCGAATTCCTCCGCCACCCCTCGCCGTGGATGATCGGGACCACGCTGGTGGGCGCACTGATCGCCCGGCTCGTCGTCGGCGATTGGCAGCCGACGGATCTGCTGGTTCCCGCCGTGATGCTGGCGGCTTTCCCGGTCTTCGAGTGGATCGTGCACGTCACCGTGTTGCATTGGCGGCCACGGCGGCTCGGTCCGATCGCGATCGACAGCGAGTTGGCCCGCAAGCATCGCGAGCACCATGTCGATCCGCGCGACATCCCGCTGATCTTCATCCCGACGAAGACGCTGTCGGTGCTGGTCGTCGTGCTCATCGCGCTGGGTGTGTTCGCATTCCCGCGCCTGGGCCTCGGGCTGACCTTCCTGATCACCATCACCCTGCTCGGCCTCGGCTACGAGTGGACGCATTACCTGATCCACACCGACTACAAGCCGAAACGCGCGCTGTACCGGGCGGTTTGGCGCAACCATCGCCATCACCATTACAAGAACGAGCACTACTGGTTCACGGTCACCAGCTCGGGCACCGCCGACCGCCTGTTCGGCACCTATCCCGACCCGGCCACGACCGAAACCTCACCCACGGCACGCAACCTGCATTCGACCTGATCACTGCCGCCCCGCGACACCCCAGCGGGGCGGCATCCGTGAGCAGCGCCCTCAGCCACCGCTCGCGCCCGACCATTCCACTCGAACCGAGCAACTGCCGTCCCGCGACAACTCTGCGGGGCGGCACTCGCGAGCAGGGCCACATCTTCATCCGCCGCCTGCCTGGCACCTGAAACGGATCCAGGACGCAGAGAGCAGGAAGACCGCAGTATGCGGATCGTCCTCCGGACCCGCACGCCGAGCCCGGCCCGTGACCTTCGTCGCGGACCGGGCTTTCGTCTGCGCCGGGCTTGATGGAAATATACCCTAGGGGGGTAAGGTAAAGAGGAAGCACGGACAACCGCACAAGGAGAACGACCATGAGTACCGCCACCACCGTGACCGTCACCGGCATGACCTGCGGGGGCTGCGCCACTTCGGTGCGCACCGAGATCGGCCGCATCTCCGGCGTCGAATCCGTCGCCGTCGATCTCGCCGCCGGACTGGTGACCGTCGAGAGCGCGAACCCGGTGGAGCGCACCGAACTCACCGCCGCCGTGGAGCGCGCCGGTTACGCCGTCGCCGACTGACGGACGGAGCACACCGATGAACGCATCCACCAAATTCGGCGGCTTCGCCCTCGGCCTCGCCGCGATCTTCGGGCTCGCCCTCGCGGCCGGTTCGGTCATCGGGCCGGAGCCCACCGAATCCGCCGCCCATGACGCGGCAGCTCACGAGGGTGGCCCCGCCGACCGGGGTGAAGTCCACCCCGACGCACTACCTGGAGGAATGATGGCAACCGACCGCGGCTACACCCTGCGGCTGGACACGACCCAGACCACCGCCGCGGCGAACGCGCCGCTGCACTTGCGCATCCTCGACCGGGACGGAAAGGCCGTCACTCGCTACGTGCGTACCCACGACAAGGATCTGCACCTGATCGTCGTGCGGCGCGACATGGTCGGCTACCAGCACGTGCATCCGGTGCTCGACGGCAACGGAACCTGGAGCGTCCCGCTCGATCTCCCCCGCGGCGGCGACTACCGGGTATTCGCCGACTTCACTCCCGAGGGCGGCGACAACCTGACTCTCGGCGCGGACCTGCGGGTGGCGGGCGCCTACGACCCCCGGCCCCTGCCTGCCGCGACCTCGACCGCCGCCGTCGGCGACTACACCATCACGCTGGACGGCGTCGTCGTCCCCGGCCGGACCTCGACGGTTACGCTCTCGGTGAGCCGCGCGGGCAAACCGGTGACCGACTTGCAGCCCTACCTCGGGGCTTATGGACACCTCGTGGCACTGCGCGCCGCCGACTTGGGCTACCTGCACGTCCATCCCGAAGGCCACCCTGGCGACGGTGTCACCGCGGCCGGGCCGAACATCACCTTCGCCGTCACGGCGCCGAGCGCGGGCGATTACCGCCTGTTCCTCGACTTCCAGCACGAGGGCGTGGTCCGTACCGCCGAATTCACCCTGACCGTCGCGCCGGGCACCCCCGCCGTGGACGCATCGACCCACGAAGAAGACACTGGTCAGCAGCCGGCGCCGCACGGTCACGGACACTGACCCGCCGACCGTCCGCACCGCGTCGCACAGAACGGAGCAACCACGATGACCACCGCGACACAACCGCCGCCCTCCGGGCAGGTCGAACTCGTGATCGGTGGAATGACCTGCGCGTCCTGCGCCGCGCGCATCGAGAAGAAGCTCAACAAGCTCGACGGTGTCACCGCCACCGTGAACTACGCCACTGAAAAGGCCCGCGTCGAAGTCACCGGTGACGTCTCACCGGACGAGCTGATCACGACCGTCGAACAGGCCGGTTACACCGCCGCCCTTCCCGCCCAGCCGGAACGGTCGGAGGAGGCCGTCGCCGAGGACGACCCCGCCGCCGCCCTGCGCACCCGCCTGCTGGTCTCGCTGGCGCTGTCGGTGCCGGTGATCGCCATGGCGATGATCCCGGCCTTGCAGTTCACCAATTGGCAGTGGCTGTCGCTGACGCTGGCCGCGCCGGTGGTGGTGTGGGGCGCGCTGCCGTTCCACCGCGCGGCGTGGACCAACCTGCGCCACGGCGCCGCGACCATGGACACCCTCGTGTCGATGGGGACGCTGGCCGCCCTGGGCTGGTCGCTGTACGCGCTGTTCTGGGGCACCGCGGGCACCCCGGGCATGACACATCCGTTCGAGTTCACCATCTCCCGGATGGACGGCACCGGCAGCATCTACCTCGAAGCCGCGGCGGGCGTCACCACATTCATCCTGGCCGGGCGCTTCTTCGAGGCGCGCGCCAAGCGGCGTGCGGGTGCCGCGCTGCGGGCATTGCTCGAGCTGGGGGCCAAGGAGGTCTCCGTGCTCCGCAACGGGACCGAGCAGCGCGTTCCCGTCGAGCAATTGGCGGTCGGCGATCGGTTCGTGGTGCGGCCCGGTGAGAAGATCGCCACCGACGGCATCGTGGTGGAAGGTTCCTCGGCCGTCGACGCCTCGATGCTCACCGGTGAATCGGTGCCGGTGGAGGTCGGCGCGGACGACGCCGTGGTCGGCGCGACCGTCAACGTGGGCGGCCGGATCGTGGTGCGCGCGACCAGGATCGGCTCCGACACCCAGTTGGCGCAGATGGCGAAGCTGGTGGAAGACGCGCAGACCGGCAAGGCACAGGCGCAGCGGCTGGCCGATCGGATCTCCGGGATCTTCGTGCCGATCGTGATCGCGCTGTCGGTCGCGACGCTGGGATTCTGGCTCGGCGCCGGCGGGTCCGTGGCCGCGGCGTTCACCGCCGCGGTGGCGGTGCTGATCATCGCCTGCCCGTGCGCGCTCGGTCTGGCCACGCCCACCGCGTTGATGGTCGGCACGGGACGCGGCGCGCAACTGGGCATTTTGATCAAGGGCCCCGAGGTGCTGGAGTCGACGCGGCGGGTCGACACGATCGTGCTGGACAAGACCGGCACCATCACCGCGGGCAAGATGACCCTGCTCGAGGTCGTCCCCGCCGAAGGCGAGGAGGTCTCGCGGATCCTGGAACTGGCCGGAGCGCTGGAGGACTCGTCCGAACACCCGATCGCCCAGGCCATCGCCAAGGGTGCCCGCGAGCGGGTGGGTTCGCTGAAGCCGGTCGAGGGCTTCGCGAACGTCGAGGGCCTGGGTGTGCAGGGCATGGTGGACGGCCATGCGGTGCTCGTCGGGCGGGCCCGGCTGCTGGCCGACTGGTCACAGCACCTCGACGACGACCTGACCCAGGCGATGCGCGCGGCCGAAGCCGAGGGAAAGACCGCCGTGGCGGTGGGCTGGGACGGCAAGGCCCGCGGGGTGCTCGTGGTGGCCGATGCGGTGAAGGCGACCTCGGCGGAGGCGGTTTCCCAACTGCGCGCCCTCGGCCTGACACCGATCATGCTGACCGGCGACAACCGGGCAGCCGCCGACGCGATCGCCGCGCAGGTCGGTATCGACGAGGTGATCGCGGAAGTGCTGCCGCAGGACAAGGTCGACATGGTCAAGCGGCTGCAAGCCGAGGGCAAAGTGGTTGCGATGGTGGGCGACGGCGTGAACGACGCCGCCGCACTCGCCCAGGCCGATCTGGGGCTGGCCATGGGCACCGGCACCGACGTGGCCATCGAAGCGGGCGACCTGACCCTGGTCCGCGGTGACCTGCGGGCGGCAGCGGACGCGATCCGCCTGTCCCGCCGCACGCTCGCGACCATCAAGGGCAATCTGTTCTGGGCCTTCGCCTACAACGTGGCGGCGATCCCGCTGGCGATGGCGGGCCTGCTGAACCCGATGCTCGCGGGCGCGGCGATGGCGTTCTCCTCGGTCTTCGTGGTCACCAACAGCCTGCGGCTGCGTAGCTTCCGATCGACAGCGCGATAACGAAAAACACCGGACGGGACGGCACGCGTAGTGTCGTCCCGTCCGGGCAACCGCCAGGAGGTCTCCATGTGGGCATTCGCCGAACGCGCAGCGCAGGTTGCGCGGCATCCAGCGGCCAGGTGCGTCGCCGCATGCCTGCTCGCAGCCGCCGCCCGAGCTCTACGCCCGAGTGACGCCGATTCCGGCAAAGCATGCGCATAACGCCATGGGCGAGCGTACCCCCGGCACACCGAAATCCGAAATGGAAAAACAGCTCAGCCGCGCAGCGTGGTCACCGTGACCAGATCGGGCCGCAGGAACGACCCGTACACCTCGATCGACACCCCGCCGGTCGGGGATTCGCCCGCCCACCGGGCGTGCTCGGTGATGCCCTCCGCGAGCAGCGCTTTCGCTCCAGGCGACCAAGCGACGGCTACCTGACTCAGCGCGGGCCCGAGGTTCAGGTTGGCGATCGCCGCGGATTCGTTGTTGTCGAAGTAGACCTCCGTGCCACCCGGGAACGGGTTCACCGCCACCGCGGACGCACTCGCGCCACCGAACGCGGCGGCCGAACCTCCCGCAACGAGCGCTACCAAGACGGTCATGACCCGTCGACGCATCCGAATCCCCTTTTCATGTAAGCGCACCGGCCCTTCGGCCGGTCATGTCACCCTTGCCGAGCAGGCAGCATTCGGCAATTCGATGTGATGCCAATCACAGACAGCTTACTGTGCGCTTTCGACAGCGCCGAACGCACTCGCATGGTCGGTCGCCCATTCGGCGAATGTCCGCGCGCGGCCGAGAATTCGGGCCACGTTCGCGGTGACGATCGCATTGCCTCCCGCGCGCACGTAAGCCTGGCCCGCCAGTGCCCCGTCCGCGTATTCGACGGACATTCCGGACGCCAGCATGTATTCGCGCGCCTCTGCTTCCGGAATGTCCACGACATCCACCGGACGACCCGCGACGGCAGCCAAGGTGGCGGCCAGATCATGGGTGGTGCGCAGTTCCGGACCGGTGAGGTCGTAGATCCGGCCCGCGTGCCCAGAGGACACCAATGCTTCGACGGCGACCCCGGCGACATCGCGGGGATCGATCACCCCTTGGGCGGCATCACCGGTCATATTCGGCACCGGCTGCCCGGAGCGAATCGCATCAGCCCAGCTCAACGTATTGGAAGCGAAGGAACTCGGACGCAGGATCGTCCATTCGACGCCGCTGTCTCGCGCGGCCTGCTCGCCGGATAGATGCCACGTGCCGACGCGGCCGAGTCCGGCATCGCCGGTACCGATGGCGGAGAGCTTGACGAGGCGGCCGACCCCCGCGTCCCGAGCGGTGGTGATCAGGGCTCGATCGGCCTCCACGTACTCCGGTCCGAGCACACCGACGAAGAAGGCCACCCGCGCGCCGCTCATCGCCTCGGCGATGGACGCGAGGTCGAAGTAGTCACCACGCACTACTTCGACGCCCGCCGGAACCCGGGCACGACCGGGGTCCCTCGTCACGGCCCGGACCGGCTCACCGCGTTCGGCGAGCTGCCGGATTATTTCACTTCCGATGGTGCCCGTGGCACCGGTGATCACGATCATGCGAACCACCGTGCCGGGGCATACGCCCTGGTCTCTAGGAAATTTCGGCACACCTCGCCGGGCCTGCGCTGCCTACAGTGGATGCGGTGACCACCCTGCTGCGCCCGTCCGTCGTGACCGCCGAGCTGATGGAGGAGTCCGCACCGGCGCCGGATTCGCTGCGGGCCTGGCTGACCGAATCCGGCCGCATCCCGACGGTGCGCGACCTGCCCGAATCGTTCGCGCACATTCCGCAGACGGCGGCCACGATCGTGCTCCGCGCCGAGCACAGCGAGGGCGGGGACGCCGACAGCTATCCCCGCGGCATGCGGACGCAGACCGGCGATACCCGTGTCGCGCTCGTCGTCGGGCCGCAGACCAAGGCGATCTATTCGCGCGCGAGCAAACCCGCGGGCTGCCTTCGGCTGCGGTTGGCCCCGGGTGCGGTCCCCGCCCTGCTCGGGGTTTCGGCGGCGGACCTGACCGATCGCGTGGTGCGACTGCGCGACCTGCCCGGTCCTGCCGCTCACCTGGCCACCGAGCTGATCCAACTCGAACAGGACGAGGTCGTCGCGTACCTCGAGGACGAGCTGCCGCGCCGTATTCCCGACAACCCGGCCTACCGCGCCCACCGCCGATTGCTCACCGCCGCCGTGGCCGCCATCGGAGCCGACCACCCACTCCCGATCGCCGCGCTGGCCGCGCGGCTCTCCGTCAGCGAGCGTCAGCTCCGCAACCTGTTCACCAGCGGGATCGGCGTCTCTCCTAAGCACTTCGTCCGTATCGCCCGCCTTCGGCGCGTTCTCTCCCGAGCCGAAGACACACCGTGGGCCGACCTCGCGGCCGCCACGGGCTATTACGACCAGTCCCATATGACGGCCGACTTCCGCAGGCTGATGGGCGTCGCGCCGACGTCGTTCCTTCGGGGTGAGATCCCCACCCCTTCTCCTTGTCGTGCCCTCACTCATCTGCGCTGATCGGACCCAATTTGGCGAATCTCGAAGTTCGACTCCGGACCTTTCCGGATTTGCCGGCTGTCCGGACTCGGAGTCGGCGTAGCGGCACGGGCGGTCGGCATTCGCTCGCCTTCGGTCGGCGGGTAGAGCGGACGCTCGCAGTACAAGCGTTCGCAAGGTAAACGAGGTAAGCCCGCTACTCCATCGAGAAAGATCTCCACCGCGTCCGGGTAATGCGCGTGCCGCCACTCCCGCGCGAACGTCATCGCCGCCGAGACACACGCGGCGCAATCCAGCCGCAGACCGTGGAGGAACACACTGACGTGAACGTCCGTCTCCGATGCATTCGTGGATGAATCGCCGCACATCACGCACCTGATCCCAGAGTTGGCGCCGAGCGACGGCGTCGAGCTTCGACGGCGTTCGTATGGGCGCGGCGAAAGTATCGGTAGTTCTCACGGCTGACGATCACGGCCGCAACGAGCGTCGCGCAGGAGAGGAAATCGCAGTCGCGGTGCAGCTCGAGCGCCTGCCTCGCACTCTCGGGATCGGAGACAGGCCAGTGCGGATTATCGTGCGCGAGCCGGTATCGCAACTCCTCGACGCTGAGGAACCGCCGAGCGCGCATCTCCTCATCCGGCATGGGGAGCCATTCCGGACCCCCGCCGAGTACGCGGCATCTGGTCCGCCCACGCCCGAACGGCTTCGACCACGACCGCACCCGAGGGACGGAAACCACTGCGCGGCGGCACTATCCAGCGCCTGATCGCACCGACCGATGCTGTGGGCGAAGGCAGCGCGATCGTCGCTCCCGCCCGCGCGACCGCCACGTCCAGCCGGAACAACTCGGCGAACAGCCGCACGTCATCGGGCAGATCCGGCTGGATGAGAAACGTCCACCGTCCCGAACGCGGATGCCCGACAACGGGTCCCAGCGCCACACCTCTGCTCTGCATGTGCGCCTTGACCGCCTGCCCCAGCCGAGCGGGCATCGTCATCGCCCACACCGATCCCGCACGCATCACGATCCGACCGAGTTCGGGAGGGTCGATCACGGCAGGCAGACCGCATTCCCGCCGATAGAACTGGCACCGTGACAGTGGAGTGTCGCCCCAAGCTTCCATTCGTAAACCCCCGCTCTTATTCGAAGACAATTGATGCGAGCGGCGACCCGACTGCGCTTCGGACCGCCCGCTACCAGGCGCTACGTAGTAGTCTCGAATGAATCCGTTTGGCGCGGAGTCGATTTGCCGTCCACAAAAGTCCACAGAATCGGGGTGCGTGGGATCGATGGAGAATCCTGGATCACTGCTCCGGGCCGCCAGGCAAAGCCGAGGAGTCAGCCTGGCCGCGCTCGCGGCGAAGACGAATTACAGCAAGTCGTTGCTCGGTATGTTGGAGAACGGGCAGCGGGAGGTGAAACAGCAACACATCATCGGCTATTCACGCGCGCTGAACATCCCGATAAGCGCCCTCATGACCCCCTCACCGGACCCGATCCGTATCGCACACGAATGGCTGGTGGCAGACTCCGCACCGAAGACGCATGCCTCCGCTGGGAGACGGGTGGGCGATTCCTTGGCGACCGAGATGGAACGCCGCGTGGTCGAACTGCGGCACCTGGATGACAGCATCGGCGGAGAGGAACTATTCCCGCTGGTATTACGAGAGTTCGAGAGCGCGCGGGAGGTCATCATCGAATGCAGCTATTCCGAACGAGTGGGCAAGCGACTGCTGGTCGTAGCCGGTGAACTCGCCCAACTGGCGGGCTGGGTAGCGAGCGACGCAGGCAGGTATGGCGACGCACAAGGTCTGTATCTGAGCGGTGCGTCAGCGGCTGATGACGCCGGAGACCGCGTCTTGACGGCGCAACTGCTGTCGAGTCTGAGCTATCAGATCGCCAATGTCGGCAACCCGCACGAGGCAGCGCTGCTCGCACGCACCGCCGTCAAGGGAGCGACCGATGCGCCTCCGGTAGTCCGGTCGTTGCTCACCGACCGCTTGGCGTGGGCATGCGCACGCACACGCGATCCCGACGCAGCCCAGCGAGCGCTCGATGCGGTGGACGACGCCTACGACCGCCGTTCACCGGACATTCCCGAGCCCGAGTGGGTGTATTGGGTGGACCGTACCGAGATAGACGTGATGGCCGGCAGGTGCTTCGTAGAACTGGACGAGCCCCGAAAGGCACACTCATTACTCTCCGGAGCGATCGAGCAACTCTCCACCGACCGAGTCCGTGAGGTAGCCCTGTACCGCACCTGGCTCGCGGAGTCATACCTGAAGACTCGTGACCTGGACGCGGCACGGGCCACCGTTCGCGAGGCACAGACCGCAGCCGACACCGCGCACTCGGCACGTCTCGACCGACGCATAGCCGAAATCCAAGCAATGCTCGTCTGAATCACGCGTACCGATCGAACCACGGGCCGGAGAACCATCGCGCCCGGCCGGACACTTCGCTATCCCGATCAAAGGCAGAGATGGTCAATCGACGCGACTACTACCGAGATCCCGCCGCTCCGAGAGCCAATAGTCTGGTTCCGGGTGGGTCCGCTCTGGTCGTCGACGACGAAGGCGCGATCCTCATGCAGCGCCGAGCCGATTCGGGCAACTGGTCTCTGCCGGGCGGCACCATGGAGATCGGCGAAACCCTCGAGCAGTGCGTGATTCGGGAGACCAAGGAAGAGACAGGACTCGATATCGAAATCACCGGTCTCCTCGGTATCTACACTGATCCGCAGCATGTCATCGCCTACTCTGACGGTGAGGTGCGCCAGGAATTCAACATCACCTTCTACGGCAAGGTAGTCGGGGGGCGGTTGACGGTCAGTGACGAGCCCACCGACGTCCGATTCTTTTCGGTCGAACAGCTCGCAGGCGAACCCGTGCACGAGTCGGTCCGCCTCCGCCTGCGGCATCACGCAGAGAAAAGAACGCGACCGTACCTAGGGTGATCCGATAGCGGTGCCGCCCTGTCGGCGCTCTTTGGCCCGGCGTCGCCGTTCCATTTCCTCCCGCTCCAGGACGGCGGCTTGCGCGAGAGTAGGAGCAGTCCCGCCCAGCCGGACGGGCACCCAGCGGGCGCCCGGCTGCATCGGGTAGTTCTGCTGCGCTCGGTCCAGCAGCTCGTTCATGCGGGTGCGCAGTGTGGCGGTGAGTTCTTCCGCCGGTTCGGCAGGCGGGATGGGGTCGCCGATGCGGATGTGCACCGGGAACTTGTGACGGCCGAGCTGTCTAGGAATGTCTTTGGTCCAGATCCGGTGGGCGCCCCAGATGACCAGCGGAACGATCGGGACGTCGGCTTCCACCGCCATGCGCGCCGCGCCGGACTTGAATTCCTTCAGCTCGAAGCTACGGCTGATCGTCGCCTCGGGATATACCACCACCAGCTCGCCCTCGCGCAGCGCCGTCACCGCGCGGGCATACGATTCGGCGCCCGCCGTGCGGTCGACGCCGATCGCTTTGCAGTGCTTCATGAGGAAGCCCACGATGCCGTGCTCGAGCTCTGCCTTCATCATGAACCGGACATTGCGGCCGGACTTCCGCCCGACCAGTCCGACCTCCATGAAATCGAGGTAGGCCGTGTGGTTCACGGCCAGCACCGCGCCGCTGGAGCGCGGAATTTGCTCTTGCCCTTCGATATCGATGCGCAGACCCTGGGCGAAGAAGATGGCGCGGGCCAAGCCGGTGAGGATGTCGTAGACCGGTTCCCGCGCCATCACAGCTCCCGTTACTGATCCGCCGCGTCCTCGCGGGCGGCCTTCGCCTCGGCTTCGGCGGCGTCCATCGCGTCCGCCTCTTCCAGGGTAGGAGCGCTGCCGCCCAGTCGGGCCGGAACCCAGTACGCCCCGGGCTCGTGCACGTAGTCCTTCTGCAGGTCCAGCAGCATCTCCTGCATGGTCGAGCGCAGCTCGGCGGTGAGTTCCGCGGCGGGCTCGAATGGCTGGATCGGCTCGCCGACCGCGATCGAGATGGGCGTGTTGGTGCGACCGAGCCGTTTCGGGAAACCCTTCGTCCACACCCGTTGCGCGCCCCAGATGACGATCGGGATGATCGGCACCTCCGCCTCGATGGCCATGCGCGCCGCGCCGGACTTGAATTCCTTGATCTCGAAACTGCGGCTGATCGTCGCTTCGGGATACACGCCGACCAGTTCGCCCCGGCGCAGATATTCCACCGCGGCCTTGTAGGAGTCCGCGCCCGCCGAACGGTCGACCGGGATGTGCTTGAGCGCCCGCATGATCGGACCGGAGATCTTGTCGTCGAAGACCTCTTTCTTGGCCATGAACCGGATGTAGCGCTTCGGGGTGCGCACCGGCAGGCCCGCGTAGGTGAAGTCCATGTAGCCGGTGTGGTTCACCGCCAGCACGGCGCCACCCCGGGCGGGAATGTGTTCATCACCCTTGACGGTGAACTTCAGACCTTCGATGAAGAAGACGGTTCGGGCGAGCCCGATGATCGTCCGATAGACGGGTTCCACAAGTCCGCTAGCGTAGTCGCTGCCCGCCCCCACCGGCAGATCGCCGCCATCGAGCCGCACCGGAGCCAGGACGCGTGAGCAGCCCGAACCGAACGCCCGGAGAGAAGAGGATCGTCGAAGTGGAACGCGCCCGACCGGTACCGCGCGAGTACGACCGCCGTTCAGCGAGTGTTCGGACTCGGGCGTCCGCCGGGCGAGCCGCCCGGGGTGCGCTCATCGGCGGCTTGATCCTGATCGGAACGGTCGCCCTGACCGGTTGCGACTCCGTGGTCGGCATTCCGGAGGAGAGCGCGCCGCAGGCGGCCGTCCGAACCACACCACCCGCCGCCGTCCCGACCACGCCGCCACAGAGCACCTCGGCGCTGCCCCCGGTCCCCGCCGACGCTCCACCGGTCGGCGCGGTCACCGGGCTGCCCGCCGCCGCCACCGCGATGCAGCGCTGGGCGGCCGACCTACGATCGCACACCATCGCCGAAATGCAGGAGAAGTGCTGGACCGTCGCGCCCAAGAACGTGGCCGACATGTACCAGGACCAGCAGGAGATCCTCACCGCTTTGGCGCAGCCTGGCACGGCGACCGAGCAGGCGGTCGTCTGGAAGAGCTCGACGACCACGGTCGCTGCGGATCGCGCCGAGATCGAGACCGGCTATGCCTGCCCACGCGTCGCCGCGGCGGGCGCGGAGATCGCCTACAACGACGCCGATGCCCGCCACACGGTGCGCCGGTACCTGTCGCGCTTCGTCGGCACTCCGCTCGACCCCGCCGACAAAGAGGGCGACTACCCTTTGATCTGTAAGGCGTCCCCGGCGACCTGGGACCCCAAAGGCACCGGGCGTCCGAGCCCCGCCCCGCTGGCCGACAACCAGGGCGTGCTCACCGGGGCCACAGAGTTCGCCGACCAGCAGATCCGGTCGGAGCAGGTGAACACCGATTACATCGCGGTGCTCGTACCGGTGACCAACTCCTCCGGCGTGACGCAGACCCGCACCTTCACCTTGCGGTCCGAGCCGGACGGCTACTGCATCGGCGACGTCTCGCCATAACTACTACCCTGGTTGGCTGGCAACAGCAGGAGGAGCAGCTAGTGCAGATCACCAGCGTCGGACACGCCGGATTCCATATCCGCACCGCGGCCGGGTCGATCCTTTGCGATCCCTGGGTGAACCCCGCGTACTTCGGTTCCTGGTTCCCGTTCCCCGACAACACCCAGCTGGACTGGGACGAGCTGGGGGCATGTGACTTCCTGTACGTCTCGCATCTACACCGCGACCACTTCGACGCCCGGACGCTGACCGAGCACGTGAACAAGGACGCGACCGTGCTGCTGCCGGATTACCCGGTGCCCGACCTGCGGCGCGAGCTCGAACAACTGGGCTTCCATAAGTTCTTCGAGACGGAGGACTCGGTCAAGCACACGGTGACCGGTCCCGGCGGCGACCTGGACATCATGATCATCGCGCTGCGCGCGCCCGCCGACGGCCCGATCGGCGATTCGGGGCTGGTCGTCTCCGACGGCGAGACGACCTGCTTCAACATGAACGACGCGCGACCGGTCGACATGGACGTGCTGCACGACGCGTTCGGCCACGTCGACATCCACCTGCTGCAGTACTCGGGTGCGATCTGGTACCCGATGGTCTACGACATCCCGGCCCGCACCAAGTCGAACTTCGGCAAGCAGAAGCGTCAGCGCGGCATGGACCGGGCCCGCAGCTACATCGAGCAGGTCGGCGCGACCTGGGTGGTGCCTTCGGCCGGTCCGCCGGTGTTCCTGGACGACGAGCTGCGCTACCTCAACGACGATCGCGGCGACGAGGGCAACATCTTCCCCGACCAGAAGGTGTTCCTGGAGCAGATGCAGATCCACGGAAACGCGGGCGGCATCCTCATGATCCCGGGTTCGGTCGCCGACGTGCGCGGCGCCGAGCTGACGTTGACCCATCCCAGTGACCCCGCCGAGATCTACGACAACAAGGCCGAGTACATCGAGCGGATGGCGCAGCGGCTCGCGCCGGTGCTGGAGGCCGAGAAGGCGACGTGGGAACGCGGCGAGGGATCGCTGCTGGAACCGTTGCGGAAGTTGTTCGAGCCGATCATGTCGCAGAGCGATGTGATCTGCGACGGCATCGGCTACCCGGTCGGCTTGGTGATCGGCGAGGAAACCATCGTGCTGGACTTTCCCAAGCGCACGGTGCGCGAGCCGATCGAAGGCGAGGGCCGCTACCGCTACGGCTTCCGCATCGCGCCGGAACTCGTGCGCACGGTGCTGCGCGACCGCGAGCCGGACTGGGTGAACACCATCTTCCTGTCCACCCGCTTCCAGGCCTGGCGGATCGGCGGGTACAACGAGTTCCTCTACACCTTCTTCAAGTGCCTCACCGACGAGCGCATCGCCTACGCCGACGGCTGGTTCGCCGAGGCGCACGACGATTCCGCCTCCGCAGAGCTCAGTGGATGGGAGGTGCAGCGCCGCTGCCCGCACCTGAAGGCGGACCTGTCGAAATTCGGAGTTGTAGAGGGCAACACCCTCACCTGCAACCTGCACGGCTGGCAGTGGGACCTGGAGTCGGGTCGCTGCAAGACGTCCAAGGGGCACGAACTGCGCTCGCGCAAGCTCGACTGAACCCCGCGTTCCGGCCGGCGCGTACACGCCGGCCGGAAGCGATTGCCGAGAGATTTCTACATATTGGTGACTTCGCGGACAAGCCTCGACGACCACGGGCACCACATACAGCCGGGCAGGAATGCGCCACACGCCTCGTCCAGGTGGTCGTTGACGTACATGATGCTGGCGTCGCAGACCTCGATCGCCATGGTGAAGAACGTGATGGTCTCCGGGTCCAGATGGAAGTCCCAGCCCGGGTTGTAGGGGGCCGGAAGCTTCCGGATCCGTCCCATGACGTGCACGGACATCTGTTCGTCACCCGTCAGGATGCGGCGGGCTTCCTCGATCCGCTGCTGGTTGTTCAACTGGATGATGAACTCTTTGCCCGAGTAGTCGGTGAATGCGAAGAGCGCCATGTCTTCCCCTCTTGTCGGTGGGTCCTCTGGTCGATGGATGGCGAATTCCGCACCGGTGCGACTCGATCCTATCCGCGCCGAGCCCAGTATTTGCTGATAATTTGCCAAACAGCTGATAACCGGGCTCGGGTCGGTCTCGGCGGCGAAAAAGAGGTACGCCCCGAAACTAGATTCCCGCCGTGATCCTGCTGCGCTGCGGCTTACGCGGCGCTGATCGCACCTTGCCGGTCAGCTCCCGGATCGCGATGCCACCTCTGGCGACCGGCGCAGCGACACGTCCGTCGGGGTCGATCAACACCGCGGACGGGGTGCCGCGCACCCGGTAACGCAGGGCCGCCTCGTTGCCCTGCTGCACGAGAGACGGGATCGCGCCCAATCCCTGCTCGATACCCCAGGCGGCTTGCTCGGCGGCATCGCCGTTGCCGACCGCGACAATCGTCAGCGCGTGTGCTGTTCGCGCGTGCCAGCGGGGCAATTCCCGGGCCAGCGCCGCACACAGCTCGCAGCCCGGATGCACGAAGACCAGCAGCACCGACTTCGCCGCGGCCAGCAGATCCTCGAGCGTGGTCTTCCTGCCCTCGGTATCGAGCAATTCGAACTCCGGCGCCACCGCCCCGACCGGCAAGCCCTCCGCCCCCAAGGTGGACAGCGCCTGCTCGTCCACCCGGCGGCGCAGGATGCGCAGCTCACCCGCCAGCCATACCAGCACCGCGACCAGCGCGGCCACCACCGCACAGCCGATCGCGTTGTCGGCGGGCAGGCTCATCGGCACCCGCGGATGTGTCTGCGCGCCGAGGGCGACGATTACGGCGAGCGCGGCGAGAAGGCCGTTGCGTATCAGCGTCTTCGGCCCGATCGGCGCGGCGCTCGCACCACCGAAGCAGGAACACGACGGATGCTCACCGCGCCGCAGCAAGCGAGCGATCGCCGCCGTGAAGACGGCGAGCAACAGCAGCGCCGCCAGCGCGGCCACGCCGGATACCCACGGAAGCAACACGCCGGCCGCGATGATCGACTCGGCGATCGGCAGCCCCCAGGCCACCGTCGGCGCCCAGCGCAACGGTATCCCGAAATCGCCCACCGCCTGCCGCGTCGCACTCCGATCCGCCAGCTTGCCCCACGCCGACAGCCCGAAAACGACACACAGACCCAGCCGCGAAACCCACACACCGTATTCGATCAGCATGAGCGCACCCTCCCACATTCATGCGCTTCGGACATGAATGCGCGAGGAGTGTCCTCAGGACTGCGAGCGAGTGGCGACGGCGACCGCGATTAGAGTCAGCACACAGCCGATGACCGCGGTGACCGACAGGCCCGCGCTGGTCGGGGCCAGTACGTCGAGGATCACCGAAACCAGCAACTGCCCCGCCACCGAAGTGAGCCCCAGCAGCAGGACACCGATCCAGCGAACCGTCAGCGCGGCCAGCGCGATGAACGCGACGCCGATGAGCCCGCCCAGATACAGCCACGGCTCGGCGGGGAATTCGGCCGGACCGCCGGTAGCGGCGGTCACCACGGCCGCGAGGACGAGCAGAGCGACCAACCCGACACAGAAATTGACCATCGCCGCCGAGAGAGATCCGCCGACGGCGCCGACCTTGCCGTTCACCGCCTGCTGCCACGCCAGGCCGATGCCTGCCAGCGCGGGCAGCACGATCAGCAACGCCGTCGGGGTGCCGCGCAGCGCTTCGGGAACCGAGAGACCACCATCGGTCGCGCCGGTGTTGCCCGATCCGGCGATCAGCACCGCGACCACGCCGAGCGCCGCACCGGCCAGACGTACCGCGGTGACCGGCGTGCGGCCGCTCGGGCCGAGGCCGAGCCGATCGACCACGAGGCTGCTGAGCAATTGGCCCGCGACGGTCGCCACGGTGAACGCGGTGACCCCGATGGCCGCGACCGTCAGACCCTGGCACGCGACGAAGAACGCGCCGCACAGACCGCCGAGCAACTGCCACGGCCGCAACGCGCCGTCGGACAACGCGCGCCGCACCTGCCGCATGCCGTCCCGCTGGCGCGCGCTCACCGCGAACACCACCGCGAGCGCCAGCAGTCCGGTGGCGAAACTGATGGTGGCGGCGGCGATCCCGTCCTCGAGTCGCGCACCGAGCGCGCCGTTGATCCGCCCCTGCACCGCGACACCGGCACCGATCCCGAACCCGAAAACCAGTCCCACCCTCGCCTGCGCACTCACGACCCGCACGCTACCCAACGGACCCCGGCGACGAGCGGCTCATGTTCGCGGTGCCACTCGCGGTCAGTCGGAATGGGAAGGAAGCCAGCGCGGGGCGAGGGTGGCTATGGCAAGGATGGACCCACCGAGGAGGGCCAGGAGGGTGGACATGGAGAACCAGAGCGTCACCAGGGCGGCGAAACCGAAGACCACCAGGGCGAACACCTCCCCGAGGAGCCCGGAGACGGAGGTGACGGTGGCCCTGGCCGGGCCTTCGATGGCGTCCTGAAGACGGGCTCCCGCGACGATTCCGGCGTTGTAGACGATGCCGTAGGAGATTCCGATCGCCGTGAAGCCGAGACCGGTCAGCGGGTAAACAGCGTCCGGACGGCCGGTCGCGAGCCCGGCGACCAACGCGCCGGCGAAGAACAGCAGACCCGCGAAACCCACCGCGACCGACATCGTCCGGCCCGACATCCCTTCGGTGCGCCCCGCCAGTACCGAACCGGTCAGCGAACCCAGCACGGTGAGACCGACCAGCAGCGGCACCACGGCTGTCGAGACGCCCGCTTCCTCCGCCAGCAGGGCGAAGTACTCGTCGAACGCCGTGATCCCGAACAACAGCGCCTCCAGCAGCACGCCACAGCGCACGGCCCGCACCCGAACCGCTTCGCCCACACCGGCCTTCAGCATGGTGAGGTATCGCGCGAACGGCCGCGCGGGGTTCGCGAGGTTTCCCGGCTCGATCACCGCGACCTCGGAGGCGAACTCGCCTTCTCCGGTGCGCTCATCCACGACCAGAGCACCGGACACGCCAGCGGGCTGCGCGGGCGATGCCTGCTCCTCGTCTTCCAGATCGTCCACATTCGTAGCGGAGACCGCCTTGGGCGCCGTGGGCAGCGACAGCGCGATCAGCGTGTGCAGGGCCGCGACCGCGACGCTCGACCAGCCGACCAAGGCATAGCCGCCATAGAGGTAGAGGGGCGTCGCGGCGACGATGGCGACGACGACGGCCGCTTCCGCGCCCGCGCGGGTGTAACCGAGGATGCGCGGGTAGGCCGCAGCTTCACCGCGGGCCGCGAGGTCGTCGTAGAGCAGCGCCTCGAACGTGCCGGAGGCCAGAGCGCCCGAGGTACCCCACAGCACGAAACCGGCGGCGAAACCGCCGAAGGAGGGCGCTACGGTCCACAGCGCGAAGCCTGCCGTCAGCAATACGCCGCTGAGCACGAGCAGCCCACGCCGCGAGACGGTGTCGGCCCACGCACCGGAGGGCACCTCGAGCAGGAACGAGGTGGCAGACCAGATCGCGAACAGCAGGGAGATCTGCCCCGTGCTCATGCCGTGGTCGGCGAACAGCAGGGCATACAGCGCGTACAGCGGAATCAGTTCACCGATGCTCTTGAAGAGCACCGCCCGAACCGTCAGCGAGCGCAGATCGAGCGTGCGCGCGCTACCCGCTGAACGGGCGCGCAGCGATCGGGCGAATCAACAGCCGTAGATGAGCAAACGCATGTGCAACAGCATGCTCACGGTCGGCTCGCGCCGTCAAGCGAATTACGGCAGCGGCACCCAGCCGTTGGCGGCGACCGAGTCCCCGTCGCCGAGTTCCCGATCCGTGACGCCGGGGCCGACCCGGCCCTTGTTCTCGTTCAGGTCGCTGATCAGCTCCGACACCGGATGCGAATCGCTGTAGTGGTAGCCCTGCGCGAGCGCGAAGCCCAGTTCGGTGAGCACCGCGGCTTGGTACTCGGTCTCCACGCCCTCGGCGATGACCTGCAAGTCCAGCGCATTGGACAGGGCGGCGATCACGCCGAGCAACGGCGGCGCGGGCGAGTCCGAGCGGATCGCCGCGACGAAGGACTGGTCGACCTTGAGGATGTCGCTCGGCAGGGTGGCAAGCCTGCTGAGCGAGGAGTAGCCGGTGCCGAAGTCGTCGATGGCGATGCGCACGCCCCGGTCGCGCAGGGTGTGCAGATTCTCGATCGCGGTCTGCGATTCGGCGGCCAGCTCGCTCTCGGTCACTTCGAGCACCAGCTGATCGGCGGGCCACCCGGTGCTCGCGAGGATGCCCGCCACCCGGTCGGCGTAGCCGGCTTCGGCCAGCTCCAGCCCACTGACGTTCACGTTCAGCGTCAGGTCGAGCTGGGCGAAGGTTTCCTGCAACCGTGCCGCGTCCGCGCAGGCGCGGCGCAGCACCAGCTCGTCCAGATCGGCGATGAGGTCGTACTCCTCGGCGACGCGGATCAAGCCCTCGGTGGTGACGTCCGGCTGCGCGCTGGAAGACCAGCGCAGCAACGCCTCCACGCCCACCGCCTTGCCGCCGCCTTCGGTCAGACTGACGATCGGCTGGTAGTGCACGTCGAGGGCGCCGCGGTCGATGGCCTCGCGCAGCTCCACCGCGAGCGGCAACTGCCGGGAGGACTCCAGCACCGTCCGATTGCGTCCGGCCTGCTTGGCCCGGTACAGGCCGACGTCGGCACGGCTGACCAGCAGCGACCCGGACTCCCCCGGCTGCCAGGAGGTCACGCCTGCCGAACAGCCGGTGGTCACCGCCGCGCGCAGCTGTTCGGTGAGCAGGATCGCGGCCTGCTCGGTGGTGTTCGGCAGCAGCAACGCGAACGCGTCGCCGCCGTAGCGCGCAAGGCGCTGGTCGGGGGCCAGCAGTTTCGACCAGGTGTCGGCCACCCGTTGCAGGACGGCGTCACCGGCGCGGTGACCGAGATGGTCGTTGATCTTCTGGAAGCGGTCGAGGTCGACCAGCACCAGCGCGAGTCCCTGCTCCGTCCTGGTGGCCTGCTGGATCGCGGTGTTCAGCGCCCGGTCGAAGCCGCGGCGGTTGAGCAGGCCGGTGAGCACATCGATGTCGGCTTCGGACGCCATCCTGGTCAGGATCCCGACGACGACGCCGACGCCGAAGGTCACGCCTGCCGGGATCAGCCCCGCCCACCACGGCAGCCCGGGAGTCACCGGCCGCGCGGGCAGCACCCACAGGCACAGCACCAAGGCGAACGCGATATGGGCTGCCGCCTGCGACCAGGCGAAGAACAGGGCGGCATCGCAGGCGATGAACACGTAGAACGCCGCGAGGCTGATCGCGCCCACGGTGTTCGGGAAGGAGTGCACCGCGATCGTCACCAGTACCGTCGCGATCGCCACGTAGACGTGATGGATCGAATGCGGCAGGCGCGGCCCCCACGCGAGCAGCGTCAAACCGAGCGCCAGCGCTACCGCCGCCGCTCCGCCCACCAGCGGCCGATTACCCTCCTCGCCAGGGGCGATGGCGGTGATCAGTAAACCGAGCACACCGCCCATGACGTAGAACGCCCCGGTGGTCCGAGCCATGACCATAGCCGTCGCCAACGCAGACGCGGCCCGCACCCGGGTTCGGGTATCGCCGCGAGACCCGATTCCTCGCACGATGAATAGCCTAAACATAAGGAATCCCGCCGGTTGCCACATCCCGGGAATCCGGCATGGCGAACGATTGGCTATTCACCTGAACGTCATTCGCGCGTAGTCAGTTCGACGGTTGGAGCACGTCGGTACCGACAAATGGGACGAGCGCGGGCGGCACACGAACCGACCCGTCGGCTTGCTGATGGTTCTCCAGGATGGCCACGATCCAGCGGGTGGTCGCGAGCGTGCCGTTCAAAGTGGCGGCGATCTGCGGCCTTCCGTTCTCGTCCCGATAGCGGATGCTCAACCGGCGAGCCTGGTAGGTGGTGCAGTTGGACGTCGAGGTGAGTTCCCGATAGGTCTGCTGGGTGGGCACCCACGCCTCGCAGTCGAACTTGCGCACCGCCGAGCTGCCGAGATCACCGGCCGCGACATCGATCACCCGGTAGGGCACCTCGATCGCCGCGAGCATCTCCTGTTCCCAGGCGAGCAGGCGCTCGTGTTCGGCGTCGGCCTGGTCCGGCGTGGTGAAGACGAACATCTCGACCTTGTCGAACTGGTGCACCCGGATGATGCCGCGAGTGTCCTTGCCGTAGCTGCCCGCCTCCCGGCGGAAACACGACGACCAGCCCGCGTACCGCTTCGGCCCGCCGCTCAGGTCGAGGATCTCGTCCGAGTGGTAGCCCGCCAGCGGCACCTCCGAGGTGCCGACCAGGTAGAGGTCGTCGTCGGCGAGGTGGTAGACCTCGGCCGAGTGCCTGCCGAGGAACCCCGTGCCCGCCATGACCTCGGGGCGCACCAGCACCGGCGGGATCATCATGGTGAAGCCGTTGGCCACGGCCTTCTGCGCGGCCAGTTGCAGCAGACCCAGTTGCAGCAGCGCGCCGTAACCGGTCAGGAAGTAGAACCGGGCCCCCGATACCTTCGCGCCGCGCTCCATGTCGATCAGGCCCAGCGACTCGCCGAGCTCCAGGTGATCCTTCGGCTCGAAGTCGAATTCCCTCGGCGTGCCGATGGTTTGCAGGACGACGTAATCGTCCTCGCCGCCCGCGGGCGCGCCTTCCTGCACCACGTTCGAGATGGCGCGGTGCGCGGCGTCCAGATCGGCGTCGGCGGCGTGCTGGGCGGCCTCGGCCTCCTTGACCTTGACCGACATCTCCGACGCCTGCGCCAGCAGCGCGGACCGCTCCTCCTTGCTCGCCTTACCGATCAGCTTGCCCATCGCTTTGTGCTCGGCGCGTAGGTTGTCCGCGGTGGCCACCGCGGCGCGCCGCGCCGCGTCCGCCTCGAGCAGCGCGTCGACGAGGGCGGGGTCTTCGCCGCGGGCCCGCTGCGAGGCGCGCACCGCGTCGGGGTTGTCCCGCAGGAATCGGAGGTCGATCATGAGCCACCAGCCTAGTGGTCGGTGTGTTGCCGTTTCACCCCGATATCCCAGGATGCGGTCCATCGGCGCTCGATCGCGCGCATAGTGGGCTTGTGGGCACCCCTTTCGACGAGACCGCCATCGACAACGCGCTGGCCGACCTCGCGGCGGGCGAGAAAGCCTGGGCCGCGACCCCGCTGCGCCGCCGCCGCGAACTGCTCGACGAGATCCACGCCCGGACCGGCCGCTTCGCCGAGGACTGGGTGCGGGCCGCGTGCGTCGTCAAGGACCTCGACGAGAACTCCCCGTCGGCGGGCGAGGAATGGATGTCCGGCCCGCTCACCCTGCTCCAGGCCACCGCCGCGCTGTCGGCGACCCTCGCCGCACTGGAGACCGGGCGCAGCCCGCTGACCGATATCACGCTGCGGGAAGCTCCGGGTGGACGGGTCGCGGTGCCGATCCTTCCGCTCGGCGTCTACGACCGGCTGCTGCTCAACGGTTTCCGCGGCGAGGTGTGGCTGCGGCCCGGCGTCGACGCGGGCACCGCGCGCAAGCGGGCCGGACTCGGCCAGCTCGATCCCACCGCGACCGGCGGGATCGGCGCCGTGCTCGGCGCGGGCAACATCACCTCGATTCCGCCGTTGGACGCGCTCTACGAGCTGTTCGCGCACAACCGGGTGGTCGCGCTGAAGCTCAACCCGATCACCGACCCGCTGTTCACCGTGTTCGAGATGGTGTTCGAACCGCTGCTGGAGCTGGGCGTGCTGCGAATCCTCACCGGCGGCGCGGAGCAGGGCGGCTACCTGGTGCGCCACCCCGATGTCACGCACGTGCACATGACCGGCAGCGCGCAGACCCACGACGCCATCGTGTGGGGCCCCGGCGCGGAGGGCGCGCAGCGCAAGAAGGACAACCGGCCCCTGCTGGACAAACCGATCACCAGCGAGCTGGGCGGCGTCTCGCCGACCATCGTGGTACCCGGCGACTGGTCCGCCGCCGACCTGCGCTACCAGGCCGAGCACGTGGCGACGCAGCGGCTGCACAACGGCGGCTACAACTGTGTGGCCGCGCAGGCGGTGGTGATCGGCTCCGAGTGGGACCGCAAGGGCGAATTCCTCGCCGAGCTGCGCCTTGCGATGGAACGAGCGCCACAGCGCACCGCGTACTACCCGGGCAGCGACGCCCGTGTCGCCGGGGCGCTGGCCTCGTATCCGGAGGCCGAGCGTCTCGGCGCGGGGCGGGTGCTGGTCGACGGGTTGCCGCCGACCGGCACGCCGCTGCTGCGCACGGAGTACTTCTCCCCCGTGCTCGGCGTGGTGGAGCTGCCCTACGCGGGCGGTGAGTTCTTGCAGCGCGCGGTGGACTTCGCGAATGCCGAGCTGACCGGGACGCTCGGCGCGAACGTGCTCGCCCATCCGACGACCATTCGCAGGCTCGGCATCGCCTTCGACCGCGCCATCGAGCGGCTGCGCTACGGCGCGATCGCGGTGAACACTTGGACCGGGCTGGCTTTCCTGACGCCGCGGGCCGCTTGGGGCGCCTTTCCCGGGCACACCCTCGACGACGTGCAGAGCGGGATCGGCGTGGTGCACAACGCCCTGCTGCTCGACGATGTCGAGCGCACGATCGTGCGCGGACCGTTCCGGCCCGCGCCGCGCTCGCTGCTGGGCGGCGAACTCGCACTCTCTCCGAAGCCGCCGTGGTTCGTCGACAACGCCACCGCCGCGATCACCGGGCGCAGGCTCACCGAGTTCTACGCCGATGCCAACCCCGCCCGGCTGCCCGGAGTCTTCCTGTCGGCGCTGCGCGGCTGACCGCGACGCGCCGGTGCCGCGCCGATCGGGGCAGGTCGTGGCACCCCGGCACGGACGCTGCCATGATGGACCGCGATGTCCTCCGAACATGTGTCCCGGTCCCCGCAGGCGCCCAAGCGCGGCGCGTCGTCGCGCGCCGACTCGGTACGGCGCTCGTTCGACTCGGCCAAGGCCGCGCTCGCCGACAGCAAGCTGCGCGACTTGCATCTCTCGGCGCACACGTTGCGCTGGGGCCTGCTCGCGGTAGCCGTCGGCGCCGTCGTCGCGGCCCTGGTGACGCTGTTCGTGACCGGCTTCGACAACGAGAAGGGCCTGGAAGCCCACAATCCCGCCGCGCCGGCGCCGCCCGTCCTGGACAAGGAGTTCGGCACCGCCGCCACGGGCGATTGCCTGAGCTGGACCAAGCCCGACCGGTCCGACCTGGTCAAGGTCAACTGCTCGAACAAGCACATGTTCGAGGTCGCGGCCGACATCGATATGAGTCGCTATCCGGGCAAGGAGTTCGGCCCGGGATCGCGGTTCCCCGACTCGTTGCGGCTCACCGAGCTGAAGGAAGAGCACTGCGTGCCCGCGGTGCAGGAGTACATGTCCGGCCGCTTCGATCCGCGCGGCAAGTACATCGTCGGGTTGATGTACCCCAGTCCGGACGGCTGGCAGCACGGTGACCGAACGCTGCGCTGCGGCTTGCAGGTCGCGGCCAGCGTGGGCACCCCGCCGTCGGCGGGCAGCGCCACCGAGCACGATCAGTCCAGGGTGTACGGGCCGGGCGTGTGCCTGGGCATCAACCAGAACCTGCCCACCGATCCCGTGGACTGCGCCCAGCCGCACGCCGTGGAGATCGTCTCCACCATCGATCTGGGCGCCCACTTCACCGGCGGCCCGCCCGCGAAAGACGACCAGGACAAGTTCATGGAGGAGGAGTGCGGCCGCACTTCGACCGAGTACCTGGGCGCGCCGGACGTCATCCGCAACAAGACGCTCACGCTGTTCTTCGACTACATCGACGCCCGCAGTTGGATGGCGGGCAGCCGCAAGCTGGACTGCATGATCGGCAAGGGGGCTGATCGGGAAGGCTTCGCGCCGATCACCGGTTCGGCCAGAGGCGACATCCTGATCAACGGCCAGGCTCCGGTGCCGCCGCCGAACAGCGGCCGTTCCACGCCCACGCCGCTGCCCGGCGCCGCCCCACTGCCGCCGCAGCCCCAGCCGAGATAGCCGAGCGCCGATGCCCGTTTCGATGTCCGCCGACCGGTTCGAGGAATTGGTCGGCGACGCATTGGATCTCATCCCGTCCGAGCTGGCCCGCGCGATCGAGAATGTGGTCGTGCTGATCGAGCCGCGCAATCCGGAGGATCCGCATCTGCTCGGCCTGTATCACGGCATCGCCCTCACCGAACGCGACAGCCAATACGGCGGAGCGCTTCCCGACACCGTGACCATCTACCGCGACGCCATTCTCGAACTCTGCGCCGACGAGTCGCAGGTGGTGGAAGAGGTCGCGATCACCGTGATCCATGAGATCGCACACTATTTCGGCATTGACGAAGACCGCCTGCATCAGCTGGGATGGGGCTAGTCTGAACGAGCTGTATTGCGCGCCCCTGGCGAGGGGTGTGTAATCGGCACGGAGATCGAAAAATTGGGGATTCGATGGAACCGATCGCGTTGCTGTCGCGTCCTATCACTCGAAGGGGGAATTCTCGTGGTTCCGCCCCACAGCCACTAGAAGGAGTCGAGTCATGGTTGGACATGTACTGATCGCACCCGAAGCCATTCTCGCCGCCGCGGCCGAACTCGACCTCGTCGCCGAACGTCTGGCCGCCGCCGCGGCGATCACCGCGCCCGCGACGCACGTGCTGCCCTCCGGCGCCGAGGAGGTCTCCTTCCTCAGCGCGAGCCATTTCAACCAAGGCGCGATGTCGCACGACCGTGCGATCGCGCAGGCGATCCTGGAATGCCACCACGCGGCGGCGACGCTGCGCACGCAGTTGGCCCAGCATGTCGCCGGTGATGTGGTGCGCGCCGCCGGCATCAGCGCCATCCAGGTGTAGTTCGGGCATACAGTTCCATCAGCTGAAGCAGGGGAGAAATCGAACATGGTTGCAGGAGTCACCGGGGTGATCTGGGCTGCGCGCCCGTCGGAGATCAATTCGGCCACCCTTCACGCGGGCGCGCACGCGATTCCGATCTCGGCCGCCGCCACCGCCTGGGGCGGTCTCACCGCCGCCTGGGTCGACGCTACGACGACCGTCGCCAGGGTGATGGCCGAACTCGGCGTCGGAATGCAGGGCATCAACGGTATCGCCGCGCTGAGCAAGCTCACGGGTTTCCTCGGCTGGTCCGAGCAGCAGGGCGTCCAAGCCGCCGCGATGGGCGCGAAGGCCGCGGCGAACGCCACCGCCTACACCGTCGCCTCGCTGGCGATGCCGAGCCCACCCGAGATCGCGGCCGTCAACACCGCCTTGGCCGCGTCGGCGAACCCACCGGGCGTGCTCAGCGGCGCGTTCGAGGTCGCGGAGGTCGCCAGGCACGCCATGGACATCCGAGCCGCGCTGGTCATGGAAACCTACGAGGCCGCGACCAGCGCCATGGTCGCCACGCCTGCCGAGTTCGCGCCGCCGCCGCCGATCGCCAAGGGCGCCGGAACGGCCAGCCCCGAACAGGCGGCGGACACCGCCGGCGAGGTCCCGGCGGATCCGATCCAGGCGGCCGTCGCCGCCACCCAGGCGTTCTTGAGCAACCCCGGCGTGGCGAGCGCTGCCACCCAAGCCGCTCAGGCCGTCGGCTCGATCGCCACCACCGGTGTCTCCACCGTCGGAAATGTCGCAGGCAGCGCGATCGCCGCGGCGACCAGCACCTCCGCGCCTGCCTTCTCCGGTATGGCTCCGATGGCCATGGGCGCCGGGGCGGCGGCCACCGCTGCCGGCGCGGCGACCCGCGCGGTGTCCTTCTCCGGCCTCGGCTCGGCGGCAGGCATCAGCAACGGCTCGCTCAAGCTGCCGGAAGGCTGGGGCTCGAGTGGCACGATCGGTGGCGGCTCCGCTCCGGTGCAGGAAACCGTCGCGGTCAAGGCCGTCGACGCGGCGCCGGTCCGGCCCGCGAACACCGGCAACGGCAACCCCCTGCTCGGTAACCAGGTCCGCAGCGACGAGGACGACGAGGCCGAGCACAACGGTCGGGACTACCTGCGGTCGACCGAGCACTTCAACGACGGCCGTCTCACCGCCGATGGAGTCATCGGCGGTGACTTCAGCGGGACGGGTAGGTGACCGTACTCGGTGCGGGCCGCGGCCCGTCGACGCTCGAGTCGGTCGTCCTGTCGCTCGACGAGATGCAGTTTCTCATCGAGAAACTGCAGATCGAAGTTCCCGTTGTGTTGAACGCTCGGGCACGCTACGACAACGTGACCGATCACCGAGCGGCGATGGACGCGGCCGCCGAGTCGCTCGCGCAGCGGGAGCTGATCCTGGATGGCGCGCTGCACCGCGACTTGGAGAATCGGCTGCGCGCGCTGAACCGGCCTCACTGGATCATCGCGCTGCGGTTGGTCGTCGACGGGTGGGTCAGCCGCTTCTGTCTGGCGAAGGGCGCCGACCTCCTGGTCGTCGCCCTTCGGGGACAGGACTCCTATGTCATCGATGAGGCCGGAATCGATCTGCCCGGTACGGTTCTCGCGGCGCTCGGCTACGCCGAGCCGCTCGAGTTGTACGGGATGAACGCTCCGACCGAAGAGCTCGCCACAATCTTCGGCGACACCGGCGACGCCGCGGCCACCGCGCAACGGCTGACGAAGGTCGGCAACCCCACGCACGATGCGAAGACCTTGGCCGCGGCCCTGGTCGAGATCCACTCGTACGCCGAGATCGTCGGGGTGATCTACGGGGACGGCACCCGAGACGTGGCAGACAACCACATCGCCGTCTTCAATACGCGCGCAGGACGATTCATCGCGACCGCGAGCAAGTCCGACGACGGCGTGAAGTGGACGTCACTCAGCAGCGGAACCCCCGCGCGACTGCGCACGGCGGTGCAAGATCTGATCACCTCTTTGCCGGAACGCGAGGATTTCCCGACCAATCCAAAGCTTTCCTGAACTCACCGAGCAACCGTCGCTAGCCCATCGGATCGTCGGAGGTCGGCGAGACGTCATATCCGAACGGCGGCGTGAACCGGCCCCAGCGAATGCATTCCCACCCACCATCGGGCATCGGTACCAACTCGATGGTCTCGGTGTTGTCCAAGTGATTGTTCGTCGTGAACGGCGGGCGTACATCCGCGAGCGTACGGCCGACCAGCCGCATGGCGGCGCCGTGAGTGACCACCATCACGTCGCCGTGCCCGTCGTCGTCGGGCGAAAGATAGGTGTCCCGCAATTCGGCGATCGCGGGCAGGAAACGGTCCAAGACGTCCTGCGCGGATTCGCCACCGGGTACCCGAACCGTGAGATCGCCCTCGTGCCAGGCACGGTAGATCCGCTGGAAGGTTCGGTGCGACTCCTCGCTGTGCTGTCCCTCCAGGTCACCGGCCTGTACCTCGTGCAATCCATCGAGCACCATCGCCGCGACACCGGTCGCCGCCTCGATGTAGCTCGCGGTCTGACGCGCACGCAGCGCCGCAGAGGAGAACAACACCTTCGGCGGGCGCAGCAGACCCTCACCGAACGTTTTGGCTTGTGCCGCACCGCGTTCGGTCAGCTGCAATCCGGGAATCCTGGTGTCCAGCAGCTTGGCGACGTTACCTTCGGTCTCTCCGTGCCGGACCAGAATCAACCTGCCGGTCATAGGTCCGCCATCCCCTTTCTCAACTGAATCAACCACTCCGCCGCCGCTTCGTCCGACGGTGGCGGCGTGCCCGCGGCCGAAGTCGCGGGCCAGGACCCGAGATAACGGATCCGCGCGGTGCGGTGCAGCGCCTTGAGCGCCTCGGCCACCGCCGTATCGTCGATGTGCCCGACGCAGTCGAGATAAAAACGGTAGGTGCCCATACCGGTTCGAGTGGGCCGGGACTCGATCCTGGTCAGATCGATGCCGCGCGTGGCGAATTCGGCGAAGGCGCGCATCAGCGAGCCCGGTATGTTCGGCAACTCCAGCACGATCGAGGTGCGGTCGGCTCCTGTGGGAGGCGGCGCCACCGTGGGCCGGGTGCACAGCACGAAACGCGTGATCGCCTGCTCGTGGTCGGCGACCCCGGAGGCCAGTGCGATCAACCCCAGCCGTTCTCCCGCCAGCGCGGTGGAGACCGCGGCATCGGCGTGGCCCGCCACCACGTCTTCGGCGGCCGCGGCGTTGGACGCCGAGATGTAGGACCGCGCCTGCGGCAGGTGTCGCGCGACCCACAGCCGCACCTGGGCGGCGGCCACCGGGTACGCGGCGAGGGTGCGCACATCCGGCAGCGCCGTGCCCGGCTTGCCCAGGATGGTGAAGCTCACCTCGAGTTCGGTCTCGGCCACGATCTGCAGACGCGGGCCGATTGCCAGCGAGTCGAGCGTCGCCGAGATCGAGCCCTCGACGGAACTCTCGATCGGCACCACGGCGCCGTCCGCGTCACCGGAGCGGATCAGGTCCAGCGCGGCCCCTTGGCTGGGCGCGGCAATCCGCTCGACGGGTCCGTCGAAGGCTCCCGAGGATTCGAGTTCTGCGAGGGCCATCTCGGTGAAGGTTCCGGAGGGCCCGAAGTACGCGATTCGCGGCACGGTTACGACATTACTTGCGCACCCGCCCGGCTCCCCACCGATTGCAAGGGCCAAGCCCACGCCCGGTATCTGTTCGACGGCCGCCCGAGCGGCGTTCAGCCTCCGTTGAGCACACGCAACGCGTCGTTCACCTGGTCGCCTGTCTCGGTCTCGACGGCGAGCAGGACGGAGCGGACCGCCTCGACGGCCGCTGGTTTCAGGGAAGTCAGAAAGGCGATATCGGGGTTGCGCAGCGCGGTGCCGATGTCGTCACCGCAGAGGGCGGCGGCCGTGGCCGCGACAATGGCCACCGCGCGCTCGCCGGAGGACGTGCGCGCGACGAAGCCGGTATCGGAGTGGGCCACCTGCGCGAGGAAGTCGGCGATCTCGTTGTCCGCAGCGTCCAGCTCCAGAGTCGGCGCGGCGGGGCTTGCGCCGATGTTGCGAACCAATCCGTCGACCAGACTGCGCCGCGCGGGCGTCGACAACGTCACCAGCACCGGTTCTCCGGATTCCGACCCTTCCGACACGCCCTCACCGTAACAACCCCGACCCAGCCGTCTCGACCCAGTTCGTCGCGCTCGAGTCGATCGGAACGCTTGCGGAAGCGGACAACGTCACTTAGCTTAGGGTAACCTAATCAATACGCTGAAGCGCCGCTCGCTCCACGGAGGTTTGTATGCCGCGTCCGACCCCGACCGTCGCACCGTCCACCGCCGAGCGGGTGCGCAGCGCGTGCGCCCACGCGGAGCAAGCGGTGCTGGCCATGCCGGGCATCGATCCGACACCCGCGTCCGTGCACCACGTACGGCAGTGTGGCGACGCGGTGATCGCCGTGCCGACAGCCTCGGTCGCCGCGCTCCTGGCGGGCAACTCCGGGGAGCAGGGTGCGCCCGCGGTGCTGGAGCTCACCGACCACGCCCCGCTGCCGCTGCGCGAGCCGGTGCGCGCACTGGTCTGGCTGCGCGGCTGGGTGCGCGCGGTGCCCACGCAGGCGCAGCGCGCACTGGCCACCGAGGTGGCCAAGGAGCACCCGCATCCCGCACTGCTCGACATCGGCTTCGGCGCCACCCTGCTGCGGCTGGTGATCGACTCCGCGGTGGTGGCCGACTCGACCGGCGCGGAATCGGTGAGCAGCGAGGAGTTACGGCTGGCCGCGCCGGACCCGTTCTGCGCCATGGAATCCGCGTGGCTACAGCACATGCAGGCCGACCACGCCGACGTCGTCGCCCAGCTGGCCAGGCACCTGCCGCCGCGTCTGCAGCACGGCGTCGTGCACCCGCTGGCCATCGACCGCTACGGACTCACCCTGCGGGTGGAAGGGCACGACGGCGACCACGATTTCCGCCTGCCGTTCAGCGCGCCTGCTGACGACATCGAGGCGCTCAGCCGCGCGGTACGCATGCTGGCCGGCTGCCCGTTCCTCAACGGCCTGCGCCGTATCTGATCCATCGGTTCACGGGCGCAACCAGCCCCCGACCATGGCCGCGGTTTCCTCGACCAGGCGCTCACGGTCCAGGTGCGCGGGCGGGTCGAGCCCGATCCGCAGGCTGCTGGCCAGGCCGACGCTGACCATGACGTACGCCTTCACGTCGAGTTCGTCGTCGGGCAGCGGTCCGAGCAGATGCAGCAGGTAAGCCCTGGTCAGCACGAGCAGTCGCCGTTCCAGCTCGCCGAAGCCGAGCCGGTCCAGCGACGCCCGCGCGGCCAGGGCGCGCACCAGCGCGCGACGCTCGATCAGCGCGTGCACGATGCCGCGCAGGCTGAGCGCGAACGACTCGCCCGGGTCCAGCGAGAGCCCGGTGAGCACCGCGGCGGTGAACTGCTCCTCCAGCTCGGCGAGCAACCGGGTGCGCAACTCCGCGAGGATCTCCTCTTTGTCGGCGAAGTACCGGTAGAGCGAACCGATGCTCATACCGGCGTGGGCCGCGATCCGGTTGGTCGAGGTGTTGTCGACGCCGCGCTCGGCGAAAAGCTGAGTAGCGGAGTGCAATATGCGATCGCGAGTTTCTCTAGCTCGCTCTTGTTTCGGGCTTTTTCGCCGGATATCACCCTCTGCGGACATCAGCGGGTTCTTGGTCGAAAAGCGAGTAGAAGGTGAGCATTCGCTCATTTTAGGCTGGGTCATGGCTCAGGACAGCACGGCGCCCGCGACGATCGCCGCCGTCCCCGACGGCACCGTTCCCACCGAATTCCGCTACTGGGATCAACTCGGCGACCCGCGCGTCCAACGAGCGCGCAAGCTGTGGCGCGCCGTTTTCCGGTTCGACCCGCAACCGTCCGAGGAACTGGTCCAGCGTTTCGCCGCCGCCTACTACCAGGCCGATCCGGTCGCCGAGGCATTCGTCGACGAGGTCTACCTCGGGCCGATCGGACCGAAAGCGGGGCGGGCCATGCTGGACCGAGCGCTCGCGCACGGAGTCGCCGCGGTCCCGGACGCGCCCGCCTCACTGATCCGGCTGTTCGGAGAGTTCGAGACCCCGCCCGCGTGGCTCGACCTCGCCGCGGTGGAGCACGGCGCGAAGGTGTTCCGACGCTGGGGCACTTCGGTATTCAGCTTCGCGACGACCAGCACGTTGGAGATGTACTCGGAGAGTTCGATCACCAAACCGCTGTCCTACACCGGCGGCTACGCCGGGGATCGGGCGCACAAACGGCAGATGGAGACGGTTCGTTTCTGGATCGACGTCTCCGAGCCGGGCGGGTTGGCGCCCGGCGCCCGCGGCAGGCAGACAGCCATGCGCGTGCGGATCATGCACGTGTTCATCCGGCGCAAGCTGATGCAGCGGCCGGAATGGGATCACGCGGCGTGGGGCGTGCCGATCAGCGTGGGCGACGCGACGTTGACGCTGATGGCGGGCAGCCTGGTGCCCGGCCTCGCGCTGTGGAGCGTGGGTCATCAGACCACGATCCGCGAGATCGAGGCGACCCTGCACTTCTGGCGTTATGTCGGTCACCTGCTCGGCGTCCAGCCGGACTGGTATCCGGCGAACTTTCGCGAATCCGTGCAGTTGATGTTCGCCGCGTTCGTCAAGCGAGCCCGCACCGCCGGATCGGACGGCGCGGAACTGGTCGAGTCGTACCTACCCGCCTTCGCGCCGAAGACGAACACGCCGTGGCGCAAGCGAATCCGCGACGAGATCAACTACCGGATGCAGATCGGCTATACGGCATTCTGGCTGCCGCCCGCGACCTATCGCAGTCACCGCATGCCCCGGCGCTTCCCTTGGGTGCTGCATCCGATCGCGCAGTGGCCGGTGTTGTTCGCGCTGGAGACCGCACGCAGACTGGTACCCGGTCTCGACCAGCTGGCCGACCGGGTCCAGCGATCGCGGCGCGAGACGTGGTACCGCAACGAAGTGGGCGACACCGACGCCGAGTTCCGGCCGGTGGAGGAGTTCCGACGCTGACGCGCCGCACACCGCGCCGGACGGGCGCAATAGATTCGACCCATGCGCGCGGAGTCCGATGCCCAGTGGGACGAGGCCGAGCCGACGGATCGGCAACGGCTGGCGATCAAACTCGAGATCGCCGTGGTGCTGCTGGTCACGTTCGGGCTCAGTGGACTCGGTGCCGCGCTCTCGCTGGTGGAGAGCGCGCTGGCCCCGGGCGGGGTCGGCGGTCGAACGGTCGCGCTGAACCCCTCTCGATCCACGCAGTCCACCATCGACCTGTTGTTCCAGCTGCTCAGCGTGCTGCGCCTGGTGGGGTGGGCGGCGCTGGGCCTGTATCTGCTGTGGCGCGGCGGCCTCGGACCGCGGCTGATCGGGCTGGCGAACCGGATTCGCTGGCGCGCGGACGTACTGCCCGGCGCGGCGCTCGCCGCGCTCATCGGATTGCCGGGATTGGGGTTGTACCTCGTTGCCCACGCCCTGGGCATCAGCGTGACGATCGTGCCCGCCTCGCTCGGCGACTACTGGTGGCGGCTGCCCGCCCTGATCCTCTCGGCCTGCGCGAACGCCTTGGCCGAGGAGATCATCGTGGTGGCGTTCCTGCTCACTCGGCTGCGTCAGCTCGGCTGGTCGGCGAACTCGGCATTGCTGACCTCCGCCCTGCTGCGCGGCAGCTACCACCTGTATCAGGGACTGGGCGGCGGCCTGGGAAATTTTGTGATGGGCGTCATATTCGGACGCTATTGGCAGCGTTCGAACCGGCTGTGGCCGCTGGTTCTCGCGCACGCGACCATCGACGCGGTCGCCTACATCGGTTACACCGTTCTGCGCGGCCATGTTTCATGGCTCCCGTGACGCAACTGTGCCCTCCGGAACGCTAACGGTCCGGTGCGGTCGGCGAATTACGAAGCAGCGCCGTTTCCGCGTGCGCCCGGTGTCCACATGCGGCACCTCACAACGGCCGGATAAGTAGAGTCACAGTGATGAATGGCGACGACCCCCAGCGCAACGCGCGTACGCGCCGGATGCCGCCGCCCGGCAGGCCCGGTGAACCTCCGATGCCCCGCCGCATGCCCCCTCCGGCATCCGGTGGCCCGCCGCAGATCGAGCCCACTCAGGTCATGCGGCGCGACGGAACGGCCGGCCCCCACGCACACCCGCTGGCATATTCGCAGGTGCCCCCCGAACCGCCACGACGCATGCCGCCGCCTGCCCCGGCCCGCAGGCACGCCCCTACCCAGCGCCCGGTTCCGCATCAGGAAGGTCCGCCCCACGCCCGCACCCAGCGGCCGGTCCGCTACGACGGCGGGCCGCCCCACGCACCGACCCGCGAACCGCGCCCGTATCGCGAAGGCCCGCCGCCGGTGCCGCCGCGCGGGGCGCGCCCGGCTCGGGCGCCACGACCGCGCCGCAAGCGCCACCCCTTCCGCTGGTTCCTGGTGATCGTGCTGGTCCTGGTGCTCGCCGCCGTCGGCGCCGTCATCAAGCTGGACAACTCGCTCAACCGCATCCCCGCGCTCGCGAACTACGCCCAGCGCGTCGGCGACACCCCCGGCACGAACTGGCTGCTGGTGGGCTCCGACGGCCGCGGCGGCCTGTCCCCCGAGCAAGAGCGGGAACTCGCCACCGGCGGCGAGGTCGGCCCCGAGCGCACCGACACGATCATGCTCGTGCATGTGCCGAAATCGGGCAAGACCACCCTGGTCAGCCTGCCGCGCGACTCGTACGTCAGCATTCCGGGCCAGGGCAAGGACAAGCTGAACGCCGCGTTCGCCATCGGCGGCCCCGCGCTGCTGGTGCAGACCGTGGAGATCGCCACGGGCCTGCGCATCGACCATTACGCGCAGATCGGCTTCGGTGGCTTCGCCAGCGTGGTCGACACGCTCGGCGGCATCGACGTCTGCGTCCCGAAGCCCATCGACGACCCGCTCGCCGGCATCGACCTGCCCGCGGGCTGCCAGCGCCTCAACGGCCCGCAGGCCCTCGGTTTCGTCCGCAGCCGCGCGACCGCGCTCGCCGATCTGGACCGGATGAACAACCAGCGGATCTTCATGGCCGCCCTGCTGAAGAAGGCCACCAGCGGCGCCACCCTGGCCAATCCCTTCAAGCTCTGGCCGCTGGCCTCCGACACCGCCAAGTCGCTGAAGGTCGACAACGGCGACCACATCTGGCACCTCGGCGGGCTGGGCTGGGCGCTGCGGGGCGAGACCGTCGCCACGGCGGTGCCGGTCGGCGGATTCGACGACACCGCCAGCGGCAATGTCGTGCTGTGGGACAAGGAGAAGGCGAGCCGGTTCTTCGACGCGCTGGCCGACGACCGCGCCATCCCGGAGGATCTGCTGACGCGGTAGCGTCTGTGCCATGCCGGACACCGACGATGCCGACGAGTCCTTCCCCGACTTGCTGCGCACGCAGATCCGTCACGGATTCACCACTGCCCAGCAATATCTCGCCGCCGCCGTGTACTTCGACTCACGCCGGCTGCCGCAGCTGGCCGGGCACGCCTACGCCAGGTCCCGCGAGCATCACGGCAACACGCTGCGCATGGTGCAGTACCTGCTCGACCGGGACCTCCCGGTGCGGATCGGCGGGTTGGACGAGATCGAATCGACCTTCGAAAGCCCGCGCGGCGCAGTCGCTGTGCTGCTGCGAATCGAGCAGGCCCGCAGCACTCAGATCGGTGATCTGGCTCGTGCTGCCCGCACCTCCGGCGACTATCTGGGCGAACGATTCATCCGGTGGTTCCTCGAGGAACAAGTCAAGAGCGTTGCCGGGATGACCACACTGCTGGCTGTCCTGGACCGCGCCGACGGGCAGTTGTTCGACGTCGAGGAGTTCGTGGCCCGCGAGATGCGGACGCGGCCGCGCACCGATATCCCGGCGCCGAAAATGGCTGGAACAGCGCGGAATTAATTAGGCAACACTAGCCTCAATAAGGCTGCACTTGGATGACACGCGACTTGACCAGCGCTAATGTCGATGCCATGTCAAGCCATCCGGAATCCCCACGCAGCAAATTCCATAGCCTGTTGCACGATCAGATTCGGCACGAATTCAATGCCGAGCATCAGTACATCGCGATTGCGGTGTGGTTCGACAATGCCGATCTGCCGCAGCTGGCCAAGCGGTTCTACAAGCAGGCGGTCGAAGAGCGCAATCACGCGATGATGATCGTGCAGTACTTCCTGGACCGGGATATCAGCATCGAGATCTCCGGTATCGACGCCGCGAAATCGCGGTTCGAGACTGCCAGGGAGCCGATCGCGCTGGCGCTCGCCCAGGAGAAGACGGTCACCGAACAGATCATCCAGCTGGCGAGCACGGCTCGAGAAGAAGGCGACTACCTCGGTGAACAGTTCATGCAATGGTTCCTGAAGGAACAGGTCGAGGAAGTCGCGAACATGACCACCCTCCTCACGATCGCCGATCGCGCGGGGTCGAACCTGTTCGACTTGGAGGATTTCGTCGCCCGGGAAATGAGCGGCCCGAGCGATGCCTCCGGTGCGCCTTCGGTGGCAGGCGGCTCCGTCTGACGGAAATCGCCGAAATACCGATAGGCCCGGTTTCCGCCACGGAACCGGGCCTATCGCTATTCATGGTTGCTATCGGCGTCGAGTCGATCCGCGGCATCGCGACGACGGTTTCGCCACATTACGCAGCAGTTCGGTGAGTCTTCCCTAAGTTCCAGCAGTATCGGCGGCAATCGCAATACGGATCAGCTGCCGAGGACGCAGAAGTTTCTCACGTAATGCCGGGGATCGCGACTCAGCGCAAAGTGACCTGACGCGACCGCAAGCCGTCGCGGGAGCGCCGCTCCTCGGCCGTCAACGGCGCGTCGACGGCCAGCGCCTCGGACAGGCGCGCACCGAATTCGGCCGCGGGTTTCACCCATTCGTCGGGGTGCCGCTCGTGGTCCAGGTCGAACACCGGGACCAGCACGCCGTGCGTGCGGAACGACCCGGCGAAGCGGGAACCCTCACCCAGATGCAGACCGCCCGCGGCGTGCACGCGAGCGAGCGCCAGCATGAGCGCGTCCTCGTCCTCGGGGCGCACCCAGCGGATATGCGCCTTCTCCCCCGCGTCCACCCACCAGGCGGCGCCGATCGCGTCCGCGTCCAGCCCGAGCCGCGCCGAAGGCATGATCGCCTGCTTGGCCTGCTCGATGGTGGCGGCGACCTGCGGGTCGGGCTCGACGCCCGCGGGCACCCACCAGTCGAAGTCCTGGTGGACGGTCAGCTCCAGGCTCGCCGCGGGATCGATGACATCGGCCAGCCGCGGACCGCCCGCGACGCTCTCCACGGAGGTCAGCGAATCACCGGGCTCGGCGGACTGGGTCCACAGGATCGCCGCGGCCAGGTCGGCGGCCGGGTCCGCGCCCTGGAACTGCACCTGCGCGCCGACGTAGCCGCTGGGCTCGTCACCGGCGCGCACCAGCGCGGCCACCGCGCCGGGCAGCACCGTGCCGAGCACGACCGGGCGCTCGGCCGCGATCGCGGGCGACAGCGTCAGCTGCGCGGTGGCCGACGGAACGAATTCGCGCAGCGCGACCAGATCGCACTCCGCGGCCAAGCCCTCGAACGGACGCGTGACGGCCTGCGCCGCCTGCTCCTGCGCCGCTCGCCGCTCGGCGAGACGCTGCGCCCGGTTTCCGCCGGGCTTAGGACTGTTGCGCTTGCTTTTACCCACGAGGGGTCAACCTACACCTGTGTTCGTTCCTCCAGCGCCTGTGGCGCTGGGTGTTCGCGGCCTTTATGGCTCGCGTGGAATCGACCGCCGTCGGCGACTTCAGCGCGGACGCGGCGGGCACTCGGGGCAGCTGTTATCGCGTGCGGTGGTGGTCGACTGCGGGTAAGCCTCGACAGAGAGTCACCCGGATCCGGTTCAGGCAGCGGGGAGCAGCGACTTGGTACGGCCGGGATGGTTGGTGGCGATCCAGCTGACACCGAGGTCGGCGCACAGTTGGACGTCGTGCGGATCATCGACGGTCCAGCAGTAGGTGGCACGGCCCGCGGCGGCGGCCTTGTCGACCAACTCGGGGTGCTCACGCAAGGTCTTCACCGAGGGGCCGACGGCGGTCGCGCCGACAGTGGTGGCGGCCGACCCGCCCAGGTAGCGCGACGACTCACCGAGCAGAACGGTGGGCAGCAGCGGCGCGGCGCGGCGAATGCGCCAAACCGCCGTGGCGGCGAACGACATCACGACCGCGCGGGAATGGTCGGCCGAGGCGGGGGTGGCGATGCCGAACCGCTGGAGCTCGGCGAGCAGTTTGTTCTCGACCAGCGCGCCGTATCGGACCGGGTGCTTGGTCTCGATGAACAGTTTGGTCGGCCTGCTGCGCCAGTCCAGCACCAGGCCGATCAACTCGCTGAGGGTCAGCACCGAGGCGGGCGCGCCGTCGGAGCCGAAGTCGAGGGCCCGCAGTTCCTCCAGCGTCATCTCGCTGACCAGCCCGCTGCCCGAGGAGGTCCGGTCGACGGTGCGATCGTGCACGCACACCAGATGCCCGTCCCTGGTCAGCCGGACATCGCATTCGACGCCGTCGGCGCCTTCCTGGAGCGCCAGCTCGTAGGCGGCGAGCGTGTGCTCGGGACGCGCCGCCGAGGCGCCTCGATGCGCGACGACGAATGGCGCGCGACTGCCGTGGCTCACTTGGCCATGACCTCCTTCTGCTCACGGTCCTCAGCACCGTTGTCCTCGTGCGTCGCGGCGTCCAGCTCGGCGCGCGCCGGTTCGGCCGCGGTTTCCCGTCCGCCGGGATGCACCGGCTCGATCACCGGCACGGCCGGATCGACCGCGATCAACCAGCGGCGCGTGGACCGGGTACGACCGAGCAGGTCACGTCCCTCGATCGTGCGCAGCACCCAGAGGGTCAGGAGCGCGACCGCCGCGGCGACCGCGTCGGTGAAGGCGGTGAACAGCACGCCGTCGGCCTTGGCCTGCAACGAATCCGCGGAACGCCACAGCAGCGCGGCGGCCGCGAGGAGGCCGCTGAACGCCCAGGCGGCCCACCAGATCCGGATAGCACCGCGCGCACGGGGGTCGCCTTGGAGCGCGGCCACTTCGCTCAGGAAGATTCCCGGCCACACCAGGTTCACCACCGGGACCAGGCACCCGGCCGCGAGCGCTCGCGGCGAACGCGGGTCGCGCCGCCCGGCGGCGGCGTAGGCCGACCGCCTGATCTCGATCAACCTTCCGACCGTGGCCAACGCAGCCAGCAGCGCGAGCACGATCCCGAGCACCGCGGTGCCGATCACGAACGCGTCCGAGGCGAAGAGCGCGGCGGGGTGGATCAGGCGCGTCCGGTTGTGCAACAAGACCGCGTAGCGCACCAGTTCTGCGACAGCCGCGAGTGCGAACACGCACACTGTCGCGAGGAGCAGTCCGGTCACCGAGTCGGTCAGTTTGCCGAGCGGACGGCGTACCGCGCCCTTGGCTTGCGGGGGCGGATCGATCAGACCCCAGCGCGGGATCTGCGTGTACCGGGGCGTCCGGCTCTGCGTGATCGTCGGGGCGGGCGGTTGCGCTCGGCGGCCGCGGTGGTCGGGTTTGCGCGCCACCCAGCGGTAGTTGCGGCGGGCGGCGGGCGCGTCGATCGGCGCGGGCGAAAGGAGCACGCCGCGGCAACGCGGGCACCAGTGCATCGGCGCCCCTTGCACGGCCCAGCGCGCACCGCAACGCGCACAAGGTTGCACCACCGTACTCACCCGCGCACCTCGTTCTCTCGTCAGTAGATCTTCGCCTCGTGGCCGCCCTCCGCGACCAGCGGGCGGCCTGCCTGCTGCCACGCCACCATGCCGCCTCGGACCTGGATGGCCTGATACCCGATGTGCGTGAGGTATTCGACCACCTGCAGGGATCGGCCGCCCTGCCTGCAGACGACGTAGAGATCCGCGTCGTACTCCAGCTCATCGATCCGGGCGGGCACGTCGACCATCGGGATATGCATCGCACCCGGAGCGTGCCCCAGCTGCCACTCGTCGTCCTCACGGACGTCGAGCAGGACCGGTCGCGGCTGGTCGGCCGACGCGGGCGCGCTGCTGTCGAATACGGCAGGCAGGTCCTCCACCGTGACCGACGGAACGTGGGGGCTCGTCACAGTTTCGATCCTGCCATGGGCGGCGGACCGCCGTGCAGTTCCATGCCCGGGGACGCCCTCGACAGCGACCTTCGACTTCAGGTATGTTCTCCTCTCCGGAACTCGACCGCGCGCCCGCTCGATGCGACCTGTGCATAACTCCGTCGAAGTTATCCACATAATCCACAGTTTGATCCACAAGGCGCGGCCGTCGAGGACACTCCGCCGCAATGGTCAGGCGCCCAGGCAACCGAGTAGCTACTATTTCGAGCCGTTTTCGGGCTTTCGGTCCGTAACTGGACCCTTTACCTGACGGGTGACCCGATTCACTCCCTAACGCGCGATGCGAATGACCGATCCGGGACTCCCCTCCATGTCCATCCCGGAGCGGCCATTCGTCGCCGACCTCGGAACCTGCGGCCGAGGAGGCTCCGATATCTACTTGGACGGGGCGGGGGCGCATTCGGTTCCATGAAATCCGGATCGCCGCGGAAATAACCCGTCCTCGGCGACGGCGATCGCCTAGCCTGGGGCGCATGAACGTGAGCAGGGGGCTTCGCCACGGAATGGACACCGCAGGGCTGAACGTCGCGTTGTCCGAGGCCGCGTGCCTCGGTCTCGCCGTCGACGAGGCTGCCAACGAACTGCGGCTCGACCTGGAAGTACTGACTCTCCCGGAGCAGGGGACAGCGGCCGACGACTACCGGGTGCAGGTGACACTGACCGGCGTGAGCCGGGTCGCCGCTTCACTGCGGACCCAGCACTGGGATGACCTGGCACCCAGGGTGCTGCCGCTGCGCCTGGACGGCTTGGACCAGGCCATCCGCAGCTTCGGCGGCGGGCGGCTGCACGGCTGGGAGTTCATCGATATCGATGACAGCGGCTGGGCGCTGTGGAGCGAGCTGCTCAGCTTCGACACCCGGATCGATGATCACGAATCCGCGCACGTTCTGGAGTTCTCGCAGGAGGAGGGTATCGATCCGCGCGAGCTGGATGTCCGGGTGTGGTTCGACGACATCGTCGTGTACGACGCGCGAGGCAAGCAGATCCCACTGAAAGACTTCATCGCGGGCGGTGCGCGATGGTGGCAGGCGCACGACGCGGGCGATCCACGTGCGACTCGTCCAGGCATCGCTCCGCCGCTGTAATCGGCCCGGTTGCTACTCGTCGCGGGGACCGCGCATCCGCGCTCGAATGCGCGGTTCTCCCTTGTCGGGCGATCAGGCTTCCAAGCCCACAGGGCAGCTCACGCCGGTCGCGTGCACCGGGCAGTATCCGCCGGGATTCTTCGCCAGGTACTGCTGGTGATAGCCCTCTGCGTAGTAGAAGGCCGCCAGTCCGGGCAGCGGTGCGACCTCCGTGGTGATCCGGCCGTATCCCGCCGCGGCCAGACGCTTGCCGTATACCTCCGCCGTCGAGCGGACGAGGTCGGCCTGCTCGGTCCCGAAGGTGAAGACGGCCGACCGGTACTGGGTGCCACGGTCGTTGCCTTGGCGCATCCCCTGGGTGGGATCGTGGTTCTCCCAGAAGTGCTTGAGGATGCCCGCGTAATCGATCACCGCCGGATCGAATACGACGAGCACCGCTTCCGTGTGACCGGTCCGCCCGCTGCACACCTCTTCGTAGGTGGGATTCGGCGTGTACCCGCCGACGTAACCGACTGCTGTGGTGTAGACGCCGTCGAGTTCCCAGAAACTCTTCTCGGCGCCCCAGAAACAGCCCATCGCGACGACCGCCAGTTGCAGCCCATCGGGAAACGGCGGACGGATCGGGTGGCCGTTGACGTAATGGGTATCCGGCACGTCGAGCGGTTCCGCCCGGCCGGGCAAGGCTTGTTCGGGAGTGACCATGGCGGGTTCGGGGAGGCTCAGACGCCCCACTAGTTCGTCGTACCACGACATGGTTCGATGCTACGCGTGCGTTTCCTGTGGTGCCGTTGTGCGTGATGTGACGACGCCCGACCCGCCGGGTGTGAGCGGCGTCACCGGAATGTGCGAACGTCGGCCCAGGTTGGAATCGACCGGGTGTACGAATGATGGTTGGCTGTGCACGGAACAACGGGCACAACCAGCCCGACATAGGAAGGGACATCGTGGCTGAGTACACGCTGCCAGATCTGGATTACGACTACAGCGCCCTGGAGCCCCACATCTCCGGGCAGATCAACGAGCTTCATCATTCCAAGCACCACGCCGCTTACGTCGCCGGTGCGAACACCGCACTGGAGAAGCTGGAAGCCGCTCGCGAGTCGGGCGATCACAGCGCCATCTTCCTGCACGAGAAGAACCTCGCGTTCCACCTGGGTGGGCACGTCAACCACTCGATCTGGTGGAAGAACCTCTCCCCCAACGGCGGTGACAAGCCGGTCGGCGAACTGGCCGCGGCGATCGACGACCAGTTCGGTTCGTTCGACAAGTTCCGCGCGCAGTTCACCGCGGCGGCCAACGGTCTGCAGGGCTCCGGCTGGGCGGTGCTCGGCTTCGACACCCTCGGCCAGAAGCTGCTGACCTTCCAGCTCTACGACCAGCAGGCCAACGTTCCGCTCGGCATCATCCCGCTGCTGCAGGTCGACATGTGGGAGCACGCCTTCTACCTGCAGTACAAGAACGTGAAGGCGGACTACGTCACCGCGTTCTGGAACGTCGTCAACTGGGCCGACGTGCAGGAGCGCTTCGCCAAGGCCACTTCGCAGGCCAAGGGTCTCATCTTCGGCTGAGCCCGCTCGACACACCGGAACGGGTCCGCGAATCCGTCGCGCCACGCGCGGCCGGGTTCGCGGACCCGTTCTGTTTCCCGGCTGCGCGGGCGCTTTGCCCGCAACATCCGTCCACCCACCACGAATCGGAAGCCGACGAGGTCGAGCCCGATCCGCCGGGTACGCAGCGCGATTGCTGCCCCCACGGCCTCCGAGTGTCCGATTGGCACTCTTTGGTACTTGTGTGCCAGGTGACTCGTGGTTCATATTCGGGAATCCAGACCAAATGGACGGGCAAGGTCGCCCCCGGTGAGACGACGGGAGGCAGAAATGCGCACGAACGAACCGATCGGCATCACGCCGTTCCACGCGCGCGGATCCCTGCGAGGCTTCGTGATCTCCGGACGCTGGCCGGACACCACCAAGGAGTGGGCGCAAGTACTCGTGCTCGCGGTGCGTGTGGCCACGCTGCCGGGGCTGCTCACGACCTCCACGGTGTTCGGCGTCCGTGAGGACCTGCCCGACGACCCCGCTCCGGGCACCGTCGGCCTGGTGCTGGCCGAAGGTCCCGTCGTGGGTGAGGAAGCGCTGGAGCCGGGCCGGTTCGCCGAGCATGTGCCACCGGCGTTGCTGGTGCTGCATCCTCCTTCCGAAACCCGGCCGTCGCTGCCCGAATGCGCCGGCGCGGCATCCGGCTGCGTCCTGCTGCCCGGCGTGCCCCATCTGGGGCTGGAGCACCGGGCCGCCTGGGTCGAGGCGGAGTCGGACGGAACGGTCACCTCCCTGGTCAGCCGGGTCGGACTCGACCCGATCAGCGATCCCGACACCGCGGTTCTGGCTATGCTGCTGGCCGCGTGAGGGTAACCGAAACTTGCCACGTGGATCGCCAAACTTATTGTGCGCATTGCGATTTCGATTACAACGGGTTGGCAAGAGCTGCGCCCGCCGGGTAGAGTCGGGAGCAGCGAAGGGGAGTAGCCCCCAATCGCACAGTCGACATACTGACCCGCCGCCCTGCCATGGGCCGGGTCCGGCTGTGTGAACCGGCTTCCGTCGGTGGGCGAGACCTTCGGCCTGGACAACCTTTCGTTGTCGGCCGGAGGCCATCCATATCTCCGACCGGCAGGCCGGAGACCTGGGAGCCGCCACACATGATCGCCACCGTCTTGCTGAGTATCGGCATCGTCTTTCTCGCCGAGCTGGGCGACAAGTCCCAATTGATGGCGCTGACGTTCGCGCTGCGCTATCGCTGGTGGGTGGTGCTCGGCGGCATCGCGACGGCCTCGGCCGCAGTACACCTGATCTCGGTCGGCGTCGGCCATTTCCTCGGTTCGGCCCTGCCCACCAGGGCGATCTCGCTGATCGCCGCGATCACCTTCCTGGCCGTCGGCCTGTGGACCCTGCGCGAGCACTTCGGCCCCGGCGATGACGATCCCGCGCCCAAGACGCCGAGGGCCGCCGGCGCGCCGTTCCTCGTGGTGCTGTCGGCGTTCCTGCTCGCCGAACTGGGCGACCGGACCATGTTCGCGACCGCCGCGCTTGCCACCGACTACGACTGGGTGGGCGTCTGGCTGGGCTCGACCATCGGCATGGTCGCCGCCGACGCGCTCGCCATCGCGGCAGGCATCCTGGTCGGCAAGCACCTGCCGGAGCACGCGATCGGCATCGGCTCTGGACTGCTGTTCCTCTACTTCGGTGCGGCGACCCTGCTCGGCGCGAGCGCACCGGCCCTCGGCGGCGCCGCCGTCGCCGGGCTCGCCGCGCTCGCTCCCACGCTGGCCGGTGCGGCGCTGCTGCTCACGCGGATGGCTCGCCGCACGAGCACAGCGCAGCTCCATACAGTCCGCCACCCCGGCGCAGCAGATCCAGCAGTGGTTCTCGCAGCGCGAGCAGACCGTCGGAGTCTCCTGCCGCGATCCGAGCGGTGACCATCGAGCCGATCGCGGCCGCCAAGGCCTGACAGGCGAAACGCTGCTGCTCGGTCCGCGCGTCGAGCACGGCGGCGATCAGCTCCACGAACCGCTCCTGCAGCTGGGCCCGGCGCGCGATGGCCGCGGACCCCACCGCGAAGACCTCGACCAAGAACAGCCGCGCGCTGGCCGGGTCGTCCACCAGATATTGCAGATAGGCGCGGAAGATCCGATCCATTCGAGCCATGGCGTCCACGTCGGCCGGACTCTCTTCGGTATCGGTGGCTTCGGCGATCCGGTCGAGCAGTAGCTGCACAGCGCGCTCGTAAGCTGCCTCGAAGCAGTCCTCTTTGGAACGGAACTGCTCGTAGAAGGTCTCCCTCGACACGCCCGCCCGCTTGAGGATCGCCGCGACCGACGTTCCGATGTACCCGTTCTCGGCCATGGCCTCCGCCGTCGCGACGAGGATCCGCTCGCGCTGCGAGGCGATCACCTGCTCTCGGGGTAGGCCGTGCCTGCCCCGGGGTAGGCGTGCGCTGAGGGCCGATTCGGTCATACGGTGACTCCGCTATCCGGTCGAGCTGACTGGGCTGCTCCATTCTGCGCGGTCGGTTCGGCCGGTTCACGGGACAGGGGTGCGCGTCGGCGACACGGGTTCACGCGCCGTGGCAGCGGGCGAGGGAGCCGTGCAGGGCCGCGCGCCGAGCACCGGTTAGGGTGCAATTGACGAAAGGCCAACTGGCTGTCACGAACGAGAGGACCATCGTGGAGATTTCGGGTTCCGCCGCCATTGTCACCGGAGGCGCATCGGGCCTCGGCGCCGCCACCGCCAAGCGTTTCGCCGATCTCGGCGCCACCGTCTTCGGACTCGACGTACCGCAGTCGATCGAGCGCGCCGGCGACAACGTCCCCGCCGGGGTCACCCTCATTCCCGCCGATGTCACCAGCAACGACGAGGTCAGCGCCGCTGTTGCGCAGGTCGTCGAGTCCGGCTCGCCGCTGCGCATCGTGGTCAACTGCGCCGGTGTCGGCTGGGCCGGCCGCATCCTGTCCAAGAACGGCCCGCACGACCTGGAGCTGTTCCGCACGGTCATCACGGTGAACCTGCTCGGCACCTTCAACGTCATGCGGCTGGCCGCCGACGCGATCGCCAAGACCGACGCCGTGGACGAGTACGGCCAGCGTGGCGTCATCATCAACACCGCCTCGGTCGCCGCGTTCGAAGGCCAGATCGGTCAGATCGCCTACTCGGCCTCCAAGGGCGGCGTGCACGGCATGACCGTTCCGGCCGCGCGTGACCTGGCCCAGTTCGGCATCCGGGTGAACACCATCGCCCCCGGCATCATCGACACCCCGATGCTGGCCGGCGTCACCGAGGAGTACCGCAAGGGCCTCGAGGCGGGCGTGCCCTTCCCGTCCCGCCTGGGCCGCCCGGACGAGTACGCGCAGCTGTCGCAGTACATCGTCGAGCACGACTACCTGAACGGCGAGACCATCCGCATGGACGGCGCGCTGCGCATGGCTCCGCGGTAATCGCACGCCACCATCCCGCGGGCGCGCGGTCCTTCCCCCGGAAGGACCGCGCGCCGCTGTCTTTCACCCCTGCGGCTTGTGTCCGATACCGAGATACGCCGTGGTGGACAACGGATAGTTCGGTCGGTATTTCTCGGCGAGAAACGCTTTCATCACCGCGGCGCGCCGAGCCCAGACCTCCGCGCTCACGCTGTGGCGCATGAGCTCCAACGGGGCGCTGCTGCGCACCATGGTCTCCCACATCTCCTCGGGGCTGTCGAAGGTGAGCGCGATCGAATGCCGCTGGATGGACACGGCTTCGAAACCCGCGCCGCGCATCTCGGATTCGAAGAGCTCGGGATTCTCCAGGCTCAGGAAGTTCGGTTGCGGCTCCTGGATATTCGGATCGGCCGCGGTCAAAGCGCCGAACATCATCCGCATCAGCGGCGAGTCCGCGATCGGCGCCCAGCTCGACACCACCGCCGTGCCGCCGGGACGCAACACGCGGAACAACTCGGCGAAGCCTCGCGCGCGCTCGGGAAAGAACATCAGTCCGAACAGGGAGAAGCCCGCGTCGAATTGATCGGATTCGTACGGCAGATCCTGTCCGTCACCGACTCGCGCACGGATATTCGCCAGCCCGGCGGCGGCGGCGTCCTGCGCCAAGCGCGCGATCATCGACTCGGAGAAGTCGATGGCCTCGACGTGCGCCACATGAGGAGCGGCCAGCAGGCTCAGCGTGCCCGGTCCCGCCGCCACGTCCACGATCCGCGACTCGGGTGTGAGCGAGGCGAACTCGAGCGCACGCGCCGAGAAAGGTCCCATGATCGCGGGCGCGAATTCGGCATATCCGTCGGCGACGAGATCCCATGGCTCCGCGACGGCGAGCGGGTTTGCGGACATGTCGTGAGAATCCTTTCAGGCATCCACATCTAACCGCGCCACCCGGGGGCGAACTCCCCAGTCCTGCGAATATGCCACCTCGACGGTCACCGTAACCGGAAAATGGCCGAAACATGACCCGGCGCGCGGCCGGAGGACCTCGGCGTGGTCCTCCGGCCGCGAACGGTTCACAGCGTGCGCGTGAGCCGATCGGTGAGGATGTGCGCGAAGTGCGCCGGATCCTTCAGCTCGCCGCCCTCGGCGAGCACCGCCGTGCCGAACAGCAGCTCGGCGGTCTCCGACAGTTCGGTCGCCGTGCCCGCTTCGGCCTCCTCCTTCTTGGCCGCGTACGCGTCGCGCAGGCCGGTGACCAGCGCGTGCGTCGGGTTGAGCTCCAGAATCCGCTTGCTCTCCGGCAGCGCCTGACCCGAGGCCCGGTACATCCGCTCCAGCATCGGCGTGAAGTCGAACACGTCACCGACCAGGCACGCCGGGGAGGTGGTGAGCCGGTTGGTCAGCCGCACCTCCTTGACGCTGTGTTCCAGCGTCTTGCCCAGCCACGCCAGCACGTCGGCGAATTCCTTGTCCTGCTGCTCACGCAGCGCCTCGGAGGCCTTCTTCTCCTCCTCGGTCTCCAAATCGACCTCGCCCTTGGCGATGGACTGGAACGCCTTCCCGTCGAACTCCGGCACCGAGCCGACCCACATCTCGTCGACCGGGTCGGTCAGGATGAGCACCTCGCGGCCCTTCGCCTTGAACGCCTCCAGATGCGGGGAGCTCTCGACCTGCTGACGGGTCTCGCCGGTCATGTAGAAGATCGTGTCCTGCCCCTCGGGCATCCGCTCCACGTACTGGGCGAGCGTGGTCAACTCCGTCTCGGAGTTCGTCGAGGCGAACGAGGAGACCTGCAGGATGGTCTCGCGGTTGTCGAAGTCCGAGAGCAGACCCTCCTTCAGGACGCGGCCGAACTCCTTCCAGAACGTCTGGTAGCTCGTCTGGTCCTCCGCGCCCTGCAGATCCTTGACGGTGGACAGCACCTTCTTCACCAACCGCTTGCGGATCATCTGGATCTGCCGGTCCTGCTGCAGGATCTCCCGCGAGACATTGAGCGACAGGTCTTGCGCGTCCACCACGCCTTTGACGAAGCGCAAGTACTCCGGCATCAGCTCTTCGCAGTTGTCCATGATGAACACCCGCTTCACGTAGAGCTGGACACCGCGCTTGTGCTCACGGGTGAACAGGTCGAAGGGCGCGTGCGAGGGGATGAACAGCAGCGCTTGGTACTCGAAGGTGCCCTCGGCCTTCAACGGGATGATCTCCAGCGGATCGTCCCAGCCGTGGCTGACGTGCTTGTAGAACTCCTTGTACTCCTCGTCGGAGACCTCGCTCTTGGGACGCGTCCACAGCGCCTTCATCGAGTTGAGCGTCTGGTCCTCGAGGATGGTCGTCTCCTTGGCGTCCTCCCCCTCGCCTTCGGTGACGGTCCGCTCGACCTGCATGCGGATCGGCCAGGCGATGAAGTCGGAGTACTTCTTGACGATCTCGCGCAGCTTCCACTCCAGGGTGTAGTCGAAGAGGTGATCCTCCTCGTCCACCGGCTTGAGGTGGAGCGCGACCGAGGTGCCCTGCGGCACCTCGTCGAGTTCTTCGATCGTGTAGGTGGAACTGCCCGCGCTCGATTCCCATCGGGTGCCGGTGGTCTCCCCCGCCCGGCGGGTGGTCAGGGAGACCTTGTCGGCGACCATGAAAGTCGAGTAGAAACCGATGCCGAACTGGCCGATCAGCTCCTCGGCCGCGGCCTCGGACTTGGCCTCGTTCAGCTTCTTGCGCAGTTCCGCGGTACCGGACTTGGCGAGGGTGCCGATCAGGTCGACGACCTCGGCGCGCGACATGCCGATGCCGTTGTCCCGGACGGTCAGGATCCGGTTGTCCTTGTCGACCTCCAGCTCGATGTGCAGGTCGGAGGTGTCGACGTGCAGATCCTTGTCCCGAAAGGACTCCAGCCGCAGCTTGTCCAGCGCGTCGGAGGAATTCGAGATCAGCTCCCGCAGGAAGGTGTCCTTGTTGGAGTAGACGGAATGGATCATCAGCTCGAGCAGCTGATGGGTCTCTGCCTGGAACTCGAGTTGTTCGACGTGCTCTGTCACGTCGCGATCGTACCGCCGCGCCCGAACTACGTGGCCAAAGGAGGCACCACGGCGCCACCCGGAACGGCCGCGTGCGGCCGCAACAGGGGAACCTGCCGGAAATCGGCGAGACCGGGGACCTCTTCGTCGGCGCGGGTGGTCATCCATTCGCGCAGCACCTGGGTGGCGCGGACGTCGTCCTCGTTGTACTCCAGCAATCGGGTGCGCTGGGTCTGGTCGGGCGTGGCGCCGTCGTAACCGACCGCGAGTCGGTACCAGCTCATCGATGCCTCGCCGCCCGCCTCGGGATCGCGCCACGAGAACCCGGCGACCGGAGCGATCTTCTTCAGCCCCTTGCCATTCGGGCAGATGAACTGGTCGGAGACGGCCTGGAACATGTCCACCCACTGCGGCCCGTCGACGAACGCGCGCACCTGCTCCACCGTCGGCACACCGGGGCGGCTCGCGAACCGGCGTGCCGACTCGTACAGCCACTTGTCCTCGGCGGTACGCGAATAGCAATACGCGGCAAACGTTTTACCCGCCGCGGCCGCCTCGGCGCGCACCCTCATCAGCCAAGTCCAGAACTCGCCGAAGGAGCGGCCCTCGTCCTCCGTGGGCAACGGGTCCCAGGTGACGAAGGGGCGGTACACGCCGTTCAGCAGCGTTCCCCACAGGTACGCGCCGTACTCCTGGAAGCTCTCCAGGTCGACGTCGACCTCCACGTCCGCCCGTCGCACCCGCACCCGCTCGACCCGCCGCACCAACGGCGCCCCAGCGATCCACGCTCGCGCCGTCACCACGGCCTCGTCGAACGGGCCGTGTTGCCAGTCCTCGGGATCATCGCCCACCCAGGCGGCGAGTTCGTCGATGGTCTCGACGTCGTGCCTGCGCAGCACCTCGGCGCGCGAGCCGGGCGCCACCAGGCTGACGTCGCGATGTTCGATCAGCCAACCCTCGCAGCCGGGACCCTCGATCCCCCGCGTCCACCACGGGCACTGCCTGCACTCGGGCACCTTCGACGGAACGGTCGGCAGCTCGCCGCGCACCACCGCGATCCGGTCGGCGTAGCGGCGGTCGTAGTCGGCCAGCAACGGAGCCAGATCGTGCACCAGGATGCGGTCGAAGTCGAAGCCGATCACGCCGCCGACCAGCGCGGGGCTGGCCAGACCGTGACGTTGCAGCATCCGGTGCAAATGAGCGAGCCGCTGCTGGTCGCGGGGCTGCTGACGCAGTTTGCGGTGCGGATCCGGCTGCGGATTCCAGTGATAGGGGTCGGAGGTGGTGGGGTGGAAGTCGGCGGGCTCGGGTTGGCGCGGGTCGGTCACCTTGTGGTTCACCACGATGATCGGGATGTATCCGCCGCGCTCGGCGTCGCACAGCAGGATCTCCGCGCCCCCGCGCCTACCGGTGTCGGGCTCCTGCGGTAGTAGTCCGCCCCAGATGTGTCGCGCGCCGTCTTCGCAGGCGCGCATCGTCGCCGCGGCACGCTCGGCGGCGCGCAGCCCCGGATCGATCACCACCCAGGCGTCCGGGTCCGCGCCGACCAGCGCGTCGCGCACCCGGCTGCGGTGCGCTGCGGCGGCATCCCGGCGCTGGCGCACGCCCGCGTCCTCGGCGATGCCCACCAGCGCTTCGGGGTGCGTGGCGTCCAGACGCAGGCGGTGGCGGCAACCGATCAACGCCCTGGCATCGATGAAGGCGGTCGGCACGTCGGTGGCCCGATCGACGGCCGTTCCGTTGCGCTTGCGACCATCCCGGTCACCGATGTCCGAATCCACGCTATGCAGTATGGTCCCTACCCCCGACAGTGTTGAATTCCAGCGCCTGCGGGCCGCACTACCCTCGCAGCTGCCACCATGGACCCGATAGGGTAACGGCAAAGCGTGTGACATGGGCGGACGGGCTTCCCCGGCGTCGTACTGCCATGGCGAACCAGCATGACGGAGGGCCTTCGATGGGGTTGTTCACGAAGCGCAAGCGGCGGCCGAGCCGCAGGGCCGAGGCGAAAGCCCTCAAGCACAAGGCCGCGATCGAGGCCAAGCTGGCCGCGAAGAACGACCGCAAGGCTCGCCGCGCGGAGGCCCGCACCCAGCGCAAGGTCGCCAAAGCGCAGATCGCGGCATTCCAGGCGGAGGAGAAAGCCGCGCTGAAGCTGGCGGCGAAGGCCGAACGCGATCCGTTCAGCGCTGGCCAGGTGAAAAAGTACCTCGGCGTGGCGCGCGTGCTCATCCCGGTGCTCGCCCCGCTCGCCTATCGCGGCGCCACCCTCCTGCGCGGGCAGCTCGACACCCGCCGCGCCCAGCAGCTCGGCGTCGGGATCGACCAGCTCGGTGACTTCTCCGGGCACGGCGCCAAGCTCCAGGCGCGCATCACGAATGCCGAAGCGGCGCTGGAGAAGATCAGCGGGCAGAACGGCAAGGACAAAGGCGAGACGCAGAAGTTCGTCGCCGCCACCAAGGACCGCCTCGGCAGCCTGACCGCCGCCGTGCACACCTCCGACCAGATGCCCGCCAACCGTCGCCGGTCGGTGCACGCGTCGATCTCCCACGAGCTGTCCGGGATCGAGTCCGACATCCTGGCCCGGCTCGGCGTGCGCTGACCTTCCTCGTACCGATGTCCCCGCACCCGATCACCGGCCACCTGCGCGGTGGTCTGATCGGCGTGCTCGTCGGAGTGCTCGCCGTCGCGGCACACGGGGCCGCGGGTGGAGGTGCGCCGGGCTCCACCGAGCTGACACTGCTGTTGTCGATCGCCGCCGCCGTGGGGGCCGCGGCGGGAGCCGTGCGAGGACGCTCGCGGCCGTCCGTCGTCGCCGGACTGCTCGGCGCCGGTCAGCTGTTCAGTCATGCCGCGTTGTCGGTACTCCTCGACCATGCCCACCCTGCAGGCGCCACCGCGGCGACGCATCCGCCGCTGCCGACCGGAGGAATGCTGCTCGCGCATACCGTCGCGACGGTCGGTTGCGCGGCGTTGATCGTGCTTGCCGAGCGGCTCTACACCGCCGCCTCCGGTGCCTTGCGCGCGATCCTCGCACCGCCGCGGCGGGCGCGGATCACCATCGTGCCGCACCGGCCGGATCCCGGCCTTCCGCCATATCGCTGTGCTCCCCACGGTGCGCTCGGCCCCCGCGCCCCGCCGGTGTCGGGCTGATCCTCCGACATCCATTCCTTTCGCACAGAAGGCTTCAGCATGCACAGCTCGATTTCGCGCGCCGTCGCGACGACGGCCACCGCGGCTCTCGTTCTGCTCGCAGGCGGCACCGCCGCGGCACACGTCACGGTGGACGCCCCCGGCGCGGCCCGAGGCGGATACACCGTCGCCACCTTCCGGGTCCCCACCGAATCGGACACCGCGAGCACCACGGCGCTCACCGTCACCCTGCCCAACCTGAAATCCGCTCGCACCGAACCGATTCCCGGATGGTCGGCCAAGGTCGAACGCAACGACAAGAAAGAGGTCACCGCGATCACCTGGACCGCCGACCCGGGCGCCCCGGGCATTCCGCCCGGTCAGTTCCAGCGTTTCGCGGTGTCCCTCGGTCCGCTGCCCGAACTGGATTCGGTCAGCTTCCCCGCCCAGCAGACCTATTCCGACGGCAAGGTGGTCAAGTGGGACCAGCCGGTCGACAAGGACGGCGAGGAACCCGAGCGTCCCGCCCCGTCGATGACCCTCACCGCCGGTGAAGAACACGACGCGGACGGGCACAAGGTGAGCAGCGAAGCCGCCGACGACGACGTCGACCACAGCGACGACACGGCCCGCTGGCTCGGCGGCATCGGCCTCGCGCTCGGCCTGCTCGGCGTCGCGCTCGGCCTCGGGAACGTGATCCGCGGGCGGCGCGCATGACCCGCCGCCTGCTCAGCGCCCTCGTGACGGGCCTGTTCCTGCTCGGCTTCGGCGTCGCCGCGACCGGAGTCGCCGCCGCGCACTCCGCTGCCACCGGAAGCGTCCCGGAGGACAAAGCGACGGTGGACAGCGGCCCGGCGCGCGTCAGCGTCATGTTCAACGAGGAACTGCAACCCAGCTTCCCGTCGCTCACCGTCGTCGGGCCGGACGGCAATCTGTGGTCCAAGGGTGAGCCGGTGGTCGAGGGCAACACGGTCAGCGTCGCTCTGGGCGAGCTGGGTCCGGTCGGCGAGTACACCATCGCCTACCGCGTGACCTCGGCCGACGGGCACCCGGTCAGCGGCAAGCGCCAGTTCACGCTCAGTAAGCCGGGCAACGGCGCGCCGGGACCGAAACCGAACGCCAAAGCCGGCGACAGCTCCGACGACTCGGGCGGGATTCCGCTGTGGGTGTTCGTCGCCGGCGCGGTAGCGCTGTTCGGCGGCGGACTCGCGTTCGCGCTGTTCGGCGGCAGGAGCCGCGGCGCGAAGCGGTGAGCGAGGTGAAGATCGGCGGCCGGGGCGGCGCTCGGCGCGCTCCCCGCGTCACGCCTTGGCCCGCACTGCTACCAACCGTCCCCGCCGCGCTGCTCGGGGTCGCACTCGCCTGGGTGCTCATTCTGCCAGGGCCACTGCCCGGGGAGGCGGTGGTCCGGGTCGTGGCCGACGGGGTCGGTTCGACCGCGCTCGGATTGGCCGCTCTGCCCAGGGTGACGCCGCGCCTGCGGACACCGTGGCGTCTGCTCGCGGTCCTGGCCGGGATCTGGGCGGTCGCCGAGTTCGCCGTGCTGATCTTCGAGGCGGCCGAAGTGGTCGGCGTTCCGGTGAGCGAACTCGGCGCCGCGGATTTCGGCACCTACCTGGTGGACGTCAGCGGTGGACAGGTGGGGATCGCCATCCTGGTCGGCGTGGCGACGGTGGCCGCCGGGTCCGCGCTGGCCTTCCGGCGGCCCGAGTCCACCTCCGCCGACCTGGTCCTGGTGTTCGCCGCGGTGGCGCTGGCATTGCGGCCGATCACCGGACACATGTCGCAGCAGGCGTTCGGCTCGGTGCTCGCCGCGGTGCACGCGTTGGCGGCGGGCGCTTGGTTCGGGCTGCTGATCGCACTGGTACTGGTCGTGCGGACCCGCGGCGAGTGGGCGGTGGCGCTGCCGAGATATTCGGCGGTGGCGCTGCCCTTGGTGGCGGTCGTCGCGGTGACCGGGCTGATCAACGGACTGGTCCGGGTCGGTGGGATGGGTGCGTTCGTCGGCACCGGCTACGGCCGGATCCTGCTCGCCAAGACCGCGGTGTTGCTCGCGTTGCTCGCGCTCGGCTGGTGGTGGCGGCGCAGCTGGGTGCCGCGGGCGGCAGGCCACCGGATGGACGCGAAGGACTCGTTGCGTCGCGCGGTCACCGAGGTGGTCGTGATGGCGCTCGCCTTCGGCCTGGCCGCGACGCTCGCGGTCACCGCCTGAGCCGAATCGCCACGCCGGTTAGTGTTTGCGCATGACCGAAGTGAAGATCGTCGAGGATTGCGCGGCCTCGGCGGAGTCCGCGTTCGCATACGTGAACGATTACCAGAACCTGTCGCGCTTCTTGCACGGCATTCAATCCTTCACCCCGGTCGGTGCGCAGACCGAAGGACTCGGCGCCACTTTCGACGGGCACATGAAATTGGGGCCCGCCTCGCTGAAGTCGCGGATCGAGGTCGTCCGCTGGGAGAAGGACTACGCGATCGGCGTCAAGTCGATCAAGGGCTTCGATGTCGAGTCCACGTTCCTGTTCCACGACAAGGGCGAGGGCTTGTGCACGGTCGACGCGATCGTGGACTACCGGGTGCCCGGAGGCTTGGCGGGGCGAGCGCTGGGCAAGACCATCGAACCGTTCGTCAAGATCGCCGTCCAGCACACCACGCACAACCTGGTCACCCAGATAGCCGCATTTCACGCCCGAAGGTAGGAGTTGCGCGTGTGACAGCGCGGTCGGGATGCTGAAGTGGTGAGCGCCAAACCTTCGTTCGGTCAGCGGATCGGCTACATCTGTGGCCGCACGCTGCCGGAATCGATGTCCGACTGGGTGCGCGACGATTTGGTCGGTCCCGGCGCTACGCGGCGTTATCTGCTGCGGTTCCTGGTTCCGGTGCTGCCGGTGCTCATGCTGTTCCTGTTGCTGCCCGGCCCGTTGTGGATGGGGCTGGCGATGATGGCGCTGCTGTACATCCCGCTGATCTATTTCACCGTGGCGCTGCTGTACGTCTACCGGCGTCACCGGTTGATCAAGCACGGTCTCGATCCCGCGCTCGCGGACGCCGACGCCCGCCTACGGGACGAGCGGGAACGCCTCGACTACGAGCGCAGGCACGGACGAGGCTGAGCCGCATCGGGACCTAGCGGTGACTTATCTCACGGGCATAGCCTGGAGGTATGAAAGCCCCCACGTTAAGGCAACGGATCGCCTACGATCTGGGCCGCGAGCTCCCCGAGGAGCTGCACGAGTGGGTCATCCACGACCTCGTCGGACACGGGGCCATGGAGCGATATCTCGTCCGTTTTCTCGGGCCGATCATCCCGTTCTTCGCCTTGGTGCTGCTGTTCCCCGGGCCGTTGCCCCTGAAAATCGGCTTGATCGTGATGATGATCATTCCGCTGGTCGTCTTCACGGTCGCGCTCAGCTACGTCTGGCGCCGCTTCCGCTTGGTCCAGCACGGCCTGAACCCCGAACTGGTCGACCACGGCAAGATCACCGACCACGACCGCGACCTGTACGAACTGCGCTACGGACACCGATAGCGCCGCGGACCGCCGAGATATGGCGCGCGTCGAGCGACGACGCGCGAGGACAACTCCGCGCACCGCACGGCGCCGAAGCCATCTGTGGCGGTCCACCGGCTCATCGGTCGCTCGCACGCGAGCCATGAAGGGGCCGCGAACACGCCGTGACGAAGTCGCGGCAAAATAGCCCGGTGACCGAATCGCAGAATGTAATCGCCACCGCCGACCTGGCCGACGAGATCGGCCCGGACATCCGCAGCTGCGACACGCAATTCATCCAGTTCGGCGGGCGTGCGGCGTTCTCCGGATGCATCACCACCATCCGCTGCTTCCAGGACAATCTGCTGGTGAAGCAGACGCTCGGTGAGCCGGGCGAGGGCAAGGTGCTGGTGGTCGACGGCGGTGCGAGCGTGCACACGGCGCTGGTCGGCGACATCATCGCCGGGCGCGGCGTCGAGAACGGCTGGGCCGGCGTCGTCGTCAACGGCGCGGTCCGCGACTCCGCCATCCTGCGCACCCTGGACATCGGCATCAAGGCGCTGGGCACCAATCCGCGTAAGAGCACGCAGACCGGTAGTGGTGACCGCGATGTGCCGGTCGAGATCGGCGGGATCACTTTCGTGCCCGGCGAGATGCTCTACAGCGACCACGACGGCATCGTCGTGCGCGCCGAGGACTGAGCCGGTTCGGCGGCGCGCCGAGTCTTCGCCGGCCGCCGCCAGCATCCGGGCGCTCAGGCGGACACGATGGCCTTGTGCCCAGCGAGGGCGACCACGTCACCGACGTGCAGCTGGCGCCCGCGCCGCAGTTCCACCTCGTCGTTCACCCGCACCAATCCGGCGGCGATCACCGTCTTCGCCTCCGAACCGGATTCGATCATGTTGGCCAGCTTCAGAAACTGGCCGAGCCGAATAACGTCCTCATCGATCGGTACTTCGACTGGTTCCGACATGGACTAAATACTTACTACGCCATTCGAACTCGCCGAACACCGCCCCACAGCCGCGGCGATCTCCGGGCAACTCGAGCCGTACCTCACGCACCGCACGGAAATCCCACCGTCCCGACCACACAGATCGAATTCACGCCGATTTGGCCGACTCATTCGCCCAGGTCACAGCGAAATCAGGAAAGTTCGCCTTCGGCTCGCCCAGGCAGGGCAGACGCCGCGAGGAAGTCCCGCCCGCGCAAACACCGCACAAACACGCGCGCCGCAGGCTTGGCAAATCTGACACACTCACGTACACACTGGTTCCGTGACCTCCACGCAAGCCCAGCAACATCTCGACACCGGACCACCCGCGGAAAAACCGACTCCACCGGTTCCACACCGGGGTCACGGACGCCTTTCGGAAGTGCCGCATATCGCGGGGTCGACGCTCGGTGTATTCGCGGTGCTGTGCTTCTTGTGGAGCCTCTCGCCCGGACTGCGTTTCCTGACCCACGTGCCGCGCCACTATATCGATACCTATTACTTCGACGCGCCGGACACGAATCTGATGTGGGCGCTGGTCGTCGGCCTGACGGCGGGCGCGATCGCCAGCCGCAAACGAATCGCCTGGTGGTTGCTGGTCGGTTATCTCGCCATCTACGCGGTGATCAACGGCGTCACTTTCGCCGAGCGGGGCAGCATTCACGCGCTGGTGGCGATGGTGGTGCACCTCGCCGTCATCGGCGTGCTGATCGCGGCATGGCCGGAGTTCTACACCAAGGTGCGCCGCGGCGCGGGGTGGAAGGCGCTCGGCGTGCTGGCCGGTGGTCTCGCGGGCGGCGCGCTGCTCGGCTGGGGCCTGGTGGAATTGTTCCCCGGCAGCCTCCCGCCGGGCGTGCAGCGACCGGGTTGGGCGATCTACCGCGTGACGGCGGCGGTGCTGGCGGACAACGAGCACTTCGACGGGCATCCTCCGCCGTTCGTCAATTTCCTGCTCGGCCTGTTCGGCGCCGCCGCGCTGCTGGCGGCGGTGATCGTCCTGCTGCGCTCGCAGCGGGCGGCGAACGCGATGACCGGCACCGACGAGTCGGCGATCCGCGGATTGCTGGAGCGCTCGGACGTGGAGGATTCCCTCGGCTATTTCGCCACACGCCGGGACAAGGCGGTGGTATTCGCCCCGAGCGGCAAGGCCGCGGTGACCTACCGTGTGGAGCTGGGTGTCTGCCTGGCCGGCGGCGATCCGGTCGGCATTCGCGAGGCGTGGCCGCAGGCGATCGACGCCTGGCTGCGGCAAGCGGATCGATTCGGGTGGGCTCCCGCGGTGATGGGAGCGAGCGAACTCGGTGCGACGGCGTACCGGCGCGCGGGTCTGTCCGCGCTGCGCCTCGGCGACGAAGCCATTCTGGACACCAGGAACTTCTCGCTGGCCGGTCCGGAGATGAAGCCGGTGCGTCAGGCCGCGAACCGGCTGCGCAGACACGGTGTCGGGGTGCGCATTCGCAGGCACCGCGATATACCGGCGGAGGAGTTCCCCCGGATCATCACCCGCGCGGACCACTGGCGCGATACCGAGACCGAGCGCGGGTTCTCCATGGCGCTGGGCAGATTGGGCGATCCGCTGGACGGCGACTGCTTGCTGGTCGAGGCGGTCAACCCGCAGGGCCGGGTGCTCGGCATGCTGTCGCTGGTTCCGTGGGGCCGCACCGGCGCCTCGCTGGAGCTGATGCGCCGCGACCCCGGCGGCCCCAACGGCGTGATGGAGCTGATGATCTCGCAGCTCGCGCTCAATTCCGAGCAGTACGGCATCACCAAGGTGTCGTTGAACTTCGCCGTGTTCCGCTCGGTGTTCGAAGAGGGCGGCCAGATCGGGGCCGGTCCCGTGCTGCGTTTGTGGCGGGGCGTGCTGCTGTTCTTCTCGCGCTGGTGGCAGCTCGAGGCGCTGTATCGCTCGAACGTGAAGTATCAGCCGCACTGGGTGCCCCGGTTCTTCCTGTTCGAAGAGCGCAGGCAGCTGCCGCGGGTCGCGGTGGCCAGCGCCTTGGCGGAGGGCTTCCTGCCGCGGCTCGGCAAAGAGCCCGACACCGCGACGCACACCGGCGTGCACACCGCCGTGCCCGCGACCGTGACGGGCCTGCACGCCGACGGCAGCCCGCCGGACATCGCGGAGATCGAGGGTGAGGAGCAGTTGCCGCGCAGGCCCGAACAGGTCCGCGTGCGCATGGACAAACTGACGCGGCTCACCGATTCCGGTATAGATCCCTACCCGGTCGCCTATCCGCCGACGCATACCGTCGCCGACGCGCGGCGTTCCCCGCGCGGCACCACGGTCCGGGTCTGCGGCAGGCTGCTGCGCATCCGCGACTACGGCGGCGTGATCTTCGCGGTGGTCCGCGACTGGACCGACGACATCCAGTTGGTCATCGATCGCGACCGGGTCGGCGCCGACCGCAGCGCCGAGTTCGGCGAGTTCTTCGATCTCGGTGATCTGATCGAGGTGAGCGGCCAGATCGGGACCAGCAGGCGTGGTGAGCTCTCGCTGCTCGCGGCGGATTGGCGGATGCTGGGCAAGTGCCTGCACCCGCTGCCGGATAAGTGGAAGGGGCTGGCCGATCCCGAGGCCAGGGTGCGGCAGCGCTACGTCGACATGGCGATCAACACCGAGATCCGCGAGGTGCTGGCCAAGCGGAGCGCGGTGGTGCGCTCACTGCGGGACTCGTTGAACTCCTGGGGTTACCTGGAAGTGGAGACGCCGATCCTGCAACAGGTGCACGGTGGCGCCAACGCCACGCCGTTCGTCACCCACATCAACGCCTACGACCTCGACCTGTACCTACGGATCGCGCCCGAGCTCTATCTGAAGCGGCTGTGCGTGGGCGGTATGGAGAAGGTGTTCGAGATCGGGCGGACCTTCCGCAACGAGGGCGTCGACTTCAGCCACAACCCCGAGTTCACCATTCTCGAAGCCTACGAGGCGCACAGCGACTACGAGCGCATGATGCACACCTGCCGCACGCTGATCCAGAACGCCGCGATCGCCGCCAACGGCGCGATGGTGGCCTTGCGGCCCAATGGGAACGGGACCTTCGAGGAGGTCGACATCTCCGGCGAGTGGCGTGTGCAGACGGTGCACGGCGCGGTGTCGGAGGCGATCGGAGCGCAGATCACGCCGCAGACCACGGTCGAGGAGTTGCGCGAACTGTGTGAGCAGGCCGAAGTGCCTTATCAGCACGGCTGGGACGCCGGCCAAGTGGTGCTGGAGATGTACGAGCACCTGGTCGAATCCCGCACCGAGGAGCCGACGTTCTACATCGACTTCCCGACCTCGGTGTCCCCGCTGACCAGGCAGCATCGCAATATCCCCGGCGTCGCCGAGCGCTGGGACCTCGTCGCCTGGGGCGTCGAACTCGGTACGGCCTACAGCGAACTCACCGACCCGGTGGACCAGCGACGCAGGCTCACCGAGCAGTCACTGCTGGCGGCCAACGGGGACCCGGAGGCCATGGAACTCGACGAGGACTTCCTGCAGGCGCTCGAGCACGCCATGCCGCCGACCGGTGGGCTCGGTATGGGCGTGGACCGGATCGTCATGCTGATCACCGGACGCAGCATTCGCGAGACCTTGCCGTTCCCGTTGGTAAAACCACGCTGACCGAGCCTTCGCCATGGAAGAGTTCTCATCGAGCGAATCGGACGGCTACCCTTGGAGATTCGGCTCCGGGAGGAGGCCGATACACCTTAAGGGGTTCGGATATGTACCTTGACCTGCTGACGAACGCGAGCCTGCTGGACCACACCGTGTGGGCGAGCCCGGACACATGGAACTCCGCGCTCGACCTCGCCGCCAAAAAGAAGAAGAGCAGCAGGGGCGGGTTGATCTTCGGTGCGATCTGCTGCCTGCTGGTGGTCGCGCTGATCATCGGCGGCATCTACCTGCTGACCAAGCGCAAGAAGAACCAGTAGCGGCAGACGTCGACGGCCCGTTCGCACGACGCGAACCGGGCCGTCAGCGCAGTGTGAGCCGGATGTCGAGAGTCGGCGTGCCATACCGCAGCGAAGAACCGCCGAGTTGGCGGTCCCGCCGGAGTACTCGTCCGACCGAGCCCGGCGACCGGGTTTACAGCCGATCGATCTCGGTGAGGTCGATATCCATATCGAACGGCACGGTCAGCTTCAGGCGATCGTGGTGGATGCCGGTGAGCGCGTATGTCGTCGTGGCCGGATCCAGTTCGTAGGCATAGACAACCGGGCGGCCCTCTGCATTCTCGACTCGCCAGAAATGCGCGATCCCCGCTCGGGCATACAGTTGTGGCTTACGCTCTCGATCCCGAGTACGCGATTCCGCCGACACGACTTCGACCGCCAAGACGACGTCGTCGGCTCGATAGGAAGTGAGCTCCGGACCGCCGTCCCGGTCAGCATGGATGACCAGCAGGTCGGGTTCGGGACGCTGATCCCGCCCGAGCGTCACCGTCATCTCCCGCCGCACCCGCAGGTGAGCCGGAGCGAAATGACGGAGCGCGGAGTCGAGCAGGGTGATGACCAGCATGTGAAACTTCGCCTGCGGACTCACGAAAACGAGACTCCCGTCGATCAGCTCCGTGTGGGGGGGAAGATCAGGCAGGCGATCGAGATCCTCGGCGACGAATCCGCCCGGCGGCGGACGCAGCCACTGCGGAAACGGCTCGACGGTCATGTTCCGAGTATGTCACCCGACAGAGCCGGACGCAGGCTCCACAGGGCCGGATGGAACAGGTCAGGGGCATGCGGCAGAGTGAGACGGGTGCAGTTGATTCTCGTTCGCCACGCCCAGCCCGTCCGGATGCTCAGTTCGGGCGGGCCGGCCGATCCGGAGTTGGCCCCGGTGGGGTTGGAGCAAGCCGAGCGGGTGCCCGGGGCGCTCGGTCATCATCGCGTCTCCCGGGTGGTGAGCAGCCCGCAGCGGCGGGCTCGGGAAACGGCGGCGCCGACGGCCGCGAAACTCGGACTCGGCGTCGAGATCGTCGACGATCTCGCCGAATACGATCGCGATCTGCCCGCCTACATTCCGATCGAGGATGCCAAGGTCGAGTTCCGCGACGCCTATGAGCGGATCAAGGCCGGGCATCTCCCGCTGCAGGTGGACGGTGCGGCGTTCAAGGCCAGGGTGCACGCCGCCGTCGCCGATATCGTCGCGGCCGCCGATCCGGCCGACACGGTCGTCGCCTTCGCACACGGCGGTGTGGTCAACGTGCTACTGCAAGAGGTCCTCGGGTTGGAAAGGCCGCTGACCTTTCCCGTCGACTACTGCTCGATCACCCGGATCCTGTTCTCCCGCACCGGACGCCGCACGGCCGCCACCGTCAACGAGAACGGGCATGTCTGGGACCTGTTGCCGCGCAATATCGCGACGCGCTGAGCTTTCACAGCCGATTGCCAGGACCATCGCACCGGTGTCCCAGTGACGGAACCTTCGATGGGACCGGTGAGCCGCTGGCGAAACAGCGGCTCACCGTTCGAGAGAAAGGAATTCCATGTCGCTCTCCAAAACCGCTACGCCGCTGCGGCGTCTCACCAGGGTCACCGTCGCCGGTGCGCTGATCGCCGTCCCGCTCGCCGCCCTCGCGGCGACCGCGTCCGCTGAAACCCCCGTCGATCGTGGCGAGGTACACGTGGTGGACGCGCCGCAGCAGGGCGCCGAGATCGATGGTCGCCCCCGCCATTTCGAACGCCACGAACGGCATGACGGCCCGCGCCGCGGGCCGGGCGACTGCCCGGGACCTGATGGTCCGGTGATCAAACACTTCCGGCACGATTTGCCGCCGACCGGGTCGAGCTAGTCGGTCGACCACATCGAAAAGGGCCCACCTCCGAACTCGGAGGTGGGCCCTGGGTTTCGGATGACTCAGGCCATGCCCGCGATCCAGTTGTGCATCCAGGAGATGGCCGTCTGGCCGCCGCCCACGGGGTAGCTACCGTACAGGGTGTGCGCCTGCGACTTGTAGAAGCGCTCCAGGTCCTTGGCGCGCTTCTGGTTGGCCGAGTCGGTCAGCTGCGCCTGCAGGATCGGGACACCGCCCGAGGTCATCAGGTCGCCGAGAATGTTGCCCGCCTCGATCTGGTAGCGCCACATATTGGCCGGGTTGGCATCCGACGCCTGGGCGAGGAAGCCTGCGAACCGCGTGACGAAATCGTCGGTCGCGGTCGCGCAGTAGAGGTCGTTGAGCGCGCAGATGGTGCGGGTGCGGTCGCTGAGCCAGCCGAAGCCGCCGACCCGGGGACCGCCCGCGCCCGCGCCCGCGGCGACGGGGCCGACCTGGATGTCGGTGGGCGAACGGCGCGGATCGGAGATCAGGCCGACACCGGCGACGCGGTCGGGCGGCACTACACCGAGACCGGTGCCGAGCTCGGCGGCGAGATCGCCGGCGGCGTCCGCGCCCTGGCTGTAGCCGACCAGCGCGATCTTGGTGGCGCCGCACTCCTGCGCCATGTTCGCGATCAGACCGCGCGCGGTGTCGACCGCCTCTTTCTTGGAGTTGCCGTAAACCTCACCCTCCCAGGGGAAGGCGGTGGCGGCGTAGGTGACGTAGTCGACCTTTGCGGAGGACGGTAGGCCCCGCGTGACGCCGGACAGCATGCCGGGCTGCGGGGTCTTGTCCCGCCCGGTCTCCCAGGTGCCGGGGATCGCCACCACGTACAGACTCGGGCATCCGGGAGCGGCGCTCGCCGAACCGCTGCCTAAAACCAAGCCGGACATCACAGTCGCGGACGCGCCCAGAGCCGCGACGATCTTCTTCCACTGCATACCGCTCCAAACCTCGCCCTCGTCGAACTCCCGCCGAGTTGCCGCGTCAATGCTGAACTCACCGGATGTCGTTCCAGTGCACGCCAGGTGAACACGAGTCATCCGGACGGATGACGTGCACCCTTACCCACATCCCAAGATCAGCAACGCGCCCGAGATAACAATAGGGCCACAACCACCGCAATGCCATTCGAACCTCGCAGTGTGTCGAATTCCCGTCACTGGTCCGATGGCAACCGGGCGAAACCGGCGGTCGACCGCGAAAAGGCGCCTGCGGACAAGTTGTCCACAGGCGCCTTTGTTTCCGCTCCGGTAAGAGAGGGGATCTAGCGCTGAGCCACCATGGTGGGGGTGATCGGCGCCGGAAGGGCGGTCTCGCCTTCCAGGTACCGGTCGACGCCCGCGGCCGCGGCGCGGCCTTCGGCGATGGCCCAGACGATGAGCGACTGGCCGCGACCCATGTCACCCGCGACGAAGACGCCGGGAACGTTGGTCGCCCAGTTCTTGTCGCGCTGCACGTTGCCGCGCTGGTCGTAGCCGACGCCGAGATCGGTGAGCAGGCCCGGCTTCTCGGGACCGACGAAGCCCATGGCCAGCAGCACCAGGTCGGCCTCGAGGGTGAAGTCGGTGCCCTCGACCTTCTCGAAGCGGCCGTTGACCATCTTGACCTCGTGCGCGTCCAGACCGGTCACCTTACCGTCCGCGCCGACGAAGCGCTCGGTGTTCACCGAGAACACCCGCTCGCCGCCCTCCTCGTGCGCCGAGGAAACCCGGTACATCAGTGGGTAGGTCGGCCACGGGGTCGAGTCGGCCCGCTCCTCGGGCGGACGCGGCATGATCTCGAACTGGTGCACGCTCGCCGCGCCCTGCCGGTGCGAGGTGCCCAAGCAGTCCGCGCCGGTGTCGCCTCCGCCGATGATGACGACCTTCTTGCCCTTCGCGTGGATGGGCGGCAGCCCCTCCTCGTCGGTGACGTCGTCGCCGTGCTGCACCCGGTTGGCCCAGGGCAGGAACTCCATGGCCTGGTGGATACCGTCCAGGTCGCGGCCCGGGATCGGCAGGTCACGCGCCAGGGTGGCGCCACCGGCGAGCACGATCGCGTCGTACCGCTCGCGCAGCTGCTCGGCGGTGATGTCCACGCCCACGTTCACGCCGGTCTTGAAGATGGTGCCCTCGGCCTCCATCTGCGCCAGACGGCGGTCGATGAAGCGCTTCTCCATCTTGAATTCCGGGATGCCGTAGCGCAGCAGACCTCCGATGCGGTCGGCTCGCTCGAACACGGTCACGGTGTGCCCGGCGCGGGTCAACTGCTGCGCGGCGGCCAGACCGGCCGGGCCGGAACCGACGACGGCGACCTTCTTGCCGGTCAGGCGGGTCGGGTAGACCGGGGTCACCCAGCCCTCGTCGAAGGCGTTCTCGATGATCTCGACCTCGACCTGCTTGATCGTGACCGGATCCTGGTTGATACCGAGCACGCAGGACGCCTCACACGGCGCGGGGCACAACCGCCCGGTGAACTCCGGGAAGTTGTTGGTCGCGTGCAGCCGGTCGATGCCTTCGCGCCAGTGGTCCTTGTAGACCAAGTCGTTCCACTCGGGGATCAGGTTCCCCAACGGACAGCCGTTGTGACAGAACGGGATACCGCAGTCCATGCACCGGCTGGCCTGGGTGCGCAGGGTCTGATGGGAGAAGTTCTCCTCGTAGACCTCTTTCCAGTCCATCAGGCGCAGCGGCACCGGCCGCCGCTTGGGCAGTTCCCGTGCAGTGTGCTTCAGAAAACCCTGGGGGTCAGCCACGTGCGGCCCCCGAATGGTCACAGCGCCTCGTCCACGTCATCTCTAGAACTTCCTTAGCCACGAGCGGCCTCCATAATCGCCTCGTCCACGTCCTTGCCGCTCTTCTCAGCTTCGGAGATGGCGAGCAAAACTTTCTTGTATTCGCGCGGCATGACCTTCACGAAGTGGTTCACCTGCTGCGACCAATCGCTCAGGATGCGATCGGCCACCGCGGAACCCGTCTGGTCACGATGCTGGGTGATGATGTCGTGCAGCCAGGTGAAGTCGTCACCGGCCAGCTGCTCGACGGCGTCGGCCTGCTCGGGGTTGAGCTTCGCGGCGAAGGTACCGTTCGGGTCGAAGACGAACGCCACGCCGCCGGACATACCGGCGCCGAAGTTACGTCCGGTCTCGCCGAGGATGACCACCCGGCCACCGGTCATGTACTCACAGCCGTGGTCGCCCACACCCTCGACCACCGCGGTGGCGCCGGAGTTGCGCACGGCGAACCGCTCGCCGACCACACCGCTGAGGAAGACCTGACCGCTGGTTGCGCCGAACAGGATCACGTTGCCCGCGATGATGTTCTGCTCCGAGGCGAACTCGCCGGGCGCGTCCAGCGACGGGCGCACCACCAGCCGGCCGCCGGAAAGGCCCTTGCCGACATAGTCGTTCGCGTCACCCTGCACGCGCAGCGTGATGCCCGCGGGTACGAAAGCGCCGAAGCTGTTGCCCGCCGACCCGGTGAAGGTGATGTCGATGGTGTCGTCGGGCAGGCCCGCGCCGCCGTAGAGCTTGGTCACCTCGTGCCCGAGCATGGTGCCGACGGTGCGGTTCACATTCGTGATCTTGGTCTCGAACTTCACCGCCTGACCACGCTCCAGCGCGTCGCGGCTCTGCACGATCAGCTGCTGGTCCAGCGCCTTGTCCAGGCCGTGGTCCTGGGACTTGGTGCAGCGGCGGTCCTGGTACATGAACGCCGTCTCGACGTCGTCCAGGATCGGCGACAGGTCCAGCTTGCTGGCCTTCCAGTGCTGCTTGGCCTTGGAGGTGTCGAGCAGGTCGACCCGGCCGATGGCCTCGTCCAGCGTGCGGAAGCCCAGCTGGGCCAGCAGCTCCCTGACCTCTTCGGCGATGAACAGGAAGAAGTTCTCGACGAATTCCGGCTTGCCGGTAAAGCGCTCGCGCAGCACCGGGTTCTGCGTCGCGACGCCGACCGGGCAGGTGTCCAGGTGGCAGACCCGCATCATGATGCAGCCCGAGACCACCAGCGGCGCGGTGGCGAAACCGTACTCCTCGGCGCCGAGCAGCGCGGCGATCATCACGTCGCGACCGGTCTTCATCTGGCCGTCGACCTGCACGACGATGCGGTCGCGCAACCCGTTGAGCAGCAGCGTCTGCTGGGTCTCGGCCAGACCGAGCTCCCAGGGACCGCCCGCGTGCTTCAGTGAGGTCAGCGGCGAGGCGCCGGTGCCGCCGTCGTGACCGGAGATCAGCACGACGTCGGCGTGCGCCTTGGAGACGCCCGCCGCGACGGTGCCGACGCCCGGCTCGGCGACCAGCTTCACATGGATGCGCGCCTGCGGGTTGGCGTTCTTCAGGTCGTGGATCAGCTGCGCCAGATCCTCGATCGAGTAGATGTCGTGGTGCGGCGGCGGCGAGATCAGGCCGACACCCGGCGTCGAGTGCCGCACCTCGGCGACCCACGGATACACCTTGTGCGCCGGAAGCTGCCCGCCCTCGCCGGGCTTCGCGCCCTGGGCCATCTTGATCTGGATGTCGGTGCAGTTGGTCAGGTAGTGCGCGGTCACGCCGAAGCGGCCGGAGGCCACCTGCTTGATCGCGCTGCGCCGCCAGTCGCCGTTCTCCTCCGGCTCGAAGCGCGACGGCGACTCGCCGCCCTCACCCGAGTTCGACCGGCCGCCGAGGCGGTTCATCGCGATCGCCAGCGTCTCGTGCGCCTCGGCCGAGATGGAGCCGTAGCTCATCGCGCCGGTGGAGAACCGCTTCACGATCTCCGAAGCCGGCTCGACCTCCTCGATCGGGATCGGGTTGCGCGCCCGGTGCTTGAACTTGAACAGACCGCGCAGCGAGGCCAGCCGCTCGGACTGGTCGTCGACGAGCTTGGTGTACTCCTTGAAGATCGAGTACTGACCGGACCGGGTGGCGTGCTGCAGCTTGAACACCGTGTCCGGGTTGAACAGGTGGTATTCGCCCTCGCGCCGCCACTGGTACTCACCGCCGACCTCGAGTTCGCGGTGCGCGCGCTCGTTGCGGTTCTCCAAGAAGGCGACCCGGTGCCGCTGCGCGACGTCGTCGGCGATCTCGTCCAGGCCGATGCCGTCCAGGTGCGAGCGCAGACCGGTGAAGTACTCGTCCACCAGGTCCTGCGACAGGCCGATCACTTGGAACAGCTGGGCGCCGTTGTAGGAGGCCAGGGTGGAGATGCCCATCTTGGACATCACCTTGAGCACGCCCTTGCCCGCGGCCTTGTTGAAGTTCGCGACCGCCTTGCGGTAGTCGGCGCGCAGATCGGCAGCACTTCTCCCCTGGTCGCTGCGCTCCTGCCCGCCGGTGCTGCCCGGCATCTCCAGCGCGCCGCGCTCGAGCATGTCCTCGATGGTCTCGAAGGCCATGTACGGGTTGATCGCGGCCGCGCCGAAGCCGACCAGGGTGGCCATGTGGTGCACCTCGCGGGCGTCACCGGCCTCCACGACCAAGCCGACCATGGTGCGGGTGCGCTCGCGCACCAGGTGGTGGTGCACAGAGGAGGTGAGCAGCAGCGACGGGATCGGCGCCAGCTTCTCGTTGGACTCGCGGTCGGACAGCACGATGATCCGCGCTCCGCCGTCGATGGCGGCCGACACCTGGGTGTTGATCGCCTCCAGCGCCTTGCGCAGGCCCTTGCCACCCTTCTTCACCGGGTACAGGCCGCGCACGACCACCGAGCGCAACTCGGGGTGCGATCCGTCGTCGTTGATGTGGACGAGTTTGGCCAGCTCGTCGTTGTCCAGGATCGGCTGCTCCAGCGCGATCATGTTGCAGGACTCCGGCCCCGGGTGCAGCAGGTCGGCCTCCGGGCCGATGTTGCGCTTGAGGCTGGTGACCACCTCTTCCCGGATCGCGTCCAGCGGCGGGTTGGTGACCTGCGCGAACAGCTGGGAGAAGTAGTCGAACAGCAGGCGCGGGCGAGCCGAGAGCACCGCGATCGGAGTGTCGGTGCCCATCGAGCCGAGCGCTTCGCCGCCGGTCTTGGCCATGGGCGAGATCAGCAGGTTGAGCTCCTCGGTGGTGTATCCGAAGATCTGCTGACGGATCAGCACGCGGTCGTGCGACATGTGCACGTGCGGGCGGTCGGGCAGGTCGGCGAGGCGGGAGACACCCGCGTCCAGCCACTCCTGGTACGGGTGCTCGGCCGCGAGCTGGGACTTGACCTCGTCGTCGCCGACGATGCGGCCCTGGGCGGTGTCGACCAGGAACATGCGGCCCGGCTGCAGACGCGCCTTCTTGACCACCTTGGACGGGTCGATGTCCAGCACGCCGACCTCGGAGGCCATCACGACCAAGCCGTCGTCGGTCACCCAGATGCGGCTGGGCCGCAGGCCGTTGCGGTCGAGCACGGCGCCGACGACGGTGCCGTCGGTGAAGCACACCGATGCGGGGCCGTCCCACGGCTCCATCAGCATCGAGTGGTACTCGTAGAAGGCCCGCTGCCGCGGATCCATGGTCTCGTTGCGTTCCCATGCCTCGGGAATCATCATCAGCACGGCATGGGGCAAGCTGCGGCCGCCCAGGTGCAGCAGTTCCAGCACCTCGTCGAACCGGGCGGTGTCGCTCGCCCCCGGGGTACAGATGGGGAAGATCTTCTCCAGCCGGTTCTTGCCCGCGGAGTCGACGCCGAAGACATCGCTGCGCAGCAGCGCCTCGCGGGCGCGCATCCAGTTCTCGTTGCCGGTGACGGTGTTGATCTCACCGTTGTGCGCCACCCGGCGGAACGGGTGCGCCAGCGGCCAGGAGGGGAAGGTGTTGGTGGAGAACCGGGAGTGCACGATGCCCAGGGCGCTCTCCACGCGGGAGTCCTGCAGATCCAGGTAGAACGCGCGCAGCTGCGGCGTGGTGAACATGCCCTTGTAGACGAAGGTCTGCCCGGACAGGCTCGGGAAGTAGACCGACTCCCTGCCGACCGCGCCCTCACCCGCACCGGCCGACCCGAGTTCGCGCTCGACCCGCTTGCGCACGACATAGGCGCGGCGCTCCAGATCCATATCCGACAGCGGATCGGAAGCGTTCTTCGGCGAGGCGATGAAGATCTGCCGGAAGGTCGGCATGGCGTCGCGCGCCAGGGCGCCGAGCGAGGACTCGTCGATCGGCACCTCACGCCAGCCGAGAACCTCGAGACCCTCTTCCTTCACGATCTTCTCCACACCGTAGGCGGCGCGCGCGGCTTCGCGACGGGCCTGCGGGAGGAAGGCGATACCGGTGGCGTAGGAGCCCTCCGGAGGCAACTCGAAATCCACGATGGCGCGGAAGAAGCGGTCGGGGACCTGGATCAGGATGCCCGCGCCGTCGCCACTGTTGGGCTCGGCGCCCGCGGCGCCACGGTGCTCCAGGTTCAACAGAGCCGTAATAGCCTTGTCGACGATGTCGCGGCTGCGGCGGCCGTGCATGTCGACGACGAATGCGACGCCGCAGGCGTCGTGCTCGTTCGCCGGGTCGTAGAGCCCCATGGGTCCAGGTGACCGGTGGCCAGGAAGTTGCGTCATGCCTCTGCCTTCAAGAAAGTGGGCCTTCGAAGAAAAACGGCCTTTCGTCGAACGCCTCCGTACAAGACTGCGCCCGTACGTTCCGAAGCCAGCCGCGCTGATGGTCTTCGGCGTGCAGTCAGGTCTGCAGTTGTTTCCACCCGCTTCTGTGACGTAGTGGGTGCCCTTCGGTAACGGATCCCTAACAAGATCCTTACCTCCGAGCAGGTGCCCTCCCGCTACGCTGAGCACCGGCTAGGGGCTGCCCGAGCGGGCGAGGTAGCCGAACGTTCTGTGTTCGGCGTAAGAGCAAACGATAAGTCAGGTCCAGGGCCCAACCAACTTAGGTTTCGCTAATAACCAGGTTTAGCTGGGCTTCTGCATTGGGTCCTCCACGTGTGCGCGTTGTCCAGTGTAAAGCAGCGCCTGCCGTGCGATCGATCCCCATGGCACCCGGTGCCAGCTGGGGAAACCGACGCGCGACACCGACCCGAGACCTTCCTCACTAGGCCGGGAAACCGCCCTCACCTGCATCGAAATGGATTTCCCCCGGCCGGTGCCCGGCAAACCATGTGGCGGCGGCTAACTCGGAGATCCGGCCGGTGAGATATTTACGACACGGGTGTGACATGCCGTTAATAGGATCCGACCGTCCGGACTCTTTTGTCCGATGTGGGATTCAGCACATAACCAGCAAATATCGGGAAGTGGTGTTGGACACATCTTTCCGGCACGGCCCTCCGGGCGGCGCCGACCGGCACTACACGGGGCAGAGCGATGCGGAGGCCCGCACCAGCGCCGCCCGGTGCAGGGCGTCGCCGCGGCCGGTGGTGAACACACCGAAGACGCTGCGGGCCAATCGCTCCGGGCAGTCCGGCGCGACCAGTTCGGCCCGGCGCGCGGTCAACTCGTCGAGGATCTCGACGTTCACCCGGTCGATGATCGGGCGCACCGACGCGAGGCCTGCCGGTGCGGTGGGCGCGGCGGCGGGGTCGAAACGCCACCGCAGTATCAATCCGCGCTGCACCGTCTTACTGGCTTCGATCTGTCCGAAGAACACCTGCCGCACCCAATTCTCCGGCAGATCGCGACCGTTGCCGAACCGGGCCATCGCGTCGTACACCTCCGCTTCTCTGGCCGGATCATCGATGGTCGGCTCGATGCCGCGCTCACCGGCGGCCATCCACTTCGCCGCGGCCACCGCGTCGGCGGTGTCCAAGCGCTCGACCACCAAGGCGACCAGCCGGTCCAGTGACCGGTCGGCCGGGGCGGCCCCTGCGCTAGCCGGCCACATCAGCAACGCCGCGGCCAGCAACGTCAACCCGACTCTGCGCACGCCCTGACCTCCCGAGATGGCTCGCACGGAACGGAATCACCGCGCCAGCGTAGGCGCATCCACCCGCCACGCCCCGTCCCGCTTCGGACGATCTGTGAGCCTGGACACATCCGGCCGCCCCTGCTCGCTGCGAGCCCGGCGCGCCTGTCACGCTGTCACAACGAATCCGTGACAGTTTCGTCGCGCCCGCGAAAGCGCCTGGGACGTAGAGGATGTGCATTCCGATGACCGTCACCGGCTTGTTCACCTGGCTCGGCGGGGGTCGGACCAGCGCGATCACCGATCGCCACGAGCGCGCCGGGTATGCGGTCACCGGCTCTGTGGTGGCGTTGTTCGCGACGATCTCCGGTGCGGTCGGCGCCGCGGCCGCGGCGTCCACGTGGCCGTGGTGGGTCGCGCTCGCGGCGGGCATCCTGGTCGCCACACTGACCGGCACGCTCGCGCGGGCTCTGGCCACGGCGCGGCCGAGCGGAGGACCGGATCGGCTCGGGATGACCGCGCGCGTCGCGGTGGCCGTGCTGGCGGGCGGATTGATCGCCGAACTCGCCGCGGTCGTGCTGTTCAGCGGGTCCGTCGATCGGCTGCTGGACGAGAAGGCGCAACGGTCGGTGGACTCGGCGCCACGGGTCGTCGCGGCGCAGGGCGAACTGGACCGGGCGAAAGCCGACCGGGCTGCCCTCGAACAGGCGATCGGCAAGGCACAGACGGATATCGACCAGGCCCTCGTGATCGCCCGCTGCGAGTACAACCCGGCACCGGAGTGCCCCCGCACCAGGATCACCGGTGTGCCCGGCCGCGGCCCGGAGACGCAGACGGCCAACGACATGCTCGACGACGCCCGCAAGCAGCTCGCCGCCGCGCAGGGCCGGGTCGACGCCGCCGACCGCCGGATCGCCGCCGATCAGAACGACCTCTCGGCCGCACGAGCCGCCGCCTTCGACGACGCCGACCGAGGGCTCGGCGCGCGCTGGCAAGCGATGAACGACTACACAGTGCACGACGCGCCGCCGCTGCGCGTTCTCCTCATCGTGGCGTTCGTCACGCTGGCCCTGCTGCCTCTGGTGCTGCGGTGGTGGCGGGGGGAGACGTCGTTCGACCGGCACAACGCGGCGCGCACGGTGTACGACCGCGCCGAGCGCGAAGCCGATGCGGTTATCGCGGTCAAGCAGGCCGAAGTGCGCGCCGAGGCCGAGGCCCTGCGCGCCGAACAGCAGCTCACCGCCGCCCGCCTCGCGGTGGAGGCGGACACGGCCATCGACCGGGAGCGGCAGCGCACTCGCATCATCGCGGCCATCGGCGGCATCGAGATCGGTATCACCGAGCCGCCGCGCCGCCCCGAACTTCCCGCCGCAACGGCGGACGATCGAAAGGACAGCGCCATGCCCCCCGAGGTGACGCCGAACCTACCGGCCCCCGTGACCGTCGCCGCCACACCGGCGGCGGCGCCGCCCAGCGGCGGCGGTCTCGAGTTGCCGCTGATCGGCACGGTGCCGTTCACCGACACCGCGGCCCGTTTCATCCGGCCGCTGGTCCCGTCGTTCGTCGCCAACGCGCTCGACACGGCGACGCATCCGCTGCGTACCGCGCGGCAGGCATTCGAGGAAGTCGAGGAGATCACCTTCACGTTGCGGCGCACCCGCAAGGTCACCGTCGACGGCCAGAGTTCGCATCCGCAGCCCGTCGGCTACCCATTTCAGCCCGGGCCCGAGATCGCGCACGCCCAGCACGTCGCTGCAACCGTTGTCGACGCCGACTACACCGCGCCGCCGACCCCTCAGTACTCCTCGCTTCCGCCGACCGGCGCCGCGGGCTACGGTCTGCCCACCGGCGCCCGCCGAGAAGAGCTGCCGGGACAGCAGCGCCCTGAGCTCCCCGGTTCCGACCGCCGCGAACTGCCGCCGGGCCGCTGAGGCAGCGATCCAACGCCCCGGCTCACCAGCACCCACCGGAATGAACTGCTCGGCCGCCGCGCAGAACTTCCCGGCTCCGACCCCGCCGGGCCGCTGACCAGCTCGCAACAGTTGGCGGTCGAGCCGCTCGGTCTGTGGCGGCGAGAGCGGGGGCAGCCACGTGAAGCGTCGATTGCCTACCGGCGGACGAACTGCTCGTTCGATCGGCGCAGCCGCTCCCTGGCCCGCCGCTGTGCGGGGCGAAGTCGAACGCGCCGCGTCGGATGGGTTGCTCGACCGCCCTGAGCGCGGGCCACGCCAGGGCGGGCACGACCGGCGGCGGTGGGTCGCCGGGCGGCCTACGCTTCACCCATGCAACACAGGGAGGCGACGCTCGCCGCGGCGCCATGGGGGTCGCGACTGCTCGGGTCCGCTGAGGAGTCCTCGGGGCTGCGACGGGTCCGCATCCAGCTGTTGCTCACCGTCCCCACTCTGCTGGGAAACCTGACGGGCATGGTCGTGTCGATCGTCCTGGTCGGTTTCGTACTGCCGGGGCCGTCGGTGTTCAGTCGCGACCTCCTACTGCTCGACGTGCTCGCCGCACCGCTGTACGCCGCCTGCGCGCTGTTGATCGGACTCTGGTGGGGCACCACGCGCGGGCTGCGTGCGCTGCGGTGGGCCACCGACCCGGAGCGCGTGCCGACCGAGGAGGAGCAGGCTGCGACCACGGCGATACCGCGCAGGCTGGTACGCGATCAAGCGCTGCTGTGGTTCGGCGGACTCGTCCTGCTGACGACGCTGTACGGCCTGGCCGAGCCGCGGCTGATTCCGAAGGTCGCGTTCGGCATCGCGATCAGCGCCATCGTCGTCTGCGCGAACAGCTATCTGATCATCGAGTTCGCGTTGCGTCCCGTCACGGCCCGGGTGCTGGAAGCCGCGGCTTCCGGCCGACGCCGCGGCATCGGCGTCTTCGGACGCGCACTGGTGGTCTGGGTGGTCGGCTCGGGCGTTCCGGTGGCCGGGATGATGGTGCTCGCGGTCTCTGCGCTCGTGATGGACGACGTCACCAAAGCCCGGCTGGCGGTCTGTGTGCTGTCCCTGGGCGGAGCGACCTTGGTGTTCGGTCTGCTGCTGATGACGCAGACCCTGGCCGCGACGGTGGCCCCCATCCTCGGCGTGCGCCGGGCGATGCGTCAGGTCGAGGACGGCGATCTCGATGTCGCGCTGGCCGTCTACGACGGCACCGAACTGGGTGAGCTGCAGAGCGGTTTCAACCACATGGTGGAGGGGCTGCGCGAGCGAGAGCAGATCAGGGACCTGTTCGGCAGGCACGTCGGGAGGGAGGTCGCCGCGGCCGCGCTGGCGGGTGACCCGACCCTCGGCGGCGTGGAGACCGACGCGGCGGCCCTGTTCATCGACATCGTCGGCTCGACGACGATGGCCGCGACCATTCCGGCGCCGGAGATGGTCGCCCTTCTCAACCGGTTCTTCGGGATCGTGGTGGACGAAGTGGAACGTCACGGCGGGCTGATCAACAAGTTCGAAGGTGACGCCGCCCTCGCCGTGTTCGGCACGCCGACGCCGTTGTCCGACGCCGCGGGTGCGGCGCTGGCGGCCGCCCGCGCGATCCGGGCCCGGCTCGACACCACCGCAGGCGACTTCGCGGCCGCTGTCGGAGTGGCCGCGGGGCGAGTTGTCGCCGGCAATGTCGGCGCTCATCAACGCTACGAGTTCACCGTCATCGGCGACGCGGTGAACGAGGCCGCTCGCCTGTGTGAACTCGCCAAGCACCAGGGCCTGCTGCTCGCGTCCGGCGCCACGGTGGAAGCCGCCGCGGGACCGGAAGCCGGACGCTGGCAGCTCGGCGAATCCGTCACCCTGCGCGGCCGCCTCGCCCCGACCCGGCTCGCGCGGCCGCTTCCCGGTCCGCCCCTTCAGACCGAGTACGCACCCGGCTCGGGCACCCGGTCCGCGGACAGCTCCTGACCACTGGTTCAGCGCCTCGCTCTCGTTCGCCGTGCGATCCACTACGCACGAGCGTTGCGCAATCGGAACGCCACCACCGCGGCGATCAACAGGATCGACGTGGTGCCGATCGCCGCGAAGTGGATGCCCGAGACGAAGGACTCGTGCACCGAGACGAGGAACGCCTTCCCGGTGGCTTCCGGCAGTTCACGGGCGAAAGCGGTGGCAGCGCCCAGGGATTCGGAGGCGACGCTGACCTGATCGCCCGGCACGCCGGTCAGGTCGAGACCGTTTCGGAAGATCGCCATGACCACGCTGCCGAGTACCGCGACGCCCAAAGCGACGCCGGCCTCGTACGCGGTCTCCGACACCGCGGCGGCCGCGCCCGCGCGCTCGGCCGGCGCCGAGCCGACCACCAGATCCGAGGACACGGTCAGCGCGACACCGACACCTGCCCCGATGAACAGGAAGCCGAGCACGAAAGGGGTCGTGCTGGTGGCCGCGTCGGGGCCGAGCAGTCCGAACAGGGCGGCGCCCACCGCCGCCGTCATCAGCGCACCGCCGAGCACCGCGCCCGGCCGCAGGCGCCGCACCAACCATGCCGCGACGAGCGAGGCGATCATGCCGGCCAGCAGACCGGGCAGCAGCAGCAATCCCGCCTGCATGGGTGAGCGGCCGAGCACCAGTTGGAGGTACTGCGAGCCGACGAACAGCACACCCGCCAGCGCGAACACCGCCAGCAGATTGGTCAGCACCGCCGTACGGAACTTCGGCAGCCCGAACAACGCCAGGTCGAGCATCGGTTGCGCCAGCCGTCGCTGCCTGCGTACGAACCACACGCCGGCCAGCACACCGATCGCGCCGATCACGGCGGTGCCGAGACTCGGACCGTGCGCCGCGAACTCCTTCACCGCGTACACGACCGGAACCAGCGCCGACATCGACAGCACCGCACTGACCAGATCGAAGCGACCGGGCCGCGGATCACGTGACTCCGGGATCAGCACCGGACCCAGACCGATCAGCACCAGCATGACCGGCAGGTTCACCAGGAACACCGAACCCCACCAGTAGTGCTCGAGCAGCCAGCCGCCCAGCAGCGGTCCGGCCGCGGCGCCGCCGCCCGCCATCGCGCTCCACACCGCGATCGCGACGGTCCGCTGGCGCGGTTCGAGGAACATCGACCTGATCAGGGCCAGTGTCGCGGGCATCAGCGTGGCGCCGGCGACACCCTGCAACACGCGTGCCGCGACCAGCATCTCCGGCGTCACCGCCCACGCCGCGAGCGCGGAGGCGATACCGAATCCGGCCGCGCCGAGCAGCAGCAACCTGCGCCGCCCGATCCGGTCGCCCAGGTTGCCCATGACGACGAGCAACCCGGCCAGCACGAACGAGTAGACGTCGATGATCCACAGCAGTTGCGGCGTGGTCGGCGCGAGATCGGCGCTGATCGCGGGCACGGCCAGATCCAGCACGGTCGCGTCGACGGCGAGTAGGAGCAAGGCGAGCGCGAGCACGGACAATCCGGCCCACTCGCGGGTCCCCGCTCGGGGCGGACCGGCCGATCGTCCGGGGATGTGCGCGGTATCGGTGGTCATGGTCTTTCTCGACTTCCGTCGTCAATTCTTCTTACCGTCCAGACGGTATAGTAATCGACCGACCGTCCAGACGGTATAGTCGAATGCGTGACGGCTGACACCCGCGACCGCATCCTGGACGCGCTCGAGACCCTGCTGCTGGAAAAAGGCATGTCGCACGTGACGCTGGAGAACGTCGCGGCCACGGCGGGCGTCTCCAAAGGCGGCCTGCTCTACCACTTCAAGAGCAAGGACGCGCTGCTGGCGGGCTTGGTGCGCAGACTGGCCGAGCGGGCGGGCAAGCAACTCGACAGCGCCGTCGCCAAAGGCGGCTCGGTAGCCGAGTGGTACCTCCAGACGCCGAACCCGGACGACGCCGCGGAAGCGGTCGAACTCGAGCTCTACCGATCCATGCTCGCGACCATGCGCACCATCGATGCCACACCGGAGCCCGACGAGGTACAGCAGGCGCTGGTGGAACTGATGAACTCCTGGTCGGACGGTCTGGACGAGGAGGTCGCCGACCCGGTCCAGGCCGACATCATCCGGCTGGTCGGCGACGGCGTATACCTGCGCGCGCTGCTGGGCCTTCCGTCCATCGATCCGGCCCGTTACCGGCACGTGGTGGACCGCCTGCTGCGGCGGTGACGGTTAGACTCGGCCCGTGCTGCCAGCCGCCGAACCGGCCGGCGCCGTCGGGGCGGGAACAGATCCGGTACCGGGGTCTCCTGGAACGACGGTGCCGATCCGACCGCTGAGTTTCCGTGAACTGCTCGATGTGCCGTTCGCGCTGATCCAGGCCAACATCCGGGCCCTGGCCGGATCGGGCGTGACGGGCTTGTTCATCGCCGAGGCCGTGGTCGTCGCGGTGACCGCGGGCGTCTCCGGGCTGACCGAGGGCTCCGACGCCGGCACCGCCTGGGCGGCGATCCTGTCCACCGCGGCCTGTGCGTGGTTGCTGCGGTTCGCGTTGCGCGGCACGACCGTGGCGCTCGGACTCGCGACCGTCGGCGGCGCACCGATCGGCCTGCGGACCGCCCTGCGCCGCTTCGGTGCGACCCTCGGCCCGCTGCTGGTGTTCCAGCTGTTGTTCACGCTGGTGGGCCTCGGCGTCCTCGCGGTGGGCGGCGTGCTGATCGTGACGCTGCCGCTCGCGGCGATCTGGCTGGGCTGGTTGCGCGCCCGCCGCTGGGTCGCGGCGCCGGTGCTGTTCGCCGAGCACACCTCGCACCGCCACGGCGTAGCGCGCGCGAAACTGCTCGCCGAGGGCGCGGAGTGGTCGATAACCGGGTTGTGGATCGCCCAGCGCGCACTGTTCGGGCTGCTCGCGATCCCGTTGCTGGCCATCCCGCTGTTCGTCTCGGACTTCTCCGGCACCCACCGGTGGCCGGTCATCGTGCTGGCCACGTCGGCGGTGCTGCTGCTGACGGCATTCGGCGAAGTGGTCGAGGCTTCCGCACGGGTGGTCTGCTACGTCGACCGTCGTTGCCGCAGGGAGGGAATGGACATTCGCATCCCCCGGCAGGAGACGCGATGAGCGATCCGCGGATCCCACCGGCGCCGGACCCGGTAGAGATCGCTCTGACCGAAGGTCCTCACACGGCAGGCGATCCGGCTCCCGGCACACCGTGGCTCGGCGCCGCCGCCGACCATCGCGCCGCGGCGGAAACGGCCGCCCGGCACCGGGATTTCGACCGTGCCCTGCGAGAACGCTTCCGTGCCGTGCTGCGCGGCCTGGAACAGGGCGGCGTGCTCGAGGTCCGGCGCTCGCGCACCGCGCGGGAGACCGCCGACGACGTGACGACCGTGCTGCCGCTCGAGGTCGCCACCGAGATCCAGCCAGCCGCGCACACTTTCGACGAGGTCGTGTACGGCGGACGGCGCGCCACCGAGGACGAATACCGCAGGCTGGAATACGCCGACCGGTTCTCCGCCTCCGCGCCGCCGCCCGCACCGGAACCGACCGAGGTCGAAGCGGTGGAGAAGGCGCCGCGCACCAGGCGCAAACTGCCACCGCTGCCGAATCTGCTGCGCGACCCACGGTTCTGGGGCGTACTCGCGGCGACGGCCGCGTTGCTGGTGCTGGCCTACGGCGCACTGCAATCGTGCGGCGCGCCGACCGCACCGCAACCGCAACCGCCGCCGGATCTGCCCGACGCCCCTCCGCCGGACGACTCCTACGACGGCCCCGGTTTCGGAGCGGGCGACGACCCGCTCTGGGATCGGCTGCCCGCACCGGTCTTCTACGGCGGCTTGCAGTTCCTGATCGCCGCCGCGCTGGTGGTGTGGTGGCGTGCCCGCAGGCGGGGCGCTCTGGTGCGCGAGCCACGTCCGGTCGAGGTGGCGGCGAACGAACTGCTCGCCGGACAGGCCGCCCTCTACCGGCGCTCGAAAGACCACGACCACGTCGCCGGGAAGCTGCGGGCGGCCACGCTGCGCCGCGTCCGCTCCCCGCTCGGCATCACGGCGGACACGGCGCCGGACCGGATCGTCGCCGTGGTCGCCGCTCGCATCGGAGCCGACCCCGCCCGGATCGGCGCCGCGCTGTTCGGCCCCGTACCCGATCCGGGGACCTTACAAGTGGTCGCCGCTCAGCTCGAATGGATCGAATCGGAGGTCGGATGAGACCCTCTCGCCCAATTCTTGTCCGGCCCCCCGCGCGCCGGAGCGCCCGCGAACCACAGGAGATCGAATGACCAGCACCGAGACCACCCCGACGGCCGAGCAGGCGAGCGCCGCGTTCCACGCCCTGCGCGCCGAGATCGGCAAAGCGGTGGTCGGCAACGACAGCGCGGTCATGTACCTGGTGCTCGCGCTGTTGTGCCGTGGCCACGTGCTGCTCGAAGGCGTGCCGGGGGTCGCCAAGACACTGCTGGTGCGGGCGCTGGCCACCGCACTGGACTTGGACCACGCGCGAGTGCAGTTCACCCCGGATCTGATGCCCGGCGACGTCACCGGGTCGCAGATCTACGATCCGCATTCCGCCGAGTTCACCTTCCGGCAGGGTCCGGTGTTCACCAACCTGCTGCTCGCCGACGAGATCAACCGCACGCCGCCGAAAACCCAGTCGTCGTTGCTGGAATCGATGGAGGAACGACAGGTCTCGGTGGACGGCAAGCCGCAGCCGCTGCCTGATCCGTTCGTCGTGGTCGCCACCCAGAACCCGATCGAACAGGAGGGCACCTATCCGCTGCCGGAGGCACAGCTGGACCGGTTCCTGTTCAAGGTGGACATCCACCTGCCCGGCCGCGAGGACGAGTTCCGCATCCTGCAACGCCACGCCGCGGGCTTCGATCCACGCGACCTGACCGCCGCCGGCCTGCGTCCCGTGGCGGGACCGGCGCACATCAGCGCCGCGCGCGCCGCGATCGCGAAGACGACGATCAGCCCCGAGGTGCTCGCCTACACCGTCGACGTGTGCCGGGCCACCCGCACCTCCCCCGCCGTGCAGCACGGCGCCTCCACCCGAGGGGCGACCGCGCTGATGGCGGCCTCACGCGCGTTCGCCTGGCTCAACGGTCGCGGGTTCGTCACGCCGGACGACGTGAAAGCCGTCGCGGTGGCCGTGTTGCGGCACCGCCTGCACCTGCGCCCGGAGGCGGAGTTGGACGGCGTGACCACCGAGGGCGTGCTGTCGTCGCTGCTGCTGTCGGTTCCGGTCCCGGTGTAGCGGATGGTCGTCACCGGTCGGCTGGCCGCCGCGGCAGGCATGGCGGCCCTGTTCGTCACTCTGGTCATGCCGTCCCTGCTCGGCGTCGTGGTGGTGACGTGTGTGTTGACGGCCGGGCTGCTCTTCGATCTCCTGGCCGTGGGCCGGGCGCGAGATCTGACGCTTTCCCGCGAGGCATTGACCACGGTGCGGCTCGGGCGCTCCGCCGAGGTGGAACTCGTCGCGGTCAACGCCGGAACACGCGTGCTGCGCGGCACGGTGTGGGACGACTGGCCCGACAGTGCCCGTCCCGAGAACCGCACGCACCGGCTGGAACTCGCCCCCGGCACCAAAGTCCGTTTCCGCACCACGCTCACGCCCACCTACCGTGGCGATCGGGTCGCGGGACCGGTCACGGTGCGCCTGCTCGGCCCCCTCGGGTTGGCAGGCAGGCAGACACGGCGCAGTGTGCCCGCCTGGGTACGCGCGCTGCCCGCGTTCCGCGCCGAACGGCTGCTGCGGTCGAAAGTCGAACGGCTGCAACATCTCGAAGGCCGCAATGTGGCCAACTTGCGTGGCCAGGGCACCGAATTCGACTCGTTCCGCGAGTACGTCGCCGGTGACGACGTGCGCGCCATCGACTGGCGCGCCACCGCACGCGCCACCGACGTACTGGTCCGCACCTGGCGGCCCGAGCGCAACCGGCACATGCTGATGCTGCTGGACACCGGCCGGGTCAGCGCGGGTCGGGTCGGCGACGGTACGCGCCTGGACGCGAGCATCGAGGCCGCCCTGCTGCTCGGCGGTCTGGCCGCCGCCGCGGGCGACTCGGTCGACCTGCTCGCCTTCGACCGGCAGCCGCGCGCCGAGGTCCGCGGTGTCGGCGGAAAGCGCTTGCAGCACAAGCTCATGCACGCGATGGCCGGGGTCACCCCGGCGCTGGTCGACACCGACAGCGCCGCGCTGGTGCGCGCGGCCATTCAGCGCACCCGCCGGCGCAGCCTGGTCGTCTGGTTCACCAGCCTCGACGGCGCCGCGGTCGAGGAGAACCTGTTGCCCGTGCTGCCGGTGCTCGCGCAGCGGCACCGAGTGCTCATCGTCTCGGTGACCGACCCCGATATCGCCGCGGCCGCCACCCGGCGCGACGACCTTTCCGACCTCTACGCCGCGGCCGCGGCCGAATCCGTCCTCGCCGAACGCGCGCTGGTCCAGGAATCCCTGCGCCGCATCGGGATCGCGGTCGTGGCCGCGTCCCCGGAACGGTTGCCGGAGGCCTTGGCGGACGAATACCTGGAACTGAAGCAGTCCGGCGCCCTCTAGGAGGATCATGTCCCCATGGCACCGGATCTCGCCGCCTTCGTCCGCGGACTGCCCAAAGCGGAGTTGCACCTGCATCTGGAAGGGACGCTGGAGCCGGAGCTGAAGTTCCGCCTGGCTCGGCGCAACGGCATCGAACTGCCGGAGAAGAACGTGGACGAGGTCGCGCAGACCTATCGGTTCCACGACCTGACGTCGTTTCTCCAGGTCTACTACCCGGCAATGCGCGTACTACTGCTCCCGCAGGACTTCCACGACCTGGCCTACGACTATCTGCGCAGGGCGCACGCCCAAGGCGTACGTCATGTCGAGCTGTTCTTCGATCCGCAGGCGCACACCGGGCGCGGGGTTCCGTTCCCGACAGTGATCAGCGGATATCGGTCGGCGATCGCCCGGGCGCGGCGGGAGCTGGGGATTTCCGCCGAGCTGATCCTGTGCTTCCTGCGCGACCATTCCGCGGAGTTCGCCATGGCGACGCTGCTGGAAGCGCTGCCGTACAAGAGCTGGATCCTCGGGGTCGGGCTGGACTCCGACGAGCGCGGCAACCCGCCGAGCAAGTTCGCCGGCGTCTTCGAGCGCGCCCGCGCGGAAGGCTTCCTGCTGACGATGCACTGCGACATCGACCAGCCGAACTCGATCGAACACATCCGCCAGGCGCTGGAGGACATCGCCGTCGACCGCCTCGACCACGGCACGAACATCGTGGAGGACGATCGCCTGGTCGACCTGGCCCGGTCCAACGGCATCGCGCTCACCTGCTGTCCGGTGTCGAACTCTTTCGTCACCGCGCAGATGAAGGCGCAGGAGATCGTCGGCCTGCTCGACCGTGGGCTGACGGTGACGATCAACAGCGACGACCCCGCGTACTTCGGCGCGTACGTGGCCGACAACTACCTCGCACTCGCCGAGCACGCCGGTCTCGGGTCCGATCGGCTGGCCGAGTTGGCCAGGAACTCCTTCCGCGCCTCCTGGATCACGCCCGCTCGTCAGGACACCTTTCTCCGCGAGATCGACGACTACGTCGCCGCGAACGGCTGACCTGCGGGCGCCGGCAGCCGCGGCGGGAACAGCGGCGCCGGGAGCGCCCGGCGCTGTCGTTCGGCGATGACCGCACCGAGGATCTGCACCGGCGGGCACTCGGCCGGGGGCGCGACGCGCAACCGGCCGCACACCTCGGCCACGAGCGCCGTGCCGAGATGATGCCGCGCCGCGGGAGTCAAAGTACGCAAACGGGTCAGGTACTGCCGCACCGCCAATGCGAGATCCTCCGGCAGCCCGGCCAGGTCGAGCTGGGCGCTCCACGCGGCCAGCCACGGCGGCGCGATCGCGAGCGCGGGCGGGGGCAGTGGTCGTTGCGCGTGCACCACCACGGTGCCGGCGAGCACGTCACCGATGCGCCGCGCCAGGGGCGAGCACATCGAGGTCACCACCGCGATGGCGCCGAACCCGCCGAGCATCCAGAAGTCGACGATCGCGCCCGCCAGCCCGCGGGTGAGCGCGTGCCGGAAGTCGATCGGCCCGCCGTCCTGGCGCACTACGCGCAGCCCGAGCAGCAATTTGCCCAGGGTCCGCCCGCGCCAGGCGGTTTCACAGGTCACCGGGTACCCGACCAGCACGGTCACGATGGTGACCAGCGTCACTACTTCCAGCCACGCCGAGTCCACACCCGCGGGCAGCAGCAACGTGACGATCGCCAGCAGCAGCACGAACCCGAGCGTGCACTGGGCCAGCACGTCGATCAGGAACGCGGTGGCCCTGGTGGGGATGCGAGCGATCGGCAGCTCCAGGGCCACTGCTTCGCCGGTGGTGAATTCAGCCATGTCGATAGCATTCTTGCGACCGGTGGGAGTGGGAGGCAACCGAATGGACGTGGACGCATACAGCCTGGCGCACCGCAGGGCGTGGGACCGGCTCGACTACTTGTCCAAGCGGAGCAAGCTGACCGGCGCGGAGGCGGACGAACTCGTCATGCTCTACCGCCGCGCGTCCCAGCAGCTGGCGCGACTGCAGTCGCACAGCCCGGACCCGGAGTTGATCGCCGGGCTCAGTGCACTGCTGGCGCGTGCGCGGGGCCGGGTGCTGGGGACGCGAACCGACACCTGGTGGGAGGTCGGCCGGTTCTTCAGCCATCGCTTCCCGGCGGCGCTGTACCGGTCTTGGCCGTGGTGGGTCGGCGTCGCCGCGGCGTTCCTACTCGTCTCGGCCGGCTTGGCCATCTGGGTGGACCGGTTCGATTCGGCGCGCGACGTGCTCGGCATTCCGAGCGACACCGCTGGCCTCACCGCGCCCGGCGGCGCGTTCGAGACGTACTACTCGGAGCATCCGCAGGGCGCCTTCGCCGCGCAGGTGTGGACGAACAACGCGTGGGTCGCGGCGATCGCCTTGTTCACCGGAGTCTTGATCCTTCCCGCGGTCTACCTGTTGTTCATGAACGCGCTCAATCTGGGTGTCACCGCGGGGCTGATGTCCGACGCGGGGCGGCTGGATTCGTTCTTCGGCTTCATCCTTCCGCACGGCACGCTGGAGCTGACCGCGGTGTTCGTCGCGGGCGGCGTCGGCCTGAAACTCGGTTGGACGCTGATCGATCCGGGCCGGCTGAGCCGGGTGGAGGCGGTGGCCAGGCAGGGACGGGCGACCGCGACCGTGGCGCTCGGGCTGGCCGGGGTGTTGCTGGTCTGCGGCTGGATCGAAGGTTTCGTGACGCCGAGCCCGCTGCCCGCGCCGATCCGCATCGCCATCGGGTTCACCGCCGAGGCGTTGTTCCTGGTGTACGTGTTCGGGCTGGGCCGCCGAGCCGTCATCGAGCCCGCGAACCCGAAGGCCCCGGTATCGAGCGGGCAACCATCACCTGTGACACAGCCAACAATCAGCACACCCTGAGTGGCGCCGCTGGGACAATCGGTAGCTACGTGGCTTCCAGATCGGTTGAGAACTCCCCCGATTGAGTTCCGCTGGCCGCAGCGAGTCGTGCTCAAGCTGCGGCCAGCGTTACCGTCAACTCTACACAATCGTTATCCCTACGCAACCCTCCCCGCCGAGGTCAAGCGTATAAAGCAGCACTCCAGCAAACCCTTGCGAAGCCACCCTTTCGCCCCGTGCCAGCTAACCGCATGCGACCCGCGAAATAGCGGTTTCACTAGGTGTGCGCCGTCCCGGCGAAGCCGCCGAAAGATCGTCGGGAATCGCGCTCGGCAACGGTTCGGAACTCTTCCCAGCAGTTAGCCGAGCATCGAGATAGACCCCTCTATGGTTTGCTGGCACCCACTCCCACCTGCACGTTCATATGCACAAATTGACAGTTGCTGACAACCGAGGAATGGAAAGAGACCACAAGTTTGTTTACGCGGTAATAAACCGGGTAAGGACATAGTGGCTCCCGAGGAAGACCGGCCAGTTCCCCGACAGGCTCCGGATTAACCGGCTGCGAAAAAGTGCCCGCGCATCCCCGCTTCGCGCACCCCGTCGGCACCTCGGCCGCAACCACAACGAGGTATGTGATCTTCGCCTCACCCCCACCCTCAGCAGCCGGGACCTCGCGAAATCACCTCGGCCACAACCGGCTTCGAGAGACGCACGTCACAGTGCCACAACCGCCGAAGACCGCTCGCGCAATGCGCGGGTCCGGAACCGGAAAGACAGCCACGGACCACTCGACGCTTGGTGACCCGAGTCACCTTCTCCCGTCATCGGGCTCAGCCGATGCGGAGGATTCCCGTGACCGTGCCTTGCAGCAGGCGGCCGTCGTGGGTGATCAGCGGCGCGGTCTGAAGTGGATCGTCGACGACGGTGCCGGGGAGGGGGTGCGACGCGGTGACCGCACCGGTTTCCGGGTCCAGGACGGTGAAGGCGTATCCGTCGATCGGTGTGGTGTGGTCGGGGCCGATGCGCGCGACCGTGTAGAGCGCGCCGTCGGCGGTGGACAAACGCGGTACGGCCGCACTGCGAACCGTATTCTCCCACACCACGCGACATCCGTTGGCGGCCACATCGATCCGCGTCATCCCGCCGGTGAACGGCGCGCTCGGCGGCACCGCCGGACCGGCTCCCTCGGGCAGTGCCGGGTACGGATAACCGTAGGTGCTCGCCACGAAGACCGAGCGGCCGATCCCGACCGGCGAGTTCTCGCTCCCCGCACCACCCGCGCCGAGCACCGGAACCGAGCACACCAATCGGCCGCTACCCGAATGGAATACAAGGACGTGCACCTGTTCGTCGGCGTTGTCCACGACGGTCAGATAGTCGGCGCCGGTCTCCGGCCCGAAGTAGGTGGGTGTCGAGCCGGTCCCCCAACTCAGCTGCCCCGGCTTACGCGCCGATCCCCGGTCGTACGCCGCACGCCACACGATCTCCGGACCGCCGGACGCGCCGACGCGCATTTCGTACAACGCGTGCGTCGTGGCGACCGCGACCTGCCCGCCGGGCGCAGCGGAGATGCTGTTGGCCACGTGTTCTCCCGCGGGCAGCGCCATCGCCGTGACCCGCCCGGTCGTGGTGACGAACCCGACGACTGCCTGGCCGGTCGCGAACCACACATTGCCCGACCAGTCCGGCACGAGGCCGGTCACGCTGTCCCCGGACGGGATCACCGAGCCGAGATCGGCGTAGTGTTCGGCGATCAGCCGCCATGTCCCTGCCGCGTCACGCTCGTGCCGCACCCGCAGCAACCGGTCGGAGCCGTCCACGACCACCAGGCGGTCGGCCTGATCCAGGTAGGCGTACACCCCGCCGAGGAGGCTGCCTCTGGTCAACGGCAGCGCGGCCAGCGAGTACGCCAACGGCCCCGGCGCCGCGGGGTCGAGCAGATGCACAGTGGGGATCTGTCCCGCGATAGCGGTGCACAGGGCGACCACGAGACGGTCCGATCCTTCCAACAGCGTGGGGCAGGCGGAGGCCAGCGGATACGCACCGACCACTGCGGCGCGGGCGGCCGGACCGGCGAGCGGCGTCACGTCCGAGGACCCCGCGTCGCCGTGCATGGTGGCGGTGCCGGACGGTCCGAGGAAAGGATTCGGCGCAGCGAGCGGCCCCCAAGGCTCGGCCGCCGATGCGGACGGACCGGGCAGCAAGGCCAGTAGGCAGGCGGCGAGAAGCATCACCGGTCGGCGCATTCGGATCATCCTTCGCTCGCGGTAATCGGTGTTTCGAGGGCGCGAGGCGGCACAGCCCGCTCGCTACGATGGGCGCCATGAACTCTGTCCGGGCCCGTCTGCTGTCCGCCCTGGCCGGCCAGCTCGGGAATCCCCACGGCGTGCTCGGCAAAGGTATCGCCTTCGCGCTCAATCGCGGCAACAAGTCCGCGATCGCCGGGGCGGTCGAGGCGGCGGCCATCGTGCCGGGCAGCACCGTCGCGGACGTGGGATTCGGTGGAGGAGCAGGACTTTCCCTGCTGCTCGAGCGGGTGGGGGCCGACGGCGTGGTGCACGGCGTCGAGATCTCCGCCGACATGCTGGCGCGAGCCCGCTCGGGCCACGCGCGCGATATCGAAGCCGGTCGCCTGCGGCTGATCGAGGGTTCGCTCACCGCGCTGCCGTTGCCCGACGACGGTCTCGACGCCGCGATCACCGTCAACACCGTCTATTTCGTCCCGGATCTCACGGCGGCCTGCGCCGAACTCGCGCGGGTGGTGCGGCCGGGCGGCCGTCTGGTGATCGGTATCGGCGACCCGGACGCGATGGCGAAGCTCCCGTTCACGTCCTACGGCTTCACACTGCGTCCGGTGCCGGAGGTCATCGCGGCGCTGGAACAGGCGGGCTGCTACGTCGAGCACCGGCGGCCGGCGCATACGCCGATCCCACATCACCTTCTGGTGGCGACGCCCCGCTGACTACATCAGCGCGCCGCCGTCGACCCTGATCTCGGTGCCGGTCATGTACCGCCCGTCGTCGGAGGCGACCATGGCGACCACCCCGGCGATGTCCTCCGGGCTGCCCAGCGCTCCCCCGTTCAGCCATCCGGTCATCCGGGAGAACAGTTGCGGGTCGAACCCTTCGGGCTGATCCAGGATGGACTTCGTCGTGATACCGCTGGTGATGCCCGCCGGAACGATGTTCACCGCGCGCAAGCCCTGCTTGGCGTACTCCAGGGCGATGGCGTGGGTGAAGGCCGTCACGCCGCCCTTGGACGCCGCGTAGGAGGCGAGGTAGGGGGCCGCGCTGAAGGCCGCCGTCGAGGAGATGTTGACCACCACGCCACGGCCGGTGTCCAGCAGGGCGGGCAGCGCGGCCTGGGTCATCAGGAACGTACCGGTGAGATTCACCCTGATCACCTGGTCCCACACCTCGAGCGGCATCTCGTGGGTGCGCGCGGGGCGCAGGATGCCCGCCGCGTTGACCAGCACGTCCAGTCCTCCGAGGAAGTCGAGCGCCGCCGCGGTCGCGGTGCGCACCGAAGCCGGATCGGACGTGTCGACCTCGACCGTTCGCAGTCGTTCGGCGCCGTCGCCCGCCTTTTCCGCGGTGGCCGCCAGGCCCGCCGCGTCGATGTCGGCGGCGACCAGTTGCGCCCCTTCGTCCAGCAGCCGCAGGGCGATGCCCTGACCGATGCCGGATCCAGCTCCCGTCACCACCACGCGGCGGCCGTCAAATCTGCGCATGCCAAAAATTAGAACACGTTCTCATCCAGCGTCAAGGGACATCCGCCGTTCCCCGGGCGATCCGCAGCACCATGGCGGCCGCCGCCGCACCGTAGGCATGGCTGGCCGGCTCCGGACGGCTGGCCGGATAGTTCGAGCGATGCGTGACGACGACGCCGTTGGGCAGGGTGGCGGTCCGGTCCGCGACGGTCGCGACGCAATTGCCGCCCGCCTTGGCCACGAGGTCCACGACCACGGCCCCCGGGCCGAGCAGGTCCAAAGCCTTTTGGTCGAGCAGACGGGGGGCCGGGGAGCCACGGTGCACGGCGGTGCAGACGACGAGGTCGGGCGTCGTCGTGGCGAGCGATTCCAGCAGTGCCGCGTTGTCGTCCCGGTTCGGCACGAAACGCCCGGCGCCCGCCTCGAACGCGGCGTCCCGCTGCGCGAGGCGATTACCGACCGCCGTCGGTTTCTCGTCATCGAACGTGCGCGCGGCCGCGATCGCGGCGAGCCCGGCCGCCCCGCACCCCAGCACGAGAGCCCGGACCGGGCCGGTGCGCCGCGACGGGGAGAGCAATCGCCTGCCTTCGGCGTAACCCACCCCGCCCGCGATCCGGCTCATGGTGGTCAGCGCGTCGATCTCGGTGGTCGTCTCGTCGCGCGGCACCCGGTCGAAGGCGACCGACTCGATACCGCGGGCGCGCAACCGATCGATCTCGTGGCGGCGGTAGTGCGGATCCTGGAAGCCCACCAGCGTCGTCCCCGCGCGCAGCGGCAACGAGTCCAATTCGTACGCCGGGGGTTTCACCCACACCACGATGCCCGCGCGCTCGAATACCGTGGCGCGATCCGCGACGACCGCCCCGGACGCGCGGTAGGCCGCGTCGGCGAACCCCGCACCCTGCCCCGCGCCCGCCTCCACGACGACTCGGAGTCCCGCCGTCGAAAGTGTGCGCACGCCCTCCGGTGTGAGCGCCACGCGGGTCTCCCGGGGAGCCGTCTCACGCAGCACCCCGACGATCACCGCGTGGCCCCGGATTCCGCCACGAGGGCGGTCAGGCCGCGATCGGCCAGCGCTTCGCGATAGGTGAGTCCGCCTGCGATATCGCGGATCAGTTGCTCGAGCCGGTCGAAGAGTTCCTCGATCAGAGCGGGCGATTCGTGGCGGGGCGCTTTGCGCGGAGCGAGGACGTTCAACCGGACGCCGGGACGCAGCGAGCCGGTCCGGTCCAGCGCGACGCTGTCGACACCGGCCACGGCGAGCACCATGTCCTCCACCTGCGCGCTCGTGTGCACGCCCGCCCGGTCGAGCAGAATGCGATCGAACACCAGCGAGACGAACATCCCTTCCGGGTTGCCCAGCGGTCGCAGCACATCGGCCCCGAACCGGTTGTTGATCGCGGCGATGTGACCGCGAGCCCGGTCGATCTGCGCCCGCATCAGCATGTGATTTCGGTCGAAGTAATCCTCGGGAGTGTGCTCGAGGATCGCACGCGCCAGATGGGTGGTCTCGCGCTGGAACGAGATGGTGAGCCGTTTGCGGATACGCTCCAGCCACGCGATATCGCCGGTGCACGCCGCACCCATCTTGCAGGGACCGAAGGCGTTGTAGCCCTTCGAGTTTCCCGTGATGGTCAGCATGACGTCATACAGTCGCCGGATGCCCTGCTCGGTCTCCACGTGCAACGCGGCGATCGGGATGTGCGAGGCCACCAGCCGGTCGAAAGCCATGTCGCAGATGACCGGAGCGCCGCAGTCGAGCAGCACCCGTCCGATCTGCGCCAGCTCGGCCGCGGTGTAGTCCGCGACCACCGGATTGCCCGGCAGCGTGAGCAGCACGCCGCACAGTTCGCCTGTGGCACGCAGCTCGTCGAGGCAGCGGGCCAGCCGGGCGGGATCGATCTTGAACGCGTCGTCCGGGGCTACCGGGCACGACACGATCCGCAAGCCGGATTTCTCCACGTGAATGCTGGAGCTCTTGTAGAACCCCTCCGGGCACACGATGACCCCGCCGGGCCTGGCCAGGGTGGCCACGGCCTCCTCCAGGAGCATCGTGCTCGAGTACGGGCAGACGATCACCTCTTCGGCGCGCACTCGGACGCCGGGCACACCTTCCACCGGGTGCGACAGCCGGTCGAACAGCCTGCGGGCCGCCAGCTCGCGCAGGATCAGCGGCTGTCGTTTGTCGTACAGCCTGCCGTCGAGATACTCCGCCGACGGCGCGATGTGCAGGCTCTCCCGCCACGCTCGATCCAGCGCCGCGACGGCGTGCGCGTCCGGCGCCCGGCCCGTTTCGCCGTGGTAGGCGTCGATGACGCCGGAATAGCGGCGGCCGCCGGTGCCCGCGAACCACGCGTCCCGCGAAATCCGCCCGCGCACTTCCCGTTTCCTGGCCTCGGAACGATTGGTCAGCGTCGCCAGGTCGGCGAGCGGATCGGTGAGCACCTGGCTCTGAGTCACGGAACCTCGCCTTCTGAATAGTCTCCCGGTGCGGGCACGGTGTTCCATTTGTCTTGCAGCGCGGCGCGAAACTGGGTGCGGCAGTCGCCGTCGGAGAGCCGGTCGAACTCCGCCAAGGGCGGCTGCGCGACGATCTGGTCGACCACGACGGCCGATCCGGCGCGTCGGAGGTCATAGAGTTTCTCGAACCGCCGGACCGCGAACGCGACGTCGTGCTTCAGCGCGGAGAAGCGCGTCGCCACCCGAGCTTGGCGCGAGTAGTCGTACTCGCCCACCGCGACGTAGCGGTCGTCGACCACCAGCATGCTCTGCGCGTTGCGCGCGTACTCGCGCTTGACCAGCACGCTTTCCACGCCCGAGCGCGCCTGTTTCCACAACTTGTCGTCATAGGGCCACACATCGGAGATGTCGTCGAGCACGTACATCCGTCGCACATCGATTTTCGGCGGATGAGCCTTGTCGGCCAGGCGCAGGATCGCCGCGTGATAGTCGTCGCCGACGTCCCCGCCGATCGTGCCCAGGTCCGCGGTATGGATCGCACGAACCGACGTGGTGGCCTGCTCGAGGATCGTCAGCCAGTCGATGACGGTGTTCCACTCCCACACCGTGGCACTGCGTGAGGGAATCTGCGCGAGAATCTCTTCGGCGCGTTCCAACTGCCGATCGGCGATAGATCGCAGCGGCTCGATCTCCTCTCGCGCCCCGGACGCGTCGATCAGGCTCTGCGCTATACCCAGCGCCCGCTCCACCAATTCGGGATCTTTGCCCAGCAGCACGTTGAATCGCATTCGCAGGTCGTAGTAGGCGCTACTGGTCGGATCGGTCGCGGGATCGGCGCTGCCGTCGGTGGGCAATTCCGCGCCGAGGGCGAGGCTCAGACGTTCCCGCAGTGCGAGCGGCGGAATCCGGCTGCCGTTCTCGATCTGCTGAATGAGACTGCGAGAGCAGCCCGCCCTGGTGGCGAGCGTCGCCTGGGTGTAGCCGCGTTCCAGTCGTAGCCTGCGAACCAAGTTGCCGACCTGCTCACGGGAGCCGGAGCCAGCCATACCGAGCCTCCATCCTGCACCTTGCGTACGCATGCTCACGCAGTGTCACGTTGCGACATTCTAATCATCAAGTGTCAAGCGGCGTCGGATGAAACGCTTTCGCCGAATTTCGTTGCCAACAAGAGATTCGACCGCACGAGCAGCGACCCGAAGCCGAGTGAAGCCAGACTGCCACACAAGCTCGAATTTCCGCTTCACAAGGTCCGCCCAGTGATGAGAAACCACAGATCGTGACATCTGTTGAGCCATATGACCATTCTCGAACTCTGACGCTTAAGAAGTATCTTCAGAAAGCGTTGAAGCTTCATTGACAGCACGAGGTGTCCTTACCTAGCCTTGTGTCAAAGCCACCGCAATTCGATTTCGGCGCAACGTGTTCCACCTACATTCGCCGACCTCGGTGGCCCGATAGCTCTAGGAGGTGCCGGACACGGATACCTCGATATGGCGCGGGCCGGGCCGCACCTGCGGCCAGGCGTGATCGACCGACTTCCGCCGCTCGCGCCGATCTGCCCGAGACCCTCGGGCCCGAGCAATTCAGGCACGGACGATTCCGCCGCGTTCGGGCCGTGGCCGAGCACGGCCACCGTCCCCGTGACGAGCGGCGGGTCCGCGTCATCCCGGAACAGAGTGAATGAGAGCGGATCATGGCACTCGACATCACCGATTCGATCATCACCAGCGACATCACCCCGGAAAGCGCGCGGCTGCTTTCCTTTTCCTCCGGCGAAGTCTGGGAACTGAGCTGGCTGCCCACCGTAGGATGGACTCGCGCACAGGCAGTCAGCGGCATGGTCCTGGACGAAATGCTCAGCGATCCCCGCACGCTCACCAGCGACCTCGCCCTCGAAGTGGCCGCCATTCACGCCGCCGAGCTGGGCCTCACCCTGCGCGAGGTGCTGATCCGGCTGTACGCCCGCATCGCCGAACGCGACAACGCGGCAGCCCGCTGCGCCGAAACGCCTCTTTCCGCCGCCTGAGCGGCCTGGTGGAGAACCGCCGGAAATGCGAGCGGCCAGGCCGCCGCTTCCGCTCCGATTCGTCCTGCTTGCCGCACGACTTCGGCGGGCGCGTAGCCCGATTCTCCGCTGGGCCGATGCCTCATCGATGCACCGGCGTCCGGCACTTGCGTGCGGCCACCGAGCGGCGAACGATTGACTGTGCGCCGGCCGCCGTCGCGGGCCGTGCGGTGTCCCGCTCCTCGGTGGACCACGATGTGACGGGCCGGCGACACCGCGGAGTGGTCACTCCGCCCCAGGAGGAACCGATGTTCATCCAAGTCATTCAAGGAAAAACCGCCGACCCCGCCCGCCTGCGCCGATGCATGGATCGGTGGAACGAGGAACTGCAGCCGGGAGCCGTCGGCTATCTCGGCACGACGAGCGGACTGTGCGACGACGGCACCTTCATCGCGCTGGCCCGATTCGAATCCGCGGAGGCCGCCCGCCGCAACAGCGAGCGTCCCGAACAGGGCGCTTGGTGGGAGGAGACCAAGCAATGCTTCGACGGCCCGGTCACCTTCATGGATTGCGCCGATGTCACGCAGTGGATGGGCGGCGGCTCGGACCGCGCCGGATTCGTGCAGGTCATCGAGGGTCACACGCGTGACGCGCGCCGGATGCGCGAGATCTTGGCGCAGTCGGGCGATCGGGTGCACGAAGTACGCCCGGAGATTCTCGGCGGCACGCTGGCCACCTTCGGCGACGACGGATTCGTCGAGACGGTGTACTTCACCTCCGAAGCCGAAGCCCGCGAACACGAGAAGATGGAGATACCGGACGATCTGCGGTCGCTGTTCGAGGAGGAGAACGCGCTGATGGGCGACGCCACCTACTTCGACCTGCATGAACCGCAGCTGAGTTCACCCCAGAAGTAGTGGCTTGCCGACCCCGGTCGAGTCATTCCCACATGAGGGAAGAGGTAGCGCGCCGCCAAAAAAGTTCCAATAGGACAATGTCTTCTCTCGGTGTCGTTGACGCAGGGTGAAGGGTTTGCCGCGGTATGGCTCAATCGTTGCGGGTGGATGCGGACCTGCTGCGAGCCCTGACCCCGGAACTCGCCGCCATCGCCGAAACGGCACAGCAGGAACTCGCGCGCCTGAAGGAAAGACTGGCGAGCGAGGGCAAGTGCTGGGGCCAGGACGAGCCGGGCCGGGTCTTCGGTGACAGCTACGAACCCGCGGCCGAGAAGGGAATCACCGGATTCGAGAACCTGGTCCACAATCTGCGCGGAATGAGTAGCAGCGTCGCGGACGCCGGCCACAACCTGCAGGATCAGGACCAGAACTTCGGCTCGCAACTCCGCGAGCAGGACCCGTTCTCCTCCGTCCCGGTTATCAGCCCCTCCTATGACCAACCGCTGTGGCAGAGCCCGGCGACCCAGCCCGTCGTCGCGCCGGATGTCATCGGCCAGGATTCCGCCCCCCGCACCGCCGCACCCGGCCGGACTCCCGACCCCGACGCCGTCCAGACATCGAACCAGTCCGGTTCCCAGCCGGGCAGCAACCCGGTGATGCCGGAGCAGCCGTACCCCGGCGAGTACGGCCCGAACAACAGGCCCGACCAGCAACCGTCTTCCAACTCCACACCCACACCATCGTTCCCCGACCGGCCGACGCAGAGCGCTCCGAACCCCGCCCCGAGCGCCCGGACACCGACGGCACCCACCGCTTCCGCACCTCCTGCTGCCGCACGTCCTGCCGCGACGCCACCCCCGGCCAACCCACCCGCCGCGACAGCGACCCCCAAACCAGGGGCACCCGACCAGGCAGCCGTGCGCCGCCCGCCGGAGAACCGATGGTCGCGGCCACCCGCCGATTCACCTTGGCTGCGAAACACCCCCGGCACGCCGTGGTCGCGCGGCGGCTCCACACCCGGCCAGGTCCCCCCTCCGCACCGCCGGGGTCCCCAGTCCGACGCGGCGAAACCGGCGAAATCCGGCAAGGAAGGCAAACAGCGCAAGCCGAAGCCGACCTCGACGCGAGCGAAGCGCTCCCGCGTGCGGACCGACCCCGATGCCGTGGCCGCCGCCGACGCGCTCGCGGCCCGCCGTAAGCTGCGGATCGCCGGATTCGGTACCTCCGGCGTAGCGAAGCCCACGGTCGAGGAGATCGCGGCTGCCGTCGACACCATCCTCGGCAAATACCCGTTCGTCCAGCCGGCCGGAATCGAGATCACCGATCTGCCGGATAGCGCCGTGTCCCGCGTGGTCTGGGATCGCGAGATCGTTGAGGGGGAAGAGCCGGTCCCCGGCGGATGGATCCTGCTCGACCGCGTGGCAGCGGCCAGTCCCGTGCTGCTGGCCGAGAAGGTCGGCGCCGCAATTCGGTCGGGCGAGCGTGTGGCCGGGTCCGAGGATCGGCCGATGTATGCGACCGTCGTGCGCGATCTCGGCCGGATACTCGAAGCGGGCGCTGGTCCCCATGTCCGGCAGTCGGCGCACCGGTCGTTGGTCATGGAGTACCGGCGCATCAGCGGTCCGTGGGACCGCGGCGACACTTTGGCGGAGGTCGTGCGCGGGTACCGCCAGTGGCGCGCCCAATTGATCCGGGCCTGCTTCCCAGACGGCCTTTTCGATCCGCTGACGGCGGTGGTGGAAGCGTTCACCGAGGTCGAATTACGTGGCGACAAAGCGTGCGCACCGGCGAAAGTGCTGCACCGATCGCTCATCGAGCACGCACGCGGGCGATCGAGCGGCTAGTGGTACAGATCCCGGACTATTTTCCCGAGTGGCTGACCACCATGGTGCTGGGTCACTTTCCGGAGGGGGACCCGGAGGCAATGCGGCGCGACGGGGACGCCTGGTCGGACTCGGCGAACACGCTCGTGGTGGTGCTGCAGCGGACCCGGGCGGCGGCGGAGCGGTTGGACAGGGCGGTCGAAGGGGAGACCGGCGCGGCGATCCAAGAGCAGTACCGCAAGATCATCGCCCACACCCAGTCGCAGATCGAGTTCAACAACACCATGGCCAAGCAGTTGTACGACAACGCCACGGCCATCGAGTACCAGCAGTACGTCATCATCGGCATCGCGGGAGCGCTGCTGGCCCAGGTGATCATCGATATGGCGATGCCTCCGCCCGGCAGCATCGTGAAGGCGATCGCCGATCGCGCCGAGGCGAGAGCGGGGATGGAACTCGCCAAGCGCGACTTGGTGCTGGCCATGCTGGGAAAGGCCGCGCGGTTCGTCGCGGAGCATCCACGGCTGGCGCTCGCCACGAAAGGTGTGTTCTTCGGGACGGCCGTCGGTGGTGGGGTTCCCTATGTCGCGCAGCGTGTTCAGATGGCGCAAGGCCACCGGCAGGTGGTGGATTGGCAGCAGGTCAAGATCGGGGCGGCAGCAGGCGCCGTCGGTGGATTGGTCGGTGTCGAGGTCGGTCGTCGCGTCGCGCCCGCGGTGATGCGAGTGGGCGGCCGGGTGCTCGGCACCGTGGCCGCGGGCGGCGTGGGTGGTATGGCCGGTGGTCTGGCGGGCGGCCTGACCGCATTCGCTTTGACAGAGGGCGAACTGCGCGGCAAGGACCTGGCCACCATGGTGTGGACGGGGTTCGGCTCCGGCCTCGTCGGGTCGCTCGGGGCATCGGTGCGGGCGGCTCGGACCAGTGCGTACATGGGTTCGCCCGAACGGGTCGCGTCGGAGAATCCGGCGCTGCCCCCGGACGCTGCCGGGCCACTGACCAGGATCTCCGCGCCCGGAGATGGTCAGCCGCCGCAAACGCTGGCGGCGAGTCCTGAAGGTATTTCCACCACCAGCGAGGTAGGCCCGCCGCAACCGGGGCGGCCCGCGGCCGGGTTCGATGGCTCCGTGCCGCCGCCGGACGGCCTGACTCCCGAGCTGATGGCGGAGGGCGAGCAGATCTTCCGCGATATGTTCGACAACGCGACGGTGTCGGAGCGCAACGACCTCGCCCGGTTCCTGGACAGCGACGGCCCTGGGCAGCTGCCGGACGGAAGCGGCGGAACCACCTTGCCCGGGAACGCGCCGAACCACCCGTCGGGAGGGCCAGCGCATCCCTCGTCACCCTCGTCTTCTGGACGCGGCGGCCCCTTCCCCGCCTGGGGAGATACCGCAGTCGCACGTACCTCGTCCGCCGTGGTCCCACATCCCGAGGGCGGCTCGGCGACACCGATGCAGACCCGTCAGTTCCAGATCAGCGATCCTCAGGTCCGTCCGGACCAAAGGGGGATCACGGTGATCACCGAAGGAACCGTCGCCCAACCGGACACGCCCGCGTTCGGCGCCGAAGTGCTCGCCGACGGGAGCGGTACTTATGAGAGTCCGTACATGATCAAGCACGGGCCTGACGGAAGCCTGTACATGGTGTCGCCGGAGCAGACGGCCGGTGGCACTGCCCCGGACGCGACGACACCCCCGTCTACCGGCAAAACGCTGGAGGAAGGAACCACCGCCCCCGAGGAACAGCCGCTCCTCGACGTCGACGCGGAATTCGCGCGCATGGCAGCGGAATTCACGGCGACCGCGGACAAGACGGATTCGAGCGATCCCACCGCCTCGGTGGATGCGCGGAAACAAGCCGTCGACGTCACGCCGCAGGCATCACCGACTCCCGATACGAGCAATCCCCAAGTACCGCCGAGCACACCGAAGCAAGAGGTCACACCAACGGCGGCGACCGCACGCCCCACCGCAGAGGCGGACAACCCGGTCGGTCATACGAACCCACCGCGGCCGGTTCCGGATGCCACGCCGTCGCCGACGCGCCCCGGAACCGACACGAACAGCTCCGGCACCCCCCCTGTCTCGTCGAAATCGGATACCGCCCCCACACCATCGGCGTCGACCGCTTCCGCCCCGGGCGCAAACAACTCCGCCACGCACCCCCCATCGTCCCCGGGCCATCCGCAGCCTCCTGGCCGCGGCGGGGCCGAAACGAGCGACCCTGCGCGACAGACGAGGTCACCGCAAGCCCCTTCTACCGCTTCCGCGCAAGCTACGGCGGGCAGAACACCCTCTGGCGCAACCCCGCCGAACCCCATCCCTTACGCCGCACCGGCGGCGCTGTCGGGTTACACACCGGATAGTTCTGCCACGCACACGAGCACGTCGACTCAACCCACAGGATTCCTGACAAACAACCCCGGAGAAACCCCCCAGCCAGCCGCAACGCCACCGGATCCCATCGCCGCGACCGGCCGTCCAGACGCCGACGAACCCGATGCAGATCCAGAGGAGTTCCCCACGCCACCGGGAACCGTCGTGGACGACCCCCGCGACCACAACGTCTGGAAAGACCCGCGGGAGCACAGCGTTTGGGAAGACCCCCGGGACCACAGCGTCCAGAAAAAGCCGGCGGGAGATCACGTCACCATTCCCGGTGTCTCCTACCCGCTGGAGGACGAACCACCCGCCGACGCCATACCTGTCATCCCGCGCACACCCGCGCTGAGTCCGCTGCCTGTCGATTCCGTCGGCTTGGGCCGTGCCTTCCAAAACCCCGACAACCCCGACTCCGCGTCACCACGCCCTCCGGACATCGCCAACCCCCTGTCGGATCGCCACGTCGCCGCACCGGAAACCGGTCTGGACGCCGGGCTCGACAAACCGCCCGCGTCACCCACCATGGCCACGCGGTATGCCACCGAACCGAACCCCGGGACCCCCGGTGCTCCGCAGACACCCGCGGGGCCGCACCTGAACCCGCATTCCCTCGAATATCACCAGGACCCCAGCCGTCTACCCCCCGTAGGCGGCGTTCCGCACCTCCAACCTGCCCCCCAACCGAGTGGAAAGACGGAGCATAAGCGCCTCATCGCCCAGATGGGTGGCGGCGACAAACCCCGAGGGCGCAAGAAACAACCCTCACCCGAACCGGAGCCGACGCCCACACCACCACCACAGCCGACGCCCGAACCCCCGACACCCACACCGAAACCGGATCCGCGGCCGAAGCCGAAGCCGAAGCCGCGTGGCCAGCCCTCCACACCGCCGGTCCCTGAGCAGCTGGTGGAGCGCGAGGGCGCCGAAGCGACCGGAGCGGTCGGTGCGAAAGGTCAGCGCGCCTCCACGACCGCGCGCGACGGCTCTGACCGTAAACGTCCGCATTCGGGTGTAAGTCCGGGAACGTCCGCAGGACAACCGGATCCGCGTTCGCTCCTGCATCGGGCACAGCAAGGTGACCCGGAAGCGTTCAACGAGCTGCGCGAGCAGTACGGACTCGACACCCTCCACCACGTGCGCCGGGCACTCGGGGTATCCGAGTCGGAGTCGACCGACCAGGACGAGCAATTAGCGCAGGCGGCAGGGGCGATCAACGGAGCCGTGTTCCGGTTCGCGGAACAACAGCGGTGGCCTGTCCCCGCGGGAGAGGATGTGGGCAGTTGGTTGCGCCGCGTCGCGGATGATGCGGTCATCCAATCCGGCGTCCTCGGGGGAATGCCGGACACAGCGGCGGCCGAATCGGCCGCGCCCACCGACCTGCACGAGGTCTCCACCGGAAGCCCCATTGCCATCGAGTCCGGTAACCCGGTGGACGCCACCACGGACGTGGGGCGTCCTGCCGCCCCGGTCGCCCAAGCAGTTGCCCTCGCGAACGAAACCGCGATCGGCCCGTCGTACGGCGCGCACGCGCCCGACGTCGAAAACGCGCCCCTGGCAACTCCCGACGATCAATTCGGCGATGCCGCGAATGATCAGCCCCCGGTCGACAACTCACCGGAGGCTGAACAGGGCGCCGACCAAGTTGTCGATGCGATGCGCCAGGCCGCGGAAGCGGTGCTCGCGGACTACTACGCCCAATCCGGACCCGATATTCCAGAGGCCGACCGGCTGAACAACATTCCGGCCGCCACGCTCGCGGAGATGCTCCGCAGCGAGGACCCAGCCGACGCCACGGCAGCGGTGATCGAGGTGATTCGCCGCGGCGAAGACAAGATCTTGCGCTGGACCCAGGTCGCCGCCGTGACGGAGATGCGTCGAGTCCCGGTGAACATGGACGCCGGAGAGGGCAAATCCCTTGTCTTCCTCGCCCATGCCATCCGCGAGGCCATCGAACACGGTGCCGTACAAGTCATCACCACCCGTGACAACCTTGCCAACCGCGAAGTTGCCAGATACGTCGCGGTTCTGGCCGAGTACGGCATCGATATCGTCCGCATGAATCCCGACCACGCCCCTCGGCCCCCCGAACCCGGCCGGCCCACCATCTACATCGGCACCCAGCAGGACGTCGGCTTCGCCGCGCTACGCGACAACTGGGTTCCCGGTCGCAGTGCGGCGATCGACGAGATCGACGAAGCCCTCATCCACGCCGACACCCAGTACATCCTCTCCGACGGCGCCGACCAGCTCGCCGACGCCGCCACCGCCGCCCAGGTCACCGATGCCCGCGATTTCCTCACCGCGGCACTGCGCGACAACCGGCTCACCGAAGACGATTTCGGGCGCACCCCCGGCCAACGCGGCGGACCGGCGCGGCTGACCGAGGACGGTAGGCAAAAGCTGGAGCAACTGCTCGGTCGTGCGCCCACCGAGACCGAATCGACCCGCATCGCCATGGCCGCCGCAGCCCGGTGGGAATACGTGGAGAACGTGCACTACGTCGTGCACAACGACAGGGTGTTCATCATCGATCAGACCACCCACAAAGTCCTCTTCGATCCTCAGACCTCCTCCGAGAGCCGCTGGAACGGCGGCCTCGCGCAAGCCATCGAGGCCGAACACGGCTTGCGAATCCGCAACGACCCCGCCAGTTCGAAATCCATCACGGCGCAGCAACTGTTCAGCCAGGAGAACTACGACCACGTGACCGGCGCTTCCGGCACCGCCGAGGGTTCCGCCACTCAGCTACAGCAGCGCTACGGCATGGGCGAGGTCGCCAAGATCGACCGTTTCCACGAATCCCAGCTCATCGTCCACACCGACAGCATCTCCCCGGACGAGGCCTCGAAGCTGCGGACCGCCGCCGCCGATATCAAGGCCATGCAGGAAACCGGCCGACCGCAACTGGTCCTGGCCGACCGCAACGATCTCGTCGATCCGCTGTCCGCCCTCCTGGACGACCTCGATGTCGCACACACCGCCGTCGACGCGAAATGGTTCCTCGACCACGGCACCGATGCCGAGACCGACCTGCAAGCGATCTTCGATCACGCGGGCGAACACGGCAAAGTGCTCGTCATCAACATGCAAGGCGCTCGCGGCGTCGACATCCCGATCTCCGACGCCATCCGCGAACTCGGCGGCCTGCACGTCATCGTCACGGGCCGCTCCGCCCGCTCCCGCGACATCGACATCCAGGCCGAGAACCGCTCGGCCCGCAACGGCGACCCGGGCAGCGCCCGCTACTACACCTCACCCGAGGACGACCTCTACGCCCTGTCCCCTCATCCGCTCGTACAGACCGTCGTCGTCCAGTACACCCAAGCCGCCGCCGAGCATCAGACCCAACCGACTTCCGAAACCGAGGCAGCGCTCAACCAGGCAGAAGACGGCCTCCGCGCCCTCGTCGACCCGCTTCAGGAATTCGCTGCCCTGCTACACCAGCACACCCATTCACCCACCGATCCCACCGCAGGCCCGACCACACGCGGACCACCCGCCACACCCACCGACCGAAGCGCCCGGCAACCACAACACCCGCCGCCTATCGGTTTCCAGCCGCCCATCTCCCCGCGGCAGGATGCTGCGGAGCCGTCGCCCCGTGCGGACGACTCCCCCGCGCCCACCTCCGTCTCCGATGCCGGGACGGCTGTCACACAGCACGCATCCGCTGACATCGAGCAGCCGCGGCAGGCTCCCGAAGAACAGCGCTTCCTCGACTGGTATCGAGGGCGGCTGGCCGATCGATCAGGGTTGCCTCGTCAAAGCCTGGCGGAGTATGTCGAAATGCACCGCCTCGAGCTCGATCAGGTGCGGCGATGGCTGACACGAGCGGGGATCGAGGCGAGTAGTCACGCGGCGGAGCCGATCGGGCAGCTTCCATGGCCGGGCGACGGCGACAAAACGGCGTGGCTGTCCGAAATGCGCCGATATCTCGGGGTTGCACCAGCGGAGATGGACGCACTGGTAGGCGCGGCGCATGGCACGTGGGAGGCAATCGAGCAGGGGACTCGGGACCTCGAACTCGAGCAGATCAGAGCCTTGCTCCGTCGGGTGCCGTACGCCCGGAGAATGTACACGGATGCGTCGTCCTATTATCCGGAGCTACTCACCGACAACGGCGCTGCCGCATATCCCGAAGGTTATTCTGATATCGGGAAATACATTCGATCCCTGCGCACCGAATCCGGGCTGGAGGAAGAGGACTTGGCTGCTGCGGTAGGCAAGTCGAGCGGCACCGTCAAGAAATGGGAAATAGGAGATATCTGGCCCCCGGCAACAGCGGTTCGAATAGTTACCGAAGCCTCGCCGTTCTCGCACAACGCCACCTATGACGAACTTGTGGAGTGCTTTACATATCTCCCCAGAGCCACCCCGGCATTGCCCGATCCACGCGCCGTCGCATCCTTCGGCGAGTATGTCCGGTACTTCCTCCGAGTCAACCAGATGAAGGACTCGGACGCTGCGCGCGTTTTCGGACTGACACGAGTACAGATCGGGCGTCTCAAAAAGGGTGCAGAGATCGACGAATTGACGATTCTGCGAATGTACCGTGATGTTCTGCGCGGGGGCGGGATCGACCGATGGAATGATCTGGGCGAGGCGTGGGGTCTCACCTACCGGATGGACCCGGCAGGTGAGACCGTCCCCGACCCGGCCTTTTTCTCGACAGTTCATGATTGGCTGACCGCAGTACGTCTTTACTACGGAATGAGCCGGTCGGATTTCGCCTCGCTAATCGGAGTAACGAAGAACACGGTCGCACTACGAGAGAGGCGAACCACACCGAGCGTGGTGGCTCTCCGGCAACTGCGGGACCTCCTCGAAAATCTGGATGAACAACTGCCGGGAGAACCTTTCACCAACGACACCCTGGTGAAGGCCTTGCAGAAATTCTACGCCCGCCAGGACGTGGGAATCGGAGACGAAGAGGATACTCGCCTGCTCTGGGATCTGATAGCAACTCGGCCAGAGTCTCCCGAGGAGCGGGAAATTCGAAGCCGGCTTCTGGAAAAATATCTCTGGATTGCGGAGGCAGCGCCTCGGTTCTGGACAGTGCCGGGAGAAGAGTACCAAGATCTCGTCCATCGAGCCATCGAGGCCATCGCGACGGCCACCAGTACCTTTGTTCCGCCTGGCGAATTTCCCCGGGCCGCCATGGCGAATGCCCGCTGGGCCATGAAGCTCAACTACTACAAGCAGATGTATCCGAACTTCGGTTCGAAGGATTTCGAGCTGATCTACACCGTGGATACGTACATCAGGAATCGAACCGATGTCCCTGGATCGGCCGAACCGGATGACGCCGAGATCGGTGCGGCTCTCGGATTGGATCTCGCCACCGTCAAGAAGGCGAAACAGTGGATCCAGCTGCGCAAACCGGTATTCCTGGAGCATTCGAATCACAGCACCGCCGAATCCGAGCCAGACGGGAGTGACAATACTTTCCCGGTCGACGTCGTGGCACCCGACGGCACCCGCTCCTCTTCGGAAGAAGAACTCTTAGACGAGGACTTCGCGGTGAAGCTGAGACAAGCCCTGCCCGATCTGTCCGAGGCAGCGCGGCGCGCCGTGCTGCTCTACCTCATACAGGACATCTCGCTGGCCGAGATGTGCACGCGACTGGATATCGGGCAAGAATCGGCTCAGGACCTGATAGCGAGGGCCACCGAAAGCATCCGGCAGGTCTACGTCGCCGAGCGGGATGGTGACCCCACTGACGCCTCGCGCCCGGACGCCGAGCAGCCGGGGCCCTCCGCCGAACCCACCGGCGATCGCGGGCCGGGACGGGACAACAGCTCTCACGATGATCCGCTAGAGGGCCGGTTCGCCCCCATCCGTGCATCTCTCTCCGATTTCCCGGACGGACACATCGATGCCGCCGAAGCGATGTTGGCCGCCCTGCTGTCGTCGACTCATGGGCGTACACAGGTGCGGCACGGTGCTTTCGGAGATCGCGGCAACCGGTGGGTAGTGGTCGAGGTGATCGAGGAATTCGACCCGTCGTTCGACGTGGCGTCCGAACCAGCGCTGCCCGTGCGCGACGCACCCGGCGCATCGACGGACGCGGGCCGGCTCACAGCGTTGCTCGACGCGAACGCCGCGGCTTGGGGCTACGAGTTGAGTCACTTCGGGCAGCACGCCCGCAGCGGACACGGAGGAAGAAGGAAGAGGTGGTTCAAGCTTTTCGAATCTCCCGGGCAGCATGACCCGTCGAATGTGCTGACCGACCCGATCGTGAAGCTGAACTTCGCGAGCGAATCGGTGCCACGCGGAGTCGGGACCTCGCGCCATGCCGTCCGCGAGGTGCTGACCGGCGCGGGGTGGGAGGACACCGACCAGATCGAAGACGTGGAGCTTTCGGTCACCGAGCTGGTCACCAATGTGCACGTGCACGAAGCAGGGGACGCCGAGGTCCGGTACTGGTTGTTCGACGATGTGTTGCGAGTAGAGGTCGCCGACCAGAGCCGAGGTCTGCCGAAGTGGCAGCCGGAGAGCAACTTCGCCGCACTGGAGGACACCTCACAAAGCAGCCCTGACGAGGCGGCGGCCGAATTCGAGGTGGACGACTTCCTGAAGGCCATCGATTTGGACGCACTGATGGCGGGTCAGCGAGAACCGGGCATGCGCGGCCGCGGCTACGGGCTGCTGGACGACATGGCCACCGCGTGGGGCGTAGACCTGGCCCGCACCGGGGGCAAGACGATCTGGTTCGAGGTGCGACGGAACATCCCACCGGGGACCGCCCAGACCGATCCCGGAGCACCGGGCGCCTCTCCGGCGGCTCCCCAGCTCCCTTCGGATACACGATCCGGCCAGGTGTCGCAGGTACCTCCACGGACAGAACCGCCACATGACATCGCGGCCACGGCTGAAGACTCCCCAGCGAATGGCGTGACCGGTCTCGGTGAGAACCAAGCGGCAGGGAATCCGGAACCCGGGCGCACTGTAGCGCCGACGGATCCCGACGCATCGGTCGAGCCGCAGGCTGCGCCGAAGCAGTATCCGGGTACCCCGGACGACGCGTTGGATGCGCCCCCGGGGCGCGTAGCGCGGGGTGACGGTGCAATGGCCGTAGCTCCCTATGCGAAGAGATTGCCAATCGAGGGACCACTGGTCTTTCACACACCGCCCGGTGATGTACCAGGCGTTGGTCGAGGCACGTCGGGTCAGGATGCGGACGGCGGCCTCGATGCCCTCGCCCGACTGCGTGCCGCCGTCGATACCGACCAACTGGAGTTGGTGATCGAGGGGGTCCAGGCGGAACGCGAAGCCGCGGCGGTGGGCGTGCCCACGGAGGTGGAGCCGGTCGAGCGGATCGAACAGATGCTTGCCGGGCTCTACGAGCTGCGCGCCGCGATGGGTCAACCGAACGTCCAGGTCTCGCCGACGCATTTCCAGACACTGGTACAGCTCTACCACGCGGTGATGGAGCGACTGGCGGCATTGACGGACGCGAACAATCTCACCACCGCGAACCACCTTTCTTCAGGCGGAGTGCAACAGGTTTTCGACCTTCGCGACCGCAGCCAGCGGGTCGCCGAAGCCGGACAGCGGTTCGCCGAAGCCGACAGCCGGGTCGATCAGCTCGCGGCGAGGTTGGACTCGACCCCGGCCAGCGCACCGACGAACGCTGGAGACCGGGGTCTGCTGGAGACTGTCGACATCGGTCTGCTGCGGACGTTGCAGGCGCACCTCCAGACGGCACGCGATGCCGCGAGGGTGGATCCGCGTACAGCGACACCGGCGCAGATAGCGAGATATCAGAAGCTCAGCGGTATGTTCCGCCTAGTCGACGAACTGCTGAGGACAGCGGACGACCCGGATGCGGAGATCGCCCAGGATCGCCTGCGGAACCTGGTCTTCCACTTCCACGCGGCGACGGAGTGGGTGGCATTCGAGAACGCGAGCGATGCCGATGCGACGAGCGTCCGGAACGCCTACGTGCGTGGACGAGAAGACCTGGTCAGGGCAGCGGTTGACCGTTTCCGCACTGCCGACGAGCGTGTTCGCTCGCTGACGCATGCCCTGTTCCCGAGCGCGCCGGACGACGCGCCCCCCCGGTCGGCTCCTGCACAGCCGAAGCCGGGGACGGCATCCGAAGTACCGGTACCCGGACCGGTCGTGGCGCCGCAGGCGGGAAGCGAAGTAGCTCTCGACACCCCGCAGCTACTCGATGCACTCCGGCAGATGTTTCCGAACGCCTCGTTCGACGACATCGTCGCGTTGCGCGAACTGTCCTTCCAGCGGAGTGGGACGAGCGCACCAGACCGTTCCCGCGAGAGTTTGGAAATCCTGCTGCGCAAAGCATGGGAGAGGCGAGCGGAGATCGGTACGCCGTTCCAGATCTACTCCATACAGATCGGCTACGGGGAAGGTGTTTCCACCTCTGATCCCGTCTCCTATCTCCGCGAGCTGGTGGAAATCCTCGAACATCGCTCTCCGGAGAACAGGATCGCCTACTCGCAAACTTCTGCTGGCGAGCTCGAGGTGCGCCTCGGCGACCTGGCTGCCGTGACCGGAGATCCTGCCGCACTTCCCTTTCTGAGATTCTCCCGCCCCAGCGAACCGCGGATGCGCGGCTTCCGCGTCTATATTCATCCGGCTCCGGACACCGCGCCCGATCTGATGCGCGAGTTCGTGCGGGAGGTCATCGACCAACCGGATCGGTTCCCCGGTGTCCGCAGCGCGAAGATCGCCGGACCGGTTGTACCCAGGAATGACGGCATCGTCACCAACGTGAACACCCTGGCGGATGCCGTACGGGTCCTCAACTGGCTGCGTGATTATCAGCAAGCCCATCCTGACTCATTCCTGTGGTCCGTACCGGCGATGACTTTTCAGGTGCTGCCCGGCGTGAGCCTCGGTGCGGAACCGGTTTATCCGCTGAGCTTCGGCGAGGTGCGCTCGCAAGCCATCTTCGTCGCGCTTCGATCGACTCTGGAAGCCGACGGCGATTTCGCCGCATTCCGGCAGCAGGCACTCACCACACTGGCCGCGGCCGACGTGGATCCCGACCATCCCTGGCTGCCTGCGGGCTCGTTCGCGTGGCGGGACCATCACGAAGTCGATCTGATCTCGGCAGCCGGTGTGACCGACCGGGGCGGGCGGGTCGGTGAGCGGCACGACGGGAACGAGGATTCCTTCGGGCTCACGACAGCCCGAGTCGGCGACGAGCAGTGGACCGCGGCGGCAGTTGCCGACGGTGTGTCCACTCAAGGGCACAGCGAAGAGGCCTCGGAGGCGGCCACCCAAGCGGCCACGGCAGTCCTGCATACGGAGGCAGCCCGTGTCGCACGCGGTGAAAGGCCGGACCCCGAGGCAACCGCGAAGAGAGCGTTCGAGGCCGCCGAGCGTGCCGTTCACGAGTTGATATCGACGAAATACGCTGATTCCGAAGTACCGCCGGCCACCACGCTGGTGCTCACCATCGCCACTTCGGCAAAGCTCATCACACTATCCCGCGGTGATTCACCCGCATTCTGGATTCCTCGCGACGGCGGCCCCGCGATCCCGTTGACCGAGGTCGACCCGGCAATGGTCGAATTGGCCGAGAGCCTCGGTATGAGTGTCGACGAGCTCAGACACTCCTGGCTGGCCTCGAGCCTGCGGGACTACCTCGGTAAGGACACCGAATCGGGCGAGCTGAATCCCCTTGTCCATGACGTCACCGAGCACGGATTCGTAGCACTGTTCTCGGACGGCGCGGTGAACATCTACTACGAAGACGAGTCGAGCGCGGACAGTCCCGAGCAGAGGATCGCCGACACGCTCCGCCAGAAGCTGGCGGAATCGTCGGGCAATCTGCTCGGTGCGGCGAGAGCGTTCGTGCAGCACGCCATCGATGCGGAAGAGCACGACAACGTCACAGCCGTGCTGATCGACAGCCCTTTCCAGAACCCTGGTACCGCGAATTCCCTACCCATTGCGACCGAAAGTGGCGAGCCACTCGCCGCACATGATCCCGAAGCGTCCGATGCCGAGCAGCGCATGGCGAAACGCGGAACCGATGTCGGCGAGCATTACGAGATCGCGGATCGTCCCGGGCCCGCGGCTGCTCAGGGCAGCGAATTATCAGCCGACCTCGCTGCTCGGGAAGGCCCACCGCAAACCGACGTGCCGCGAGAACGTCTGGCCGCGTATATCCAGCTAGGGGAACTCCAGCCCGGAACACCCGAGCATGAGCGCTCGGCCGCCGATATCGCTCGACGCGACGCACTGGCCCACGATTGGCTGACGCTCGCACTGGGCATGTTCACCTTGGAACACCAGTTGGCCGCACCGGGTCTCTCCCCAGCCACCGCGGCCGAGCTGACTCGCCGGCGCGACGAGCTGCGTACCGAAGTCGAACGCGCCGGCCGGGCGCTGGCCCCCGGACACACCGATCCGGCCGCGCTGCTGGGGACGCCGCCTGATGCGCGCCTCCAGTCGTCGATCATGCAGCCGGAGGAAGCGCGACTGGCTTTTCAGGTGGTCAACGACCGCTACGGACGCGAGGTGGTCCCCATACCCACCGGTGTGCGAACGGCTCTCATCCATTCCCGGGGAGATCTCACGCGGGCGGTAGGTGACGACAACCTGCATGAGTTCTCCTCCCTGACCGGAGCTTTCGACCTCATCGACCAGATGCCCGCCAAAGCGACAGCGATCGTGCGAACGCTGTCGAACGTCAATACCGACAACGTGGTGGTGTTCACCAAGGACAGCGGCGGCCCGGTCATCGAAATCAGCCCCCCGATAGCCCGCATGAAGCCGATCGACCGCTCCACGGGTGCCGCGCAATACGATTCGGTCGTCCGCAAAGTCTGGGTCGCGCTCTACGACGAGAACGGCGTGCTGGTTCCCCCTCCGGCGCCGAACACCGACGCCCCCTCGAGCCACCCCGCGCAACAAAAGCGTCCTGGAGGCGGCAGTCCGTCCCCCGGCCCGGTGGTGTCCTTCCAAGCCGTCGATCCCTTCGCCCCCGAGCGCCCCGCCCGCAGGCGTCACCGCACATTGACCGGCATCCTCGGACCCGACGGACTCGATTGGGGCGTAGTCAACTACAAGAATCCCGTCACCGGCCAGCTCTCGGGTATGGGCGAGCCCGAGGAACCCGCCGACAACTCGAACTCGGAAAGCGCCGCGACCACATCCGGGCTCACCGGAGCGAACCAGCAACCAGTCCCCCGCGAAGACACCACTACCGGCCCGCCCGCCCACAACACACAGTTCACGGTGCGCGCGCAAGGTCCTGACCCCCGGAGCGAGCTGGCACGCATGCGTGCGGGCTCGCATGCCTGGGATCAGCTGAGTGAGCTGCTGTTCGACTGGCCCGCCGACACGATCGACGACTTGGGGTTGGAACTCGCTGAGCGCGTGGTGACCGCCCTCGAGGACAGCGATGGCGGCAGCGTTCGGGTAGCACTGGAGGAGAGCGGCAACCCGGGCGAGCGCCTTCTCCGCGTGACAGTGGCTGATTCGACCTTCGAATTGCGGGAAGCTCACGAGCTGCCGCAGTGGCTGGCCGAGATCATCGCACCGGTACGTCACGTGCGCCTGAATGTGCCTGGGGAGCTGGCTATCGCAGTGCGGTTCCGCGACATCCCCAAGATCGCCAAAGCACTCGCGCCGCACAACCATCTCGGTGCCCCGGCTGATGTCGCACAGGACGATATCGACCGCGGGTTGCGTCATCGGGCGCGAATCAACCGCGGGCGACTGCACGCGTCGCTCCGCAATGTCCTGGCCGAACCGACCTTGTACCGCTCCGGCGACTCCGTGGTGGAACTCAATATCTACCCGTTCTGGGACCAGGACTTCCGGAGCGGGCTGAGTCAGCTGAACCTGACCGGACGCGACGATCGAACGCTGCCGCTCGATGAATTCGTCGACGCCATAATCACCGACCTCGAGCAACGCAGGCAAGCAGCCGGGGCGGATGACCAGCCACAGCAAGTCCCCCACCCCACCACGCCCTCCGCATCCGCGCAGGACAGCGCAGCTGAGCCTCGCCTCGTGCCGCCACAGGTGAACGCACCCGATGTCTTCCACGACGACCGCGCCGCGACACCGCCGCGTCTCGACGCTGCGCCCACTCCAGAGCGCGGGTCGGCACACTCCGCCTCCCAAGACTTCCATCACCACGAAGACGATCCGCTGGGTCGGCCCGATGGCCCGGGCGCACGGCATCAAGACGATGGCGAATCGGGCCGCCGAGAGAACTCGAACCTACGGCAAGTGCTCGACCAGATCTCCGAACGGTTGGTCTTCGACGGCCGCGGTGCTGCCGTGTTCGACGCCGACGGCCTGACACAGCGGGAGATCGAGGTCTATCAGCAGCAGTTCGCTTTGCTGAGCGGAGGTGCCGGCACTTTCCATGACCAGGTCATCGAGCAGATGCGCCAGGCTGCCCGGCATGCCCCCCTGGACAGGTACGTCAACAGATACGGCTTGAACACGCCCATCGATGAATTCCACCCTCCCGAGGGAATCGCGGGAGAGGTCGATCGTGACGGAGTACTGGAAGCCAACGTCTACGCAACCGAACGCACGCCGAGCGGGTCGGTGATGTTCGACCAGATGATGGACGAGATCGGCCATCACGTGCGAGGAATCCGGGGAGCCTGGGAAGTCGGTCTCGGGGAACGCGACAATCTCGACACGTTCAACGCGCTGATCCAGGATCTGTGGTCGTCCCCGGAGGACGCGGCCCGGGGTACCTTCACCGGAAAGATCGCCGTCCGTTACGGGTTCACCCATGTCTCGTTCGAAGGACTGGTCGGCTCTCTCGGTGACTATTCCCACGTCCGGGTGCTGTTCACCAAACCAGTCACGGAAGCGACCGAACCCGACCAGCCCGACGGCAGCGACATTCCCACGCCTGGTCGGCAAGTCGGAGGAGGTGCGACGCCATCTCCACGCGAGCAACCGCATTTCTACGACGACGTCGACCCGCACGCGGCCCTCGATACCCCCGCCCGAAACCAGCGCATCGGACGCCGAGCCGGACCCGACCCCCGCGTCTTCCATCACGACGAGAACGATCGGCTGGGCCGACCCTACGGGCAAGCCGTACCACCTACCCCGCCCGATGCGGGCGAACCGTCACCCACCGCTTCCGGCCATGGGACCGAAGGCTCCGCACACGCGGGAAGCGACGATCCGCCTGTGCGACGACCATTGTGGCCGGACAAGGCCGGCGAGAAAGCTGAGCCTACGCCGGGTGCTGCGCCTCGCACGGCTACACCGGGCAGCGAGCAGGCCGCGCCGGAGAACTCGGACCACGCTGCCCCGTCGGCCACGCAGTCAGCGGAAGCAACGCTGACGTCATCGCCCAATCAGCGGCACACGCCCGACCACGCAGTCACCCCTGCGGCACAGGGCCGGACGTCGCCTGCCGCTGCCGGCCAGGTTCCGGATTTCCGCAGGCCGAGCGATGAGGCGGTGGAGCTGTTCCATCGGATACTCGACGCGGAGCAGGCCGATGACCCGCATGCGCCCGAACTCCGGGCAGAGGCTGAACGGCGCATCCCGGATGACGGGGAGCGTGCTTACCTCGAACGTTACGTCGGCAATGAACGCAGGGCCGCGGCGTTGGCGGCGGAGCTGGGAATGACACCGGAGCAGCTGCGTGTGTCGATGACCGAGGAGCTGAGGCAGGCATTCAGCGGGGAGATCGTTATTCGCACCAGGGCCATCACTCTGGTGCGCATTCTCGAGAGCGGCAGATTCAAAACCATTTTCGAGACCGCGGCTAAAAGCCTTCTGGGGCGAGCGCAGTTGGCGCGTAGGGCGGAGATCGAACAGAAGCTGTTCGGATACGCACACGACCTGGCGGCGACACTACGGCCGGTATATGCCCGTGTTCGTACGACCCAGGGATCGTGGGCTCACGAAGGCGATATCGCCAAAGACCACGGCGACGTGGACGTCATACTCAAATCGACTGTGTTACAGCGTACAACGGCGAGCGTCGGTGACCCATGGGGCGTGAAGGCGATCCCGAGCAGCATCACCGACCCGCAGCCCGAGTCTTTCGCGGCCACCCCGAGCAACCATCGCGAACTCGCCTACTTCGGGCTCGAAGGCATCGGCCGCGATTATGGCGGGGAGAGGTTTCTCCGTAACAGCTATATCGAGGCCCAAATTCACGGTGGTGTCCCGGTCGCCGATATCGCACACGTCGTCTTCCATCGAGATCCGCCGGACAGGGCATTACAGGCAGCGCTTGCTGCCCACGGCATCCCATGGTCGATGGCCTCCGATTACTCGAGCAACCCGCGACAGCCGAACAACGGTCGACCGTCGGACAGCCCTGATCGCCCTCGGGGTGCCGCCGAAGCTGGTTCAGCTACTACATCGACGCCCGTCCACGGGGCCGTACCGGATTACGATTCGACCGACGGCAACGCCACCACACCCCAACCGACATCCCGCTCGAGCACACCATGGGGCAGTCATCCCACCGCGGCGACGACGCGCGGCTCGGACCAGGTACAAACCCAGCAGACGAGCACCAACGACGGCGGCGCAGCGACCACCGCACTCGATCCCAGCGCCCAGGCCGCTGCAGCTCCGGCAACGAACCCTTGGAATCGAGCCGCGCAAACGAACACCGCAGACGGGGCGCCGAGTCCGCGAGACCACGAACCGGAGCCGGCAAGCAACGCATCGGGGACCGCCGGCACTCCCGATCGACAGGACAATGGCACTCGGTCGCAGAGCACCGGCGCCACACACACGCCGACATCCACCACGAACCCGTGGGCTCCCGGTACCGCCGCTGCTAGCGATCACCGACCTGCGCCTAGCGACTCACCCGACACCGATGCGGTGCCGGAGATCGCGCGGACCGAGCCCGCCGAGCCGACGCCGCAGCACAGCCCGACCGCGCGCACCACCCCATGGAACCGCCGCACACGCACCGCGCGCGAGACCGCTGCGATCTCGGCGCAGACATCGACCGGCACGCCTACAGGGAAAGCCGAGTCCGAAGGTGAAGGCGCCGTCGTCGATCCGGACGGCACACAGGACAGCAGTGGAGCGCGTGGTTCCGAGAGCGGCGACAGGGCCGATGGCGGCGGTGATCCGCAACGAACTCGCCGACTGGGCGATGCGACCTCGGAACCGGAGGCCGGCACGGCCGATGCCGCCGCAAACACAACCGGCCGAGAAACTGGGGTCCGCACGAAATACGATGCCGTGTCACTGCCGTCGGACAAGTACATGTACACGCCGGAAGTCGCCGCATCGCTGGACTACACAAATGTGTATACCGCTGTCGGGGGCGGGATTCACGACGAAGACGCGCCCTATACCACCGGCCCGGAAGGTGATGTATTCTTCCTGACCGCCAATGGCGACCGCTCGATGCCGACCCCGGCTGGAACGCATGCCTTGCTATACAGTTCATTTCCCGAGCCCGACATACATGTATATTCATTCGGGCACTGGTTCATCGACGGCGGTCGGCAGGTATACATTATCTTCGGCAGTAATATGCTCCCGAAGGCATCGGCCGACTTGAAGTACGTCGCCCAAGGCCTGTTCGAAATGGCCGAGCGCGGTGTACCGGTGGAATTCGACGACACCATCCTCGGTGACCTGTGGCGAAAGCAGATTCCGGTCGGCGTGCCGACCGCCGGTCAACTGATCGACCAGCGCGGCGAAAGCCCCCACCCAGCAGTTCCCGATGCTCGCGCTATGTTCCCGGGGGCCACCGCTCAGTTTTGGATGTACGTCACGGCCGTTGTCCCGGCGGATGATTCGCTGTCGATCGTATTTTCGATCAACCCGGTTCTCGGTAAGCAGGGCCGGATCACCCTCGTACTCACGCGCGAAGATGACGTAATCACGGCCGAATACACGGATGTCGTCCTCGGCGAGGACGCCGATCGGGTATCCGCCGCGATCGACGAATTCCACACCAGGGCTGTGGATCCGTGGCTGGCCAGGTCGGGAGCTATTTTCACCGGCAGCGATGCGCCTGTGGACAGCGCGGCCGATGATCCGGGAGCTCGCCTGCAAGAACTGCGCATTCGTTTGGAATCGACACGGGCCGAACTCGCCGAGGCATTGGGCGGCGTGCTCACGGATCTGGTGCGAGCCGGGTGGGTGCGACAGGCGGTGACCATCGCTCAGGGGTGGATTCGGGGGCTGAGCGAGACAGGCTGGGCGGCGGTAGCTACAGCCCAGGAGATGGATCTTGTCATCGACTGGGTCGCACTGCGGCTTGCCGTGCTTCGGGACATCGAAGCCGCGAATGCGGCGCAGGCCGATCCGGTGACACAGCAGCAGCTCGCAGATTCAGGCGAGGAGTTGGATCGCAAATTGGCGAACCTACTAGGACTATCGGAACCTGGCCCGACAGCCCACGCATCCGCCGACAATTCACTGATAGAGCTACGCGCGCTCGCCGATGCGACGAGCAACCCGGACCTCCAGCGACTCGTCGATGCGATCGAGAACTTCCTGCTCGCCGACCACGCCGTCACTCGGCTCGAGAATGAGATGCGTGCCGGCAGCGAGCGCCGCCGCGGGCGAGCGGAAGCTACCGAAGCACCGGACGATGCCGCGTCCGAGCCAGACGAACCAACGCTGTCCGACACCGGTGTGGTCGACTCCGGCTCGTCGCCGCAGGCTCCTTTTTACGGTTGGGACGATACTGGTGGCTACATCGAATTCGAGTTCGACGATATTTGGATCATTCCCGTGTCTTCGTCCGACGGGAAGATTTCTGGCGCAGGATTTCCAGGGGACGAGCAAAATGCCGATGAGATCCGAGCGTGGGGCCTGACGGACAACAGGCCCGGAAACCGAGAATTTATACCCGTCTGGCCGGTGTCGGATGTGGCAACAAGAATGCCGGATATAGCTCCGACATCGCAGTGGGCTGAGGACCCGCAGCCCGAGAAAGCGCCGTACTTCGATGCGGATACGAATTCTGAGCCGATCGTCTTGTTCGCGCACGCAGAAGAAAACGGCTATCTGATCAATATCGAAGATCGGCAGACCGGGCAGCGTCGGGGAGTCCTCGTCGACGGAATCGTATTCGGCCGTATTGTGTGGTCGAGTGGTTACTTCCAAACCGCTTCCGCCCAACACCCGGGAAGTCAGTTGCTGCTGATCGGGTGCAGCGCGGCGGCCGGACACGCACATCGGTTGCTGTCGAACTATCTGCACGAACAAGGTTTCACAGGGGATGTCTGGGGCGGCCGAGACATCATGCTCACGAGTGATGAGGGGCATGTATGTATTCGGATCGAAGTGGCACCGGACGGCACCATGGTTCCGCCATTCGACGTTACGCGCGCTCCCGGATCTCCTCGGGAGGATGCCCCCGCAGAGTTGCCGCCGCAGCAGGCGGCACAGCCGCAGGTGCGTCCGCCCAGCCAGGTGGCTGAACCGTCAACCACCCCGGGCGGACTCCCACCCAATCCGCTACCCCCGGGGGTAGAACTCTTCCACCATGTCGACCCCAACCCTATCGACGCCCACTTCCCACACCGCCCACACGGCATCGGAGCGAACAAACAACGAAACCTCAACCAACACCTTCTCGAATTCCACCACCATGGCAACGGCGATGACCGATTGTGGAACGAACCACATCCGAAGGACGCTCGGGACACCAGCACCGACCCCGGCGCCGGCGAGGCATTGCTGGCGGTCGAAGCAGCGGCCAAGGCGGCTCTGGACGCAGCCGCCAATGGGGACGAGCGCCAGCTCAAACGGCTGCGACGGACCATCCGACAACTCGGCAACCCCGACTACGAGCAGTACCTCGAACTCCGTTTTCTGCAGGATCTGACGGTTGCCGACGCCACGGCCGCGATCAGCGCCAACCGTACGGCTGATGCTGCCAAGTCGCTACGGCGCCGCGCCGTCCACGCTCTCGCCGCGGTGCTCCCGGTGAGCCCGGCAGAGTTGCTGGACAGTCTCGACGCAGCAGCGCCGAACGCGACCCTGGTGGAGCTTGCCGACCGGATCAGTTGGCAGACCGCGCTGACCCAAACGTTACGGGCGGCGATCCTGTCGGGTCGGTTGGCCGCAGGCCGTTTGCTGCCTGTCGATGACGCATTGGCCAAGCACTTGGGCCTCTCGTCCAGAGACGTTGTCGATAGCGCGTATCGGCAGCTCTCCCGCGAGGGTTATGTGGTGGTCCACCGTGGAGGGGTCGGAACGAAGGTAGCGAGCCGCGATCAATGGCCTGGTACGCCGCCATCGGAGGTCGCTTCGCCGATTACTCCCGAAGAGATGCTGGGGATCTTCACGGAGGAGGCGCCGATGAGCGAGTTGTTGCAGGCAGCCGGGGGGAACTTGAAAGTGATGGTCTTGTCCGCGTTGCGCCGAGCGGTGCTCTCGGATCGTTTGGCCGGTCGGATTCTGCCTCGGGCAGAGCAACTCGGCGCCGCTATGTATATGTCGAGAGGCCCCGTGGAGAAGGCTTATCGTCAGTTGAGCGTGGAGGGGTATGTAGCCATCACTCCCGGGTTGGGAACGACGGTTAAAAGTCGGAACCGATGGTCGACCCCGCCTCCGGCGACGCCTCCCCGAGGGCATGGCCTGTCCGATCTCGACGTCGAAGTGCTCGAGCTGACCGCGGCAGGCCTGTCCGTCGGAGAGATCGCCGAGGCCGCCGGTGTCCCTCGGAGCAAGGTGAATTACAGCTTCGAACGTATTCGCGTCAAGCTCGGCCTCAGCGGTGATCGAGCGGAGATCGTGGCGGTAGCCAAGCAAAGACGGATCATCGGCGACCACGACCATCTCGAGGCGCGCAACGCTTCCGGTGAAGACCACAAGAGCCGTAGACCGCCGACCGATGTCGAACCGGAGGGCTCCACCAACAAGCGCGACGGCTCCGAACCACGGCATGTCACTAGGCACGTAGGCATGATCGGGCACGCAAGCGTCCCCCCCTGGAACGACATCGACGGCGCCGGTGCCGTCTCCGAGGGTGGCCTCTCGAATCTCGGAAAACCGCGCCAAGTGCGCAGACGGCTGCACGAGCTCAGCGAGACCCACATAGATGGGGGTGGTTGGGTCTCCGGAGGAGGGCGACAGCACGAGCAGGGTGACGGTGCCGTGTCTCCGGATTCGAACGATGGGTTCCGCTATTCCGGCCGGAACTATCTCGATCCCTACGAGGCCGCCGTTGCCGCGGTACGAGATCTGCCGACGGATCGGGGAGATCTGAACCCGGATCTCACCCTGGAATTCTTCCCGCTCTACGCACCCGATGGTCTGCGGACCGAGGAGGACTTGGAGGCGGTCGCGACGGCCGTGGGCGACCTGATGCACGAGCGTGGCTGGCGAGATCGGAGTCAGATCGAAGCCGCCTCCGAGGTGGTGCGCGTTGCGGGGCGCAACGCGATGACGTACATGGAGCGGTATACCCGCTCGCTGCAACGGTCCGGCGTCGAGTGGTATGAGGAACAGACCGCCGTGCAGGACATGAAGGCTCGGCTCACACTGCGGATGTCCACGCAGGCCGATGCTCGGTCGCTGTACGTGTCATTCGACGTGGACCAATACCGTCCCGAGCGATCTCCCGACATCGAGCTGTTCACGTGGCATGCGCCGCTGTTCAGCCATACCGAGGTCGGAACCGAGGTGCGGGAACTGCTCGACTCGGCCACCGTGTCGGGTGTCGAGCAGTGGGGTGAGGTCTGGGCTCGGTTCGACGAGCCGCGGTCGGAACCGCGCGGCGACAGCGTCGCGCCGCCGCCTCGGAGCGATCTCGAAGCGAAGGCCCGCATCGTTCGGAAACTGTACGACGACCACCATATCCGTTTCTCCGAGTGGGAAGATCCGGTCGTCACGGTGCAAGCCGTCGAATCCGTCGACCGTGCGCTGCGACACCTGATCGCGGAATACGGCGGCCGATTCGCACTGCGCGATTTCAGGTTCGACGAAGAAACCGAGGGCTTCGGCGTGACCCGAAGTTTCGGCACCACCACTCCTGACACCAGGGACTACTACGCGTCGATCAGGCTCAACAGAAGAATCTTCACCGATCCGGAATTCGCCCAGTCGTGGGCGGATCAAGTTGCCGACCACCGTTGGGCGGAGTCGGCCGAGGACATGATCTACCAGTTGACGCACCACGAGTTCATTCATGTCGTGGCGGACGAGGGTAACTGGACGCTCCATGACCTCGCACCGGCGATGCTGCGGGCGGCCTACGAGCTTTACCGTGGATTCGATCTGTTACCGGCCGAGGTCCAATTCACCGACTGGCTTGCCCTGCTACCTCATTACGCACTGCTGTCGTTCGTACACCCGCTCCTGGATATGTTCGATTCGGTCGAGGGTGTGGCCGAAGGAGCCAGGACCGGTGCGGTCGTATCGTCCTTGCCGTTGACCGATCCGGCACGAGTGCTGCATTGGCTGACGGTGACACGTGACGGATCGTCGCCGGCGGAGTTCTTGGCACGATGGGCACAGCGGCGAGCATCGGGCGAGCCGGACGTATCACTACTTTTGCAGGACTTCCGCGACCTCACCGGCCGGGACGATGTCGCGATACCAAACCGTCTCCGTCCTGAGCACACGACAGCCGACGTTCTGGCGGCCGCAACCGGCGGGCAGCTGCGCCGTTTCACGGATGTCGGGCAAATCGACGCCGAGTTGCGCGCCTCGAGGCAGTCGCCAGATGGTCGAGACGACGATCGCGGCGATGGTGTATCGGCGATTGTCATCGAGCCGGACGGCCGCGCCTACTTACTGGTGCGCCGCGTCGCCGAGGACGGCCCAGTCCGGATCGAGCTGCGCAATCCGGCCGAGGGCATCCTGTATGCCAATCACGTGCCACCGGCAGCATCGCCGGGATCGCCGGGTTTACAGGCCATCTTCTTCGACAAGTCCGGCGAGGGCTTGTCGTCCGTAGTGCCGCTAAGGGAAGTTGATGACGCGGAGCAGTTGGGCGCAGCCGAGAAGCTCGGTCCCGAAACGAACGAAACGACCCCAGTCCACGGGCGAGATGCGGCGAGGATCACTCCCGACCGGGATCTGGTTCAGCAGATACGGGGACGTCGCGACTCCGTTGCCGAGGAATTGTCGATCAATCCAGCAGAGCTTCAACCGGGCTCCCTGCGCATCGTCGAGCTGCGGGAAGAACTCAACGAGTTGCGGACCAAGCTGGCACCGCTGGCCGGCGTGCCGCGGTCGGAGCTGACCGACGAGCAGCGCGCCGACCGTCGGCGCGCGGCCCAACTCCACGACCTGATCGAGGCGACCACCACATATCACGAACTCGACACGCGAACAGCCGGGACGAATGCCGTCGAACCCGGCCAAGTGCGCGCACCAGTGGGACGGACGATCGTCGAGGATCTCGGGCTGCCCGCCGAGGTTGCCACAGCCGAGATCATCGGCGAGGACCCCACCGCTGCGCTACTGCCACAGGAACAGGTGCTGATCGAGGCGATCCAGTCGGATCCGGAGGGGGTGCGCGAACGCGAGATCGTGTACGGACGCACGTGCGCCCACCGGGCATTGGCGCGCCTGGGCGTGCCGGTCGAACCGGTGCTGCGCGCGGGGGGGAACGTGCCCGGCGGAATGCCTCTGTGGCAGCCCGGCATCGTGGGAAGTATCAGCCACACACTGGGCTTCACCCTCACCCAGAAAACCGGGTACTACGTGGCCGCGGTATCTCGACACCATCGATCGATCGGCATCGATGCCGCGCACAACGAGCCGATCTCCGATGTGCTGCGAAATCGCATCGCGCTGCCCGAGGAACAAGCTTGGCTGGGCCGCATCGGGACGCACCGCGGCGTTCACTGGGACCGAGTGCTGTTCTCCGCCAAGGAAAGCGTCTACAAGGCGTGGTACCCGCTCACCCACCGCGCACTGGACTTCGAAGACGCGCTGATCACGTTCGATCTCGATGAGGGCACCTTCATCGCACGGCTGCTCGTCGAGGACCGATCCACCCTCGACGGCCCGCCACTGACCGAATTCCACGGTCGATTCCTGGTCGACGGCGGCGTAATCCTCACCGGAATCGCTGTTCGGCAACCACTGCCGGATGCCGCGCCGCCTGCGCGGAAGCGCACCGAGCCACACGCGGACAGCGAGCCCGCAGCCGGTGAAACGACACGATCGGCGCAGGAAAGCAGCTCGGCCGCACCCGAGGTGGCTCTTTCAACCGATACGACCACCGAGACAACCGCGCAGCGTGGGACCACACATCCGACAGGAGGAATCACAGTCGCCGAGCCGCACGCCGACATGGCGTTCCATCACCCCGGACACAACCCCCTCGCCCCCGAACGCCACCGCGCCGCCGGCCTGAACCGGGCCGAATACATGCTGAACCAGCACCTGGGACATATCGACAACGACGAGATCCCCGGTGACCGCGTGCCGTGGGACGACCCGAAACGGCGGCACCGAGCGGAGCAGGCGACCGACCACGTAGACCCGGACAAGACACGTCGGCGCGCCCTGCGACCAGCCGACGCCGGCGCATCACCTCCCGACAACCAGGCACAAGATTCCCGCGCCCCGTCCGGTGAACAGTCCTCGGGTGGCCGCCCAGCCCTCCAGGCCGAGCCGGGGATGCCCGCTGGCGGCATCGACGGCGTGCTGCGGCAATTGAAGCAGGCCGTCACCGCGGCATACACGGATCTCGAAGGTGTTGAGGAGTCCGACCCTGTCGTCGAAGCGCTTTTCCAAGCGTCCAATGAGGACTTCGCAGCTCATTTCCATAGACTTCGGCCGGTCCAGCAAGCAGCCGTGGTCCTTCGATATCAGCAAGGCCGCTCGGAAACCGAGACAGCACACGTGCTGAACGCGGTTGCGGAGCCGACGAAGCCGCTCGGGGATGTCGCGACACGAACCTTGGTGTCCGGTGCGATACGGCGACTGGCCAGATCGATCGCCGCCGAGCGTGGCGTTCCGGACACAGACGACAAGCTGACCCCGAACGAGACCCAACTCTTCGAGCTGTTGGCTCAGGGGTTGACGGCCACAGAAATTGCGGAAACGGTCGGATGTTCTCCGAGAACCGCAATGGAGGTGATCGATGGGATTGTCACGAAATTCAGGGCAGAAAACAAAGCAGCGGCTATAGCGGAGGCCACACGCAGAGGGTCTCTGAACATTCTCGATTTTCCCTTTACACAGAAGGATCCCATCGCACTATCGACCGACGACAGGACCGTCCTGATCCTGACGGCGAAAGGATTCACCGGCGCGGCGATCGCGAAGACGATGACGGCGTCGACGAGCCGAACTGTCTCCCCCGGGAACGTGAAGGGAATCATGGACCGAGTCGGCCGGGCTTTCGGAATTCGCGATCGAGCCGGAATTGTTTCGGTCGCGTTCCGGGAAGGAATCCTCGACGTCGATGGCTCCGAGTGGTCGCGGTGGGGTGATCCGAGCGGCGTCGAAACAACTTTATCCGAGCGCGAAGCAGCGGTCCTCGAATTACTGGCCAGAGGTATGACGAATGCGTCTGTTGCCGAGCATCTAGGGTTATCGCCCGGAGCCGTCGGAGCCTACCGACAGAAGGTGCACAGGAAGCTCGGAGCCTCGACTCGGGAAGCATTGATGGAAGCCGCCCGGCGTCGCGGCATGGACATCGCCGACCCGGAAGAGCCGAGCCCGCCCGAATTGTCCGAGCGTGAAGTCGATGTGCTCAGGCGGATTGCGATGGGCGCGGGATACGGCGAGATCGCAACGGAACTCGGAATAGCCAAGGGCACTGTACTGACCTATGTGCGGAGAATCCGCGGAAAGCTCGGCGTAGGTCCGGAGTCCGACCTGGTAGAGGCGGCACGGAACAACAGCATCGACTTGGATGTCGACCTTGCGACCTCCACTGCGGAGGCTGATCCCGCTTCCACCCGAGAAGAACCGGTAAGCCATACCTCACAACGACCGCATCCATCGCACGATGACGCCGGTCGAGTTGCGCCCAACGAACACAATTCGGGCCAGGTCGCTAACTCACGACTCGGCTCATCGAAGTCCAGCCCTCCAACATCCAGTGAGGAAAAGCGGTTCGTCCGGTGGGTGCGGCGGCGACTGGCGGACAAGTCCGGACAACCACGACAGAGCATGGCTCAGTACATGGAGATGCACCACCTGCTGCCGTCACAGGTGAACAGGTGGCTGGCACGCGCGGGGCTCGACCAGACAGCACTCGCCTCGGCGCCGAGTGGACAGTTCCCCCGCCCGGACAGCGATGATTCCACAACGTGGACGCACCGAGTGCGCGGATATCTCGGCGTGCCGCACCACGAGATGGACGAACTGATCGACGCCGCGTGGACCTGGAAAGCAGCAGAAGAGGGAAGCCGGCAGCTCAAGATCACTCATGTCCGAGCCCTCCTGCGCCGAGTACCCGGCGCGCGCGAGACCTACATGCAAGTGGCACAAATGTATCCCGCTTTGCTGACAGCAGATGGTGAACCGGCTTACCCGGAAGGCTATGCGCATATCGGCGAATACTTGGCGTTCTGCCGTAGATACCATAGTGAACGTATCAAGGATTTCTTCGAGTCCGCCCGCGATTTCCTTGGATTCGAGACATACACCAAGGCGGAAGTCGCACAATCGGCCGGAATTTCATCTTCTTACTACGATGATATCGAGAAGGGCCGAGACCGTCCGTCTGGAAATATCGCAAAAAAGCTGCTCGCCACAATACCTCCGCCTTACGGAGTCATCGAAGACGAAATTGCCGAATGCTATGCCCATCTGGCGAGGACGACTCTCAGATACCCGAACCCATCCGTCGCCGGATCATTCGGAGAGTACAGCCTCCACTTCCGCGCGGTCAATCACTTGTCCCAGGCGGAGACCGCGTCGATATTTGCGATCCGAGCCTACGCGCTGAGCGACTATGAGAACCAAATAGGAAGGAGTCGAGAGCTTCAGATATTGAAGGTCTACGATCACGTTTTACACCGTGCGGGACCTTGGAACGAGCTTGCCGAAGCGTGGGGATACGAATACCGGATGGATCCAGCAGGCGAAACAGACCCGGATCCGGCGGCCTACGATTCTGTGAACGATTGGCTCAAAGCACAGCGGCTGTACCGTCGAATGACTACAGCCGAATTCGATGCACAAGTTGGAGTAGCTAAGCTCGCATATTACCTGCGTGCAGATGGACACAGACCGCTCCTTACCTACTTGCGTAGAATCCGCGACAATCTGGGTATACCTCGAGACAGCATGAGAGCAGCCGTGCTGCGTTATTATCAGCGTCGCGATATTGTCGGCCACACCACCGACGACGACCTGATATGGAAGCACATCGAAGCCCCGGTCGGATCACAGGAGGAAGCGGCAGCTCGCGATCAGCTATTCGAAAAATATGCTTGGATCGCTGAAATCGCCGCCCGACGATGGCGGAATGCCGGGGAGCACGAAGATCTCGTGCAACGCGGCAACGAGATGATTCTCTCTGCTATCCGCAACGCCACTCCCGGTACGAACTTGCGCGCTCTGTCATTGGCGGATGCGCTTTTCTCCATGCGCAGAGCGTACGCCGAGTCCAGAGATCCGGATCATGACAAACAAACTGCCGAGATGCTCCGCGCGGTGTCCGCGTATATAAACCGGCATGTCGATGAGACCGGCCGGGAACCCGACAATTACGAGATTGAGCAGGCCACGAACCTGACCGCAGCCCAAGTTACCGAGGCGAGGACCTTGCTCGCGCGGCGGGTGCGGTCGTTGGACGAACCGATTGGTGATGAATCCGGAACAAGCCGACACGATGTCAGGGCGCATTCGGTTTTCACGAACGAGGACGGGCCCTCTTCTGCAGCCTATGACGTGGAATTCGAGGACACACTGGACAGTGCGTTGTCGGATCTCACCCAGCCCAACCTCACGAAGCAGATAGTGCTCCATCTGATGGAGGACCAGTCGCTCGATGACGTGGCCACTTCACTGGGGATCACAACCGACTACGCTGGACAGTTGCTCGACGAAGCCCGCGACAGGCTGCGCACGGCATTCGGCCGACCCGATGAGAAGAACGTCGTCAAGGGACGCTCGCCACAACCACCGGCCAACCCACACGCCGCCGATGTCCCTCACTCCTCGGAGGGCGCTGTGCACCCCGTCTGCGCGGTAGGTGCCTTCGCCGACGCCCGCGACCTGGGATTCGACGTCCAACAACCAGTCGGCGTGACAGGACCCGTGCCCCCAACAGCAGTAGCCTGGCTGGCCGGAGCCCACCACCAACGGTTCGACGGCGGATTCACCGAAATAGCCCAATTGCTCACCGAGCTGGGAGCCGGCGCCGGAATGCTCGTCAACGCCCGCCCAGTCGGCGAACCGATCGGACACCTCACGCTGTGGCACAACGACGGCGAACACATCTGGATCCACGACCGCCACGCACGACAACCCGAAACCGTCTACGACCCCGACAACCCACCCTTCACACCGGAGACCACACACGCGCTGCAACTGACCCGCCTCACTGGCACCAGCACCCTGGAATCACGACAACACCAACTGCAAGTTGGCAACCCCCACACCGACCCCGACCCCGCACGCGGGCGCGCCCTACGCCCAGCCGACGCCGGCGCGCTACCACCGGACAACGGAGGTGCACCGGCCGAGAGCGAGGCCGCTATGGCGGCCACGGTGTTGCAGCGACGCAACGGAAAACCGGTCGAGGTTGTGCTGGTGCTCAACGTGGCGGGCGGCTCGACCGACAGCGCTGCGGCGGCGCGAGATGAGGCGATGACTCACCTGGAGCGCGCAATTCGGCGGCGTCGCTTCGATCCGGAGAAGGCGGTGGCCGGCGCGATCGACGCGGCGCAGCGGTCGGTGGTCGTTGCGGAATCCGGGCTGGAATGCTCGCTTGCCCTCGCTCTAGTCGAAGAAGACCGGATCACCACCGGCGCGATCGGCGACAGCCAGGTGTTGTTCGTTCCCGCCGAACCCGACTCCCATTCACGCCCACTGACCCCGGTGCGTTCGGCGGTCGCCGAACCGGCCGTCCGCGGGGCCGGGCGACGGCACGGCGACGGCGCTGTCACTGTTCGCAACCACCGGATCCCCGAGCACGGCACGGTGGTTGCCGGTACGGAAGGGCTGGCCGGCACACTGCCGGACGCGATCGGCGCGATCGTCCGGCAGCGTGCTGGTGATCGGGCGGGCGCGGCGCGGGCATCGGTCGACCACGCCCGGGCCAACACAGAATTCGGCAACATCACCATCGCGCTGGCGCGGTATCCGGCTCGCCGCCCGGAATCGGCGTCCCGGAACGTGGCCCCGGAGACGCGATCGACCAATGGCGGCGACTCTGCCTTCGGACCGAAACACGGGCTGCGCGACCAGAATGGCCGACCGGTCGAGGAACTCGACGAACCCGAGCGTGCCGAGCGATTGGCCGGGCAAACCCGGTCCGCTGCGGGGGTCAGCAAGAGGGGCGCTTCCCACGACCGCAACGAGGACGCGATGATGGTCACCGAGTTCACCCGCCGCGGGAAGCGGGTTGTGGTTGCCGCGGTGTTCGACGGGGTGAGCGGAGCGCCGGATGGCCACCGCGCGGCGCAGGAGGCGGCGACCGAGCTCGGGGCGTATCTGGAAGAGCATTGGTCACGGGCGCGGTTCGGGCGCAGACTCACCCGGGAGGCGCTGTTGCAGGAAGCGCTGCATCATGTCCAGTCGAAGATGCAGGCTTTCGGCCGACAGCCGGAGTACGCCGACCACCCGGACAAGCCCCAGTGCACGGTCGCGGTCGTGATCGTGGAATCGGATCGGTTCACCATTGGGTGGGTCGGGGACAGTCGAGTGGGCTGGGCGTCCACGGACGGTCGGCATGCGATGTGGTTGACCGAGGACCACTCGTCCATCCGGATGTTCGCGACGGAGAGGGGAATAACCGAGCGCGTGGCGCTCGAGCGGAACCCGTGGCTGGAGGGTTACCGGCACGCAATCGAATACGCGCTCGGACGGGAGGGCCGCATCCCGGCGGGGCTCAACGAACACGCCGCGCCGGGGGAATACATCACGACCGTTCTGGTGTCGGAGGACATCGACGCGCCCGTGGTCGCCGAGGACGGCACGATAACCGTGCCGCGCGGCGGTGTCGCGGTGACAGTCACTGACGGCGCGGTGAAGACGATGCCGGGCCTCCAGACGCTCGGCGACGCCGTCAGCCGTCACGCCGGTAACCCCGGCGCGATCGCGTCCGAGGTGGTCGACCGGGCGGACGCCGAAGGAGAAGTCGACGACATCACCGTCGTCGTCGTGCGTGACCCACGGACCGCGGCTGACGAGGAACTGGTCCGGACCGCAATAGACCGCGTAGCGACGCAGTGGCCGACCGCCGCACGGGCGGCCGCGGTCGAGACGGCCGACCACCACCCGGTGATGACCGACCTTCCGGTTGCGACGCCTGATTCGCTCCGATCACCCAGTGCGGCGCGAGAAAGTCGCTCAGGTGCCGCCGGGTCGGCGCTGGATATTGCCGAGCGGAAAGCCTGGGACATCGGCACGGTGCCGCCACCGCGTGGGCAGAGGTTCGATCCCGGCCTTGTCCACGCGATGGGCCCACATCCGGAGGGATGGGCGGTCGGTGGACGTGGATCCCGACCCACTTCGAGTGAAAGCGCCGAGACCGCCGGTCCCGGGACACACGAGTCGGCATCTCGCTCGACCGGAAGCGTCGGGCAGGCCGGCGACGACTCGGTTGATCGAATCCTGGCGTCTGAAAACGGTGCCACAAGTCCTGCGCCTGAATCCAACGCGCACACGGCGCCGTCCCATCAACTCCAGGAACTCATCGCGCAGGATGTCGCCAACGGCCACGCCGAGCAGGCCACCCACCGCATTCAGGAAGTGTTCGGCGACCGCGTCGTTCAGCTGGCCGGCAGTGCACTCGGGAGCCGACATGCGCCTGAGATTCTCGAAGAGGTTGCCGGCAATGTGGTCGCCCATCTCGGCCAGATCGGTGATCGGAGTCTCGAGGAATGGGTCGTCCTCGTTGCCCGTAACGTCATTGCTGAGCATCGCCGGATCGCCGAAATGTGGTGGAGTGTCCGGCGTTTTCTGGTGCTCGGCGCGAGTCTCTCGGAGTCCGACCCGTTGATCGCGGCGTGGAACGAGGCGACCACCGCGGACATGCGACGGGAATTGAGTGCCCTCCCCGCATATCACCGAGCCCCGCTGCGCCGGTTCCAGACCGCGCAGCGGACAACGACGGCCACACAGCTGCGTCTGCCCGGTGATCCCGCGAACGAGTCTCCGGTCCTGTGGGACGCGGCTCGCGCGTTGGGTATCGCCATCGCCGCCGGACAGGGCGTGCGCGCGACATTGCCGGTCGAGCCGACGCCTCGTCGAGCCCTGACCGATCGAGAACTCGAGGTGAACCGACTGCAGGCGGCGGGCCGGACAGTCGCTGAGATCGCAGAGAGTTTGCATATCGCCGCCTCGACTGTACGGGTTCTGCAGTCACGAATCCGGACCAAACTGCATCCCCGGCCCGGGGTGGACTCGCCTTCGCTCACGTCCCCGGAATCGCGTGAGGACGAGGCGACCGACACGAGCACTTCAGCCCCGGAGATTCGGATGCTGCCCGGTCGCGGTGGCCTCACCGGCTCGGAGATCACCGTGCTCACGCTGCTTTATCAAGGTCTGTCGCTCAGCGAGATCGCGACCGCACTCGGCATGGAACCACGGATGGTCACCTACCACCGAATAACAGCCGCCACGAGACTGGGTGTGAGCAAGTCGATTCCGACGGTGGTAGAGGCACGCCGTCGCGGACTGCTCAGCAGCGTCGTCACCGCCTCCGCGACACCGGATCTCTTCGGTCTCAACGCCAAGGACATGGAATTGCTCCGCCTGACAGCGGGGGGGTTGACGGATGAGCAGATCGCCGAAAGGCAGCAGATGACGGTACGCCGCATCAGCGAGCGCCGGGTAAGTCTGGGCGAGAAACTCGGAGTCCGCGGGAAGATTCCGAGCTTCATGAAAGCACTGCGCCTCGGACTACTCGACGGTGATGACCACGCGGTGGCGCCCCCGAAGCGGGAAGCGCCGCCACAGCACGTCGAATCGCCCGAGGGGGTAAGGGGGGACGACGCAATCCCAGCGTCCGTCGAAACAGCGACCGACGGGGCTTTGATCCGACACGTACTGCCGGACGACATCCATGCGGTGGAAACGTTCGGCAACGAGCGCAGCTCCGTGTTGAGCGTATGGCTGAATGCCCAGCAGGCACTCCAGGCGCTCGGCTACGGCGACGAGCCGATTCGGACGGGAGACGATGGTTCAGCGCTCTGGCCGGGAGATCTCACCGGTGCCACCGCACGCACGCAGAAGTATGCCGCCGTGGCGCTCGGTCCCGCAGGAACGTACCGAGCGATCAGCCTGGACGCCAAAGACCACGCGACGGCTGAACTCCACCGGGATTCGGTCGTGGTCTCGGCCGAGGACAACGTCATCGACCTGTACCACCGGCTGACCGGGCAGCAGCTCGAGCACAACCAGGTGGAAATCACCCTTCATCCCGATACCGCCGACGCTCCGGCTGGGACGTTCGAAGCGCGGGTGACAACCGACGCGGCGTCCGACCCATCGCTGACCGCACTCTCGGGCCGCTTCCACCTCCAGCACGGCACCTTGGTCACCGCGATCACGCTGCGAAACGACGAAGGCGTCGAGGGCAGCGATCCAGAGGGCACGTCAGGCCCGCACGTGGGCCCAGGTGGGCACGCGTTCAGAAGGCCCGGTCGGGAAAAGACCGATTCCGGTCCCCACGAGACCGCATCGGGTCCCGCTCGATCGCCCGGCGACTCCAGCCCGAACGTGTTACCAGCGCTGGACCTCGTATCGGTGACGAGCTTGCAATTGATCGAACTGCTGGATAGTGGGCAGATCACCAGCGTGCAATTGACCCAGCTGTGTCTGGAACGCATAAAGGCGCTTTCGACATTGAATGCGGTGATCGGCATCAACCCCCGAGCACTCGAGGAGGCTGCCCGCGCAGACGAACTCCGGCGGACCGGCGCCGCGCACGGCCCACTGTTGGGGGTACCGGTCCTGATCAAGGGCAACATCGACATCGCGGGCATGCCGACCACCGCAGGCTCGGTGGCTCTGGCCGACTCCTACCCCGCCGCGGATGCCGCTCTGGTGACGCAATTGCGTGCGGCGGGCGCGGTTATCCTCGGCCACGGCAATCTCACCGAGCTCGGGACCTACCTGAGCAGCACGTTTCCTTACGGGTACAGCTCCTACGGCGGCCAGACCCTCAATCCGATCGACGCCTCGCTAGTACCGGGGGGTTCGAGCTCAGGACCTGCCGTCGGTGTCGCGGCCGGGATTGCACCGCTCGCCGTAGGCACCCAAACATCCGGGTCGATAACGACTCCGTGCAACTGGAACTCGATTGTCGGGCTCAAACCCACTGTTGGTGCTGTGCCTCGCACGGGCGTCGTACCCACGGCCGCTACCCGGGACACCCCAGGGGCGATCAGTCCGGACGTCACCGGAGCCGCGATGTTGTTGACGGCGCTCGTCGGCGTCGATCCACAAGACCCTGCGACCGCGAGCAATCCCTTGGTGGGCCACGATTTCACCGCGGATCTGGATCCGGAAGCCCTCCACGGTGCCCGGATCGGCGTGATGACGGTAGGGATCGAATCGGAGGGTTCCATAAAGCGCCCCTTGTGGGATGCGGCGCTGGATACGCTGAAGGCCCAGGGCGCCACCCTGGTCACCGTCGATCTCGACACCTCACACAGCTTCCAAGACAACGACCCGCCCTGGTCGAGTGTTTTCACCTACGAATTCAAGCGCGACCTGAACGCATACCTTTCGCGGCTGCCCGCAAACGCCCCGATGAAGAACCTGGCCGACATCATCGCCTACAACAACGCCCACGCCGACAAAGCGCTGAAGTACGGCCAAGACCTCGCCCTCGCCGCGCAGGCGATAGACCTCGACCCGGGCAGCATCGACACGGCGAAATACCACGCAGACCTCCAGTTGGACCTCGCCGAAAGCAAAACCCGGATCGACGCGGTGATGGCCGAGCACAAACTCACCGCACTGGTATCCGTCTACGAGTACGGAACGATCATGGGCGACAAGGCCGGATACCCAGCCATCATCGTCCCAGCAGGCCGCACCCCGGCCGACCACGACCATCCAGCGGGCGAGCATGTCAACATAACCTTCCGGGCCGCGGCATGGAGCGAACCCACGCTGATCGGCTACGCCTACGCATTCGAGCAAGCCCACGCGGTGCAACGGCCGCGGCCCCAGTTCGCGGATCAGCTGTACCTCCGGGCGACGGCCGAGAATAAGGGGACGACGGTGGCCACCGAAGGTGTCACCGATTCCGATGACCGGCAACGATCCGCAACGGTTGACGGTGAAGCGGATGCGGGGCGGGTACCCGCGGCGGCCGATGGTACCGACGCCCCGATGCGCAGACCTGCCGCTGCCCGGCGCGTCGGCCTGATCGGCGGCGTCCCCGACCTCGTCGATCCCTTCGACGACCGGGGCAAGCCATGGGACCGTGGCGGCCCGGTCTCCAAGCACAAGCGAATAAATAGGCTGGTGGAACCCCACGCGGACGGCGGTGGATTCGCCCGCGGTGGGACGCGGGACGATCCGACAACGAACGAACCCGCTACCCCACCCGAAACCGCGGAACGTCCCGGATGGCGACCATTGCGCATGCGGGACGAGGTCGAACTGGGGCGCCGGCTGTACCAGCGGCCGGAGACCAGGGAGGTGACTGTCGCAGTGCTGGACCGGCTACGAAAGCTGTTGAGCGCCCTGCATCCCGAGGCCACGCCGGAGGAAATCGACGCCGCTTTCTACGCACCGGAGAACAAGCTGTGGGGCGGCATGGTCGAGCGTTCGGTGTCCTTGGCGGAACTTCGCCGCGACGGCAATCCCCGTGAGTTGATGTCGGCCGTGCTCAACGCGATGATCCGGAACGCGCAGCTGGGCGATGCCGCCGCTGGCACGACGCTGGACGAGGGTCTGGCGAAACTGGTGAATCGGCCGGATTGGGTGGAGAAGGCAGGCGAACTGGGACTGGACGTCGCCGCGCTGCGCGACGTCCGAGCATCGATCCTGCGAAACGATCCGACGGTCACGGCGGCCGAGTTGCGCGACGTGAGACATGCCGTGCTCGACAGCGCCGCGGCACGCGAGGCGTTCGCGGAATACGAGGGCAGGGTCGAGGCGAGCAAGAACCGTACGCCCGACATGATGCTGCGCAGACACCTGACGGTGCAGGACTGGGCGCTGCTCGGCATGCCCCTGTCACAACGCGAACTCGAGGCGATCCCCGACGAACTGCATGCCTTGCGCATCGATCGGCTCGACCTCGACGCGAGTCTTCCCCGTCGCCGAGGCCGGGTCGATGTGGTGAAGCTGGAAACTACCATGCGGGCCGAGGACGACACGGTCAGTCACGTACTCCCGCTCTACCGCTACGACGAGAACGGTCGCCGCGTCCGCGATGACGCCGGGGACGCAGTAGTCGAGGCTGTGCTCGTCTACCGCGACGAAGGAGTGGTGGACGCGGCGACAGCACTGGCGCTGGATCCCGATCGCTATGCCGTTCCACTGACCTGGCGCCCCGGCGTGGCACTTGTCGAATTCGAACCCGGCAGCCCATGGTTCCGCGAAGTCGCTGTCGAGCGAGGCATCCCGCTGGCAGCTGGCATTTCGGGCAGTGCGGCCCGCTTGATGTCGCGCTTCACCTGGCTGGGGCTGCCGGAAGAGTGGGAGGGAGCGTTCCGTGGCGCTGTGGCAGCGTTCATGATCCCGCACCACCACACGTTGTACGAAACCGAGTTGGGCATGCGGATGGTCGGCCAGGGAATGGTGGACGAGTCCGTTTTCCCCACTCGCGACGGCGATCCAGAGGATCTCTTCCGAGCCGCACGCGAGTTGCCGCAAACTTCCACGCCCATGTCACCGGACGACGCCACAGACCAGACGCCCGACGACGAGCGAGGCCACAGACCGGACGACGTTCTCGCTTTGCGAGGTGAGGTACCCGGTTTCAAAGCGGAAGCCGGTTTCGGTCTCGATGTACCCGAGCGAAAGAAATGGGATAACGAGGGCGCCGTCCCGCCGCCGCGCGGGCAGCGGTTCGACTTCGGCATGCTGCACGCGGTCGATCCGAGCGTGGGGCTGGATGGGCATGCGTTCGAGAGGCCCGGTCGGGAACACACCGATTCGGCAGTTCACGAGACAGAATCCGGCGCCGTCGGCAGCACCGGACAGTCAGGTGCATACGCGGCTACAAGCAACGGCATTCGTATTACTCCCGCCGGCCTGATAGTGCCCGCCGACCCCACCCGCAACTTGATCGTGCCCGACGTGCACGTGTTGCCCGCCGATCCATCGCTGGAAGAACTCATGGAGCGGTTGCGTCCGTGGAAGGAGATCTTCTGGTACTTCTGGGAATTCCCGCTGCCTCGCGAGGGTGAGCTGTCCGGCCGGAAGTGGATCGAAAGCGCCGAGCGAAAAGCTTGGATGCGGCGGCGGGCGATCCGACGGACTCCGCTCTACGCGGGGGTCGACGCAGCCGTACGGTTGACACTCGGAGCCGAGAGATTGCTGAACGCGCCCCATGCGACTTCCGGACCGGCGACGCTCCAGCAACGACGCGTCATTCCGGGCAGGGGGGAAATCGATGCCTTGAAGAATCGGACCATGCGGGTTGACGCGCAGGAACGCGAGTCGAATCGCGCCGATGTGAAGGAGATGACGGCTTTCGAAAAATTCTGGCGGGGCGTGTCCGGGGATGAGCTGCCCCAGACCAAGCAGATTCGCCAGGGAGATATGGCCTACGTCGGGGGACGCCTGCTACGCGCGGAGGGGCACAACTTCATGGTGGCGGGGCGTTATGCCGAAGACTACAACCTTATGGTGGCGGACCGCGATCCCGTCCTCACTCCGGAAGAGTACGCATTGTGGCTGATGTTCAGCCACGACGCCCTGTGGACTGTGCACTATCCCGGTTGCCGGGAGCTGGAACCGCAGTCCCCCGAGTTCCTGCTCACGCGCTATCTGACCGTTGCCATATTCGACAAGATCGCCTCCAAGCCGCTCGAGGTGCAGTACTTGAATGAGGTCGTCCGTCCGTACTTGCGCCGTCAGGGTCTAGCAGCCGGCCGGGTCTTGCTCCACGAACTCTCCCATCACGCGAGGAACTCATGCCGATCCACAGTCGAGCAACTCGGCATGTGGGCACTCATAGGCATGGGCCGGAAGGTCGGGGCCGAGGTCGAGGAGCACCTGGAGAACTGTGCGGCCTGCCGGAACTCCGCTGCGGCTCTCCCGGGGGTGGACAGTAGCCTGGGCGGCCGCAAGCTGATCGTTCCGCCCGGCCCCGCCGGTGACGGCTCCAGCGCGCACCGCCTTGCTTCCAAGCACTCCACCGCGCCCGATCCTCGCGATCGCGAGCCGGAAACACCGATCGCGGAACGAGGTGCGGCGGTCGACCCCAGCCCAGAAACCACCCAACGGATCGAAAACCTACAGGCGCGGATGGCCGAAATGAACTGGATCACCGTGCAGCGCCATCGGGAGGGCAAGGCGGTCAGCGCGGATCGGTTGAATCGGGCGTACAACAAGATCGAGGCCGAACTCGCCCGTCTCAGCACTACCGGCACAGTGATCGACGACGTGCCGGTGGTCGCCGGCCCGGACCACCGACTAGCGATGGACTCGGTCTTCCATCCGCAACGCGCCTACCAACGGGCCTACCGTGACGCCATGAACAGGCTGCTCGGCTATCCCCTCGTCCGCGCGACCTTGGCACCAGCCGAAGCCCAAGACCTGCTGGCCGAGATTCGACGGTCGATCGACCGCGTCGCCGAGCTTGCCGCTGACGCAGGCCGCGCGGAAGAAGTAGGGGAGATCGAACTCCTCATAACAATTTTCGAATGGACCGAGCAAGCCGACTCAGGCGGTCGACTGATCCTCCCCGAGAGCGAACAGGCAGAGCAGCGGGGTGCCGCCGCTCCCGAAAGAACGGCGACACAACTGCTCGATTCCGCCGACAGTGACACAGGCGCGGCCACCGAGATCGCTCCGGCGAACTCGATGCGAGCCATTTCCGTTGGACCGGATCACGACTCGATCGAGGCGCGGCGCGAGCGGACCCGTCATGGAGGCCACCGAGCAGCACTGCCGGATGAGACAGTTCGAGCGGTTCCCGAGCCCGATGAAACCGCCGACTTGGGCCGTGTTTCGAAGCTCTACGCCGCCCGGATGCCGGACGGCAGGACTGTTCATTTCCGCCTATTGGGCCATCCATACGGCTACCCGGTCCTACTCTCGCCCGGCACACCGGTCGGAATCGATGGTCCGCTGCCGGATCATCACCAGCTGTACGACCGCGGATTCACGGTAATCGTCGTGGAAAGACCCGGTTACGGCGACTCGGATCCGCTGCCTGGGCGCACCGTGGCCGATTGCGCCCGCGACATCATTCACATCGCGACCGAGCTATTCGCGTTCGAACGCTATTCCGTGCTCGGACGATCCGGCGGTGGATCGGTGGCCATCGCGGTCGGCGCTCTCGACCCCGACCATGTCGACCGCGTCGTCTCCCTCGTGGGTACCGCTCCGCGGCTCGACGAGATGGGTGAGTGGATGACAGGCATGGCCGAGGCGAACCAGCGGATCTATGCCAGGCCCGACACCGAAGCCATGGCCGCGACGCTCACCGAGATGGCCGAGAACATCGCGCGGGACGGGGAGTGGTTGCTCCGCTACAACCAGGATGCCTTCACCACGATGGACCACATGTGGGTGGGCACACACCGCGATGAGCTCGCTCGCGGCTATCAACGCGCGTTGCGCAACTACCTGCAAGCATGGGCCGACGACGCCATTCAGCTGACCGGCCACTGGGGAATCCGGTTCGACCGGTACCACGTCCCGGTAGACATCGTGCACGGCACCTCGGACCAATTCTCACCTGTCGACCACAGCCATAACAACGCCAGGTTGATCCCGACATCGAAGCTGTATCTCTTCCGCGGCGTCTCCCACATGATGGGCATGGACGCGCTGCCCGTCATCGCGAGCCACTTCCGTGCCGAACGAGACGCGTGGGCGAAAAAAGCCTTCCGGCAGGACGAACAGCGGATACAAGCGATCCGGCGCGCCGAATCCGACCCACTGCCATTTCCGAAGTGGATGTACTGGGCACGCGGCCGATGGGACTCGGTACCGGACTACGAGCTGGATCTTCCGCCGCAGCGTGCCCGTGGTCTCGATGGGCTGGGTTTCGATCCGCCATCCCCAGTTCCGAATCCATTCAGCGGAGTGGCGCGCGGAGTGCCCCACGGTGCGGTCGCGCATGCCGCCGACCCGAACCGCCGAGAGGACGGCGCCTTCGCGGTGAGCCCTCACGCCCCGGCACCATCGGTCGCAGCGCAGTCCAGGGATGAGAAATTGCCTGTCGAAGACGCGAACACCACTCCTAAGACCGAAGACCTTCCCGCGCCCCTGGTCGATCAGCGAGACGTGGCATACGACCCGAGGACCGCCCGGCATGCGCAAGCGCTCGGTCCCGGCGCACATGCGCCATTCGATCCGGCTGCGGTGCTGGATCTTCCGCCGCACCGTGCCCGTGGTCTGGATGGGCTGGGTTTCGGTCCGCCATCCGCAGTGGCCGATCCATTCAGCGGCGTGCCGCGCGGTGTGCCCTACGGAGTGGTGGCGCATGCCGCCGACCCGAACCGCCCAGAGGACGGCGCCTTCACTGGAATCGATCACACCCCGGCGCCGGCGGTCACAGCGCAGTCCGGGAATCACCCTGCATCCGAGGACCGCACTGGTGCCCCCGGCGACGACAACCCTGCGCCCGAAGCACAAGCCGGGGAACGCAATACCGAGGCAGGAACACCCGATGTCGCCACCAACCGCGGTGCGACCGAAGACGATGGCGACTTCGACGAACCGATATTGGTGGTTCAGGCCGACGTGCTCCTGAACGAGCATCCTGCCCTGCGGAACCGGCGTTCTGCCCAGGAGTACCGACACCTCGGTGGTGACGATGGCGAAGTGATGCCGCCCGAGGTGGCGCGCGGGTTGCGGGAGTACGGGGTACGGTACGGCGAAAAGCGTTCGGGAACCCAGAAAGACGTCTACCTGATCGGCGACTTCGCGGTGCTGATACCCAAACGATCACGCAAGTCGCTGGACTACGTGCTCTGGCCGAAGGAGTACGAGGTCCTGCAGGCGGTCGCGGAAGCCAAACCGAGCACCGAAGAACTGCTGCTACCTCGGGTGTTGTATGTGGAGTCGGACGCCGACGGCAGCGTCTTGTGGGAAGTGCAACCGCGCAGCTATGGCATGCCCGTGAACTCCCTCAACGACAGACGAATAATCGAGACATTGGGCGCGATGGGCAAGCAGTTCGAACGAGTGCGGCTGCAGCGTGATTCTGAACCACGACGCAAAGGCCACCTGCGGGTTCCCGAGGATTACCCGACAAATTCACTGGAATACTTCTTGATGAGGAAGGAACACCTGGAAGAAGTATATCAACGTCACCGCACTCTCGAGCCGTATCAGACCATGTTCCACAAACTAAGATTCCCTGATTTGCTTACTAACAACATGGAGAGATATGCCGCCGATATTCGGGCTCAGCCCCTTCTCCCCCGCCACGCCGATGTGACCAAGGACAATGTTTTGGAGACGGCCACGGGGTACCAGGTAGTAGACGTCGGCTTGGCGCATCCTGCGCCTGCTGATTACGAGGGCACCGTTCTCAAGCATCGCAATCCCGGCGCAGATCGGGGTGATCCAGTTAAGAGATATGAATTACCCTGGCTGGTTCTACTCGACACTGCACGAGTCCTGCACGATACGATCCGCCTCGTGGACCTGCTGACCACGCCCGATCCCGAACGCAGCAAAATAACCAAGCTGGCCGAGAGTATTGCTTTCGCACTCGGTCGCCCACACGATAATTGGTACGGCTCTACAAAACTGGTGCCAACTTATGCTGATGTAATCAATATCGCCGACCAGCTGCGCACCCAACTACATTCCGGCACGACACCGGACGCACTGCAGGTATCCGATGGATGCCAATCCACCGACACCGACATCGAAGAGCCTCTTTACGTGCTCGAGGAACCTCTTTATGTCGAAGAACCTCTCTATGTGGCAACGGATCCCGAGGAGCCGACTTATGTAGTAACCGCTTTACCAACTGAGCCGGAAGAACATGAGACCGCACAGGTACCCACGGCAGCGAGCGCCTCGAAGTCGACCGAGGCTTTCCATGGAACACCTTTCGCGCGCATCTACGCCGAGCGTTACGACCTGGTTTCACGGCTCGAGCGAGATGGGTGGCCACCGTCACACAGGGGGAACGCCGGATCAGCTCTCGCTACTTTGTTCAGCCAGGTTTTCAGCCGCGCACACCTCGATCCCGCCGCAGTCGACTCCGACACAGTCACCTCAGACATCACCGTCTCCGGAGATCCCGGCGCACGGCGGTTGCGAGTCGCGATCACCGACCGCCGGGCCCCGAGGTCCGAGGCCGCAGGAGCTCTGTTCCCACTGTTCGAGGAGTGGTTTCTGGAGGTCGAGTTGCTGGATCCGCTAACCCACGCGCATGACATCGAACACCACGCCGACGGCGCCAAAACGTTTTGGTTTGTCATCGACGAATCCCAACCGTGTGTCGTTCCTCCCGGTCTCAGGGTTGTGAATGACGACGCGAACATCCCGGAAACGTCGGTGTGGAGCAGCCCGGCAGCGCCTTCTCCAGACAGGGCATGGTCGATCACCGACGGCGCGGGCGACGACCATCCTGGACTGGCGGATAAACGGCCGGCCGGAGAATACACCTACCTCGGGGAGCCTCGCGAGACTCGGGAAGCTCGCGGTGCCATTGTGATGTCCGACGATGTGGCGAGGGCGCTGCGGGAGACGTCGGCACGGCACGGAATACGTCGGCACGGGAACAACAACAACGTCGATCTGTGGCGGGATATCGCTGTCTCCAGCCCCCGCCTTCACGGCCCCGACTACACCCAGATCGACATGGAGATCTGGCCAGGCCAACAACATCTGATCCTCGGAGCGGTCGGCCGGTACATCGACCAGGTGTCCCGGGCACCCAAGATCCCCAGGGTGCTGTATGTGGCCGATTCCCCCGATATCGCCGAACGCTTCACCGTACTCACCCGTTTGAGACTCGGGCGGCGGGTGGACATTCTGCAAACCGCGGGACCCAAGGCCGCGCTGCGAGGACTCGAGCAGGTATTCGAGCATGTGCCGCTGGAGTCGCTTCCGCCGCTGCCACCGGACTGGCCGGCATCGGGGGACTCCGCAGGCTTCCTGTACACCGTTCTCGGCCACACCGAGCGGCACTTCCAGAAAAGCAAGAGGGACCCGTTATTCGCCTGGGTGGCAGACAATTTGGGTTTTCCCGCGTCGCTGTACGACGGTCTGGAGGGACATATCGCATCGGTGCGGCCCCAGCGGTTCCGTCTGTTGCACGGTGATCTGTGGGGAAACTTCTTCGTCGACGGCGAAGGTCCCGAAGTCACCCGAGGCGACGAGGAGAAGTACGCGGTCCTGGATTTTGGTTCCGCAACCTTCGGACCGCCCGATTACGAAGAATCACTCATCGTGCACCGCGGCGCTCCCGCCCCTTATTTTCCGGCTATCCGGGCCGTTCCCCGGCACCTGCGGGGATACACCGCGGTGAACGCCGCGGAGCGTGCCGAACACGACCTCACTCGCCTGATCCAACACCGTCGGTTGACCGGCGGGCCGCCGGACAACCGGGCGGTCGAACTCGCCCACTACGTCAACAGCGCGCTCGGCACCCTACAGTCGGCGGTGTCGCCCGCGTGGCGGCCTGCACCGCTCGGTGTCCCCAGAATCCTTCAGTTGGTGTACGAAGCCTCCGAGTGATGGGAGGACCTGATTCGCTACCGCAGGCGGCTTGGATAATCTGCGCCAGTCGGCCGTACGGGCGACTGGTCCGGCCGAACGCTGGGACGCCACCAGAGTTGCTGCGTTGACCACAGGAGCCTGGCGTCAAGACTGACCACTCTGAAGGAATTGGGCCGATGATGTCGTCCGATGCTCTGATACCGGATTCGGCCGCACGTCAGGTCGTACCCCAACTATCTACGACGTTCGCGGTGCCACCGCCGACGAAGTCGGCATAACTTACTCGGCGGTGCCGATAACGGATGGCTCGACATCAATGAGGAGGACGACGTGGCAGACGAACCAGGTGGGCTGACCGTCGAACACCCGCTCGCTCGTGCGCTGGCGGCGCACGCGCCCACGGGGTGGACGCGGGTGGACGCGGCGTTCGCGGTCACGGTGGCGGGCGAGATCGCCCAGCTCGTGTATACCGTCGGCGAGCAGGCGATGTCGGTGGACCCGCCGGAGTCGGCGCTTGTCCTCGTCCGGGAGCATCGTGCGATCGCGGCTGCCTCTGGTGCGGAACCGTGGTGGCGGATGGTGATGGCGATGACCAGCTCCGGCGAGATCGAGGTCGCCTACGACTACGGCGACGAGCCCTTCCCGGACGGCCAGTTGTTCGTGCCGGAGGCATATCGCGCCGACCTCGAGGCGTATCCGCGCGGAAAGCTGCCGGTGTGGCTGGCCGCGTATATCGGGCATGGCGACCGGCAGCGGCGTACTCCGCAGCAAGCCGCCGCGCAGGCTCGTAATGATCGGGCCGAGCAGGTGTGGGCGGTGCTGGCGGAGAACGAGTTCCCGCCGTTCCCGCAGATGTGGGCGCGATGGACGACGATCGCCGCGGCCTTCGTGGCCGCGAAGTCGGAATGGGGGCCGCGGATGCTGCCCTGGGTCGGGGTGTTCGAAGGCACCGCACGCGGCGGGTCGACCTTGCACGCGCTTCCGGCGGGGCGGGCCGTGCTCTCGGGTGGCGTGTGGAACGCACCCACCTTGGACGCTGTCTACAACGCGGGCGCACCGATGCCGGAGCTGTACGGCGGTGCGCCGGACTGGGTCGCCGACCCGGTGTTGAATCCGCGGGCGGCCTCGGGGCTGCTGTCGTTCTGTTACTGGTGGGAGGCAGGGCGCTGGTACCGCGGGCAGTCGCCGCCCGCCCAGGAGTGCGCGCCCGCGGTGCCGGGCGTGTGGACGCGCGAGACGGCGATCAAGATCGTAGCGGGAACCCTTTCCGACCGCCTGGGCCAGGACGCGGCCGAGGCGATCGGAGCTTTGTTGTCCGCCGCAGAGGCGGGGAGAGTGACGCGGGCGGCACTGGTCGCCGTCTTCGGTGATGACGGCCGATTCGACATCGACGGCGCGCTCTATCAGTTCTCGGTGGCCGGGCTGCTGTCCACGGCGCCGGAGCCGATGCCCGCCGAGCAGGCGATCAGCCGGGTGCGGGACTACATCACCGGACGGCAGCTGGACACCACCGGTTACCCGCTGTCGAAGCTGAACGCCGACCGCTTCCGCTTCGGCTGGAAGGTGTATGTGCCCGCGCCCGAGAACGCGGCGGCAGCCGAACGAGCCGTCTTCTACATCACCGACGACGGCGAGTTCGCGCCGTCGTCGTCGGCGGTGGATCAGGCGAGAGTCATCGCGGCGTTGGAACAGCGCTTTGTCGACCGCCACGGTCCGCAGAATTGAACGGATATCTTGCTGACAGTTCGCTGTTATACCTATTCACCGTCCGAAGCTGCTGAAAATGTGTGTTGCTGTATCGCAGCAGCTAGAGATGCGCGAGACTCGGGTGACCGCCGCCGCCACTCACGGCGCGGCACTCGAGGAGGAGGTCGATCATGTCGCTGGAGGCCAACAAGGCGCTGATCCGCCGGTTCTATCGCGAGATCGACGCGGGAAACATCGAAGCGATGGACGAGCTGGTCGCCGAGAACTACCTCGATCATTCGCCTCCCCGTTCCCCGGCATCGGTCCGGGCCGCGAGGGCCTGAAGCAGACGTTCCGCATGTTCTGGGACGCCACTCCCGGGCGGCACGAGATCGAGGATCAACTCGCCGAAGGCGACCGGGTCGTCACCCGCCTCACCGCCTACGGTCGCCACACCGGAGACCTGCCGGGAATCCCGGCGACGGGTCACGATCTGAGGATGACCGGAACCGCGATCCACCGGATCGAAGACGGCAAGATCGCCGAGAAGTGGTCCGACAAGGACGTGCTCGGGTTCTTACAGCAATTGGGCGTACTCCCGGCCGTGGGAGGGGCGTAACAGGTCCCCTGCCGCCGACGAGGAGCTCCATCGGCAACCGCCCGCGCGCAGCGGGCAACGAAACAGGAAAGCCGCGTATCAGAGGAAACTGATACGCGGCTTTCCGCAATTTGTGGGCGAAGGGGGGCTTGAACCGTTCGTATCGCCCCAACTAGCAGCGCGTGACCTGGGGTTTCACCGGGTTTCACCGGGATTGGTCGGGGCAAGAATAGCCCGTTCTGTGGACGGGGTCCACACACGTTGCAGGCGCTACGCCGAGACGCCGGAGGGGCGAATCATTGCCGCAGTGATCAGTTTTCGCGCGGCCTCGGCGTAGACGGCTCGTTCGGTGAGCGCAGCGAACGCCTTGTCGTAGTAGGACAGCTCCCGGGGCTGTGTGATGGTCAACTGTGCCGTCGCGGTTTCGACGTGCACCCGTCGGCGATCGTACATGACGAAGTTGGTTACCGTGTACAGGAACTCGGCCGATTTCGGCACCACGCCGAGCACCACGCGCGTCAAGCCCATGAGGTCGAGCAGGTGCAAGAGTTGCTCGATCCGCACGGCTTCGTCGCCGACGCCGGTGTACAGCGCGGCCTCGCCGATCAGGAAATGGAACTGATGCACGCCCTCGCGTAGCACGCGCTGCCGCTGCATTCGCGCCTCGACTGCTTCGGCGAGATCGTCGGTGCCTCCGACGAAGTCGATGCAGCGGCGCAGGATAGCCTCGGCGTAGGCGCGCGTCTGTAGTAGCCCAGTGGGAATCAGCGGGTCGAACCCGCGGATAAGGCGTGTTACCCCCTCGAGCTCGATGCTCTGCCGTTGGCGGCGGGCGTGCCCACCGGCAACTACACGCTTCCATTCGAGGTATGCGGCGTTCACGTTGCGCACCGTGGCGACGAGATCCGGCAGTGCAAGCTCGGCATTGGTGAGCTGGCACCAGTCGACGAGATCCTGCTCGGTCGGGACCTGGCGGCCGTGCTCGATCTTGGAAACCTTACTGGCTTGCCACCCCGCGAGATCGGCCAGCCGGGCACCGGAGAGGCGCGCCTCCTTGCGAAGTTCGCGGAGACGCGCCCCCAGGGCCTGTTTGGCCTGTTCTACTCCGGTCACTGCTGGTACTGCTGGTGCGGCGTCGCTGCCGCCCATACCCGATCGCGCAGTTCGCAGGCGTAGCCGACGATCACGGGGTCTGTGGTTGCGGCGACACCGGACCACCACTCGTTCTCGTCGAACACGCTGTAGGCAACGAGATCGTCGTCGATCAGCCAATAGTCATCTGCTGCCGCGTCCGCTGGTAACGCGTCCTGGCGTGGCAGCCAGCGGACCTCTTCGCCCGCCGCAATGTTGTGTGGGGTGAGAGCGAGCAGGTATCGCGTGTACGCGCCATGCGGTGTGGTGACGATTCGGGCGCGCTCGACCGCGACGCCTCGCTCGGTGGTCTCCGACACCAGTACCGCCCACGGTTCGAACCAGGGCCCGCCGGGGTCGATCGTCTCGTCGGCGAGGAACTCCGACATGGCACTGTGCTCAGACGAGGACAAGTACTCGTCGCGGGTCTCCAAGTGGAACGCGCGATGTTTCGCGCCCGCGAACAGCTCCGCGAGCCCATCACGCTGGTACAGCCGCATCCGGCATCACCTCTCGTCCGATCTCCACCTCGACGGCGGCCTCGTGCGCGGGGATCTTCATGATTTCCAACGCTTCTACATCGGTGACCAGTTTGCCGGTCACGAGGAACGTGCCCCGGTTGGTGTCCGTCAACCCTGTGAGACATGTTCCCTCGGCGGTGAACATGAGCAGCCGGTGCGGGATTTCGATCTGCTCGTCGCGGTCGGTTTTCCAGCCCTGGACGACGTACGTACCGCGGTCGCTGGTCCACACACGCGGTGAACCGCCATCGCCGGAACCGCCGCCGTTCAGTGTTACCTGCATATCGCAACCTCAATCGTGCGCATGTTGGATGGTTACACTACCGATTCTCACAGCTCACCCACCACCGTGCGAGCCGAAGCAAGAAATGTCGAGCAAGCTTCTGGCCCCGATGAGCGGCGAATCCTTAGCGTCGAATGCAGCACCCGCCGCCGGGTGACGCTCATCCTCGGCGGCGGGTGCATGCCAAGACCCAAACCAGACGCCGGGGGTTGTCCCATGGCCATACCGTCCGATATCGCCGCCTTGATAGCCGTGGATGACGCGCTGCTCGATCGCAGTGTGCTACCGCATGGCTGGCCGCATGAAGCACCAGACCGGCCGCTGAGCATCGAGGGCGCACACCAAGCGATGCAGCGGCACGCCTCGTGCCCGCGCGACACCTGTGCCCGTAAGCGCGCAGCGCACAAGGCGCTCGTCGAGGCCGGCCACATCGTGCCCGACCCGCGCAACTCCAAGAATCTCGAGGTCGGGCGGTGACGGCCGCCGGGGCGGCCCTGCCGCGACCCGATCGGCGCGATGCCGGAATCCGGCAGTACTACAGCCTCGGAGCGTTCGCGATGCTGGCGGGCCACCCGTACGCCCAGCTCGTGGCATGGCGCCACAGCACCCGGGTATGGGTGCCTTCGCCCGACATCGAAATCGGGCGGTGGCCCGGGTGGTCGCTCGCGTGCATTCGCGCGTGGTCACCCGACGGCGCGCCGTTCGGCCGCCCCCGCACAGTCGCGTTCACCGACACCGCCGAGACCATGCGGCAGTGGGGCACCACGCGCCAAATGCTGTGGACGTGCATCGACGACGGCTCGATTCCGGCCCCGGTCGTCTGGATCGACGACCGACCTGGGTGGGGTGTAAGCGAGCGGTTCTGATCTCTCCCGTGCGGTGCGGGAGTAGTAGGTAATGGAGGATATCCATGAGATACAACGCGATTCGGGCAGTCGTCACGGTCGTCGCTGTCAGCGCCGCATTGCTCGGCGGGCAGACGCTCACCACCACGCCGGTCGCGCAGGCGGCTGGCGGTGCCTGCGGGTTCGCCTTCAACAAGGAGCCTTACCTGCTGCACAACGCCGTCGTCGTCGGCGGCACGGTGAAATGCGATTCCGCCCCGATCGAGTTCCACCTCACGTTGCAGCTGTGGTACCGGTCGAGCCACAGCAATCCCACGCCGAAGGGGGAGCCAGCCGTTGTTAAGGACATCCCTAACCCCATTCGCCACGTCGCCGCAATGGCGTTGGACTGCCTGCCCGGCGTGTGGCAGGGCAAGATCGTCATGCGGGCTGCCTGGGACACCGGGACTGATGAGGTCCGCAAGGAGACCACGCCCATCATCATCCCGTGCTAGGTTGACCCCGATGAAGGTGGCTTATATCAGTAGCGGCCCTGCCACATGGTCGACCCGGTGGTTCCGGCTGCGCTTCTACCTTTACTACCGGTTTCGGGATGTCTCCCGGGAGCCCGGTTACACCAGGAAACTCCAGTGGAATTCTCGCCGCGAATACGGCGGTTGGGTCATCCGTCCATCCATCGGGTGGCGTCGGGTCCGCTGGATAACCCCGCCGCTGCACTACACGCGCGCCATTCCCGCTGACGACATGCATGCCGTCGGCAGTTGGATGCTGGCGAAGCTGGAGAAGTAGACCGGTAAATCTGATACAGCGGCCCCACCCGATCCCCTTCCGGGTGGGGCCGCTCCACGTCCGGGCTCGGGCTGCGGCCGCCTCCAAATCGAGGATCGGGCGCATTCTGTAGCGCAGATCGATACGCCAACGACGCACTCGACGACAACCGCGTCCTGCGCGCCGATGAGGGGACTTCATGAAAGGATGCGGGGGTGTAGTCCCCATTGGGCATGGGTCCTTGCACTCAGGCCGAATCCCCTCAGATTCCGTGTGGACCGCTGTGTGGACGCAGAAGGGGCATAACCCGTGGGTTATGCCCCTGATCTGCGTCGATATTGTGGGCGAAGGGGGACTTGAACCCCCACGTCCCGAAGGACACTGGCACCTGAAGCCAGCGCGTCTGCCATTCCGCCACTCGCCCGAGCGACTGGGAGACAGTATCACGGCCGCGCTCCGGATACGAAATCGCCATTTCAGAGGCCTGACCGGGGGGCTGGACAGACCTGGGAACCTCGGGCCGTCGCCGAGAGTTACAGGTGTGGACGATCGTGGATATCATGCAATGAACGTGGTCGATTGACGACACGCCATACTCGCGTGTCGTTGTTACGAATCAGGAAGAGACGCTCACCGAAGGGAGGCCGAGATGGGCATCGTTTCGCGATTCGAGCGTCGCCTGCAAGGCGCCGTCGGTGACGTGTTCGCCAGAGCATTCGGCGGCAGTGTCGTACCCCAGGAGGTGGAGGCGGCGCTGCAACGCGAGGCCGCCGACCATGTCCAGGAACTGGGCGGCGGGCATCTGCTGGCACCCAACAGCTATGTGATCACGATCAACTCCTCCGATCACCAACAGCTGGCTGCCGACCACGACCTCACCACCCGCGCGTTCGCCAAACACCTCCAGGACTACATCCGCGACCAAGGCTGGCAGACCTACGGCGAAGTACACGTGGCGTTCGAGGCATCACCTACGCTGCACACCGGACAGTTCAGGGCGAGTGGCCGCGTCGATCCCGACGTCGGACACAGAGCCAGCGCGGCTCGCGGCCCCGAATCACCGCCACAACGACCTGCAAACCCGCAACCAGGAGCTGGCCCCATGACGCAGAACTCAGGCTACGACCCGAGCCGTGAGCCCGCGGAGTCCGATCCACGCAACCGCGGGTACGCCCCACCACCTGCCGGTCGCGGCGGTCCGCAGAACGGCGCGTACCGCGACGACTACGGCCGCGGCGGCGCGTACGGGGCGGATTACCAGGCCCCGGACGCGCAGCAGGGTTACGGCGACTACCAGAACGGCTACGACTACCAGCAGGGTGGCCAGGGCTACGGCCAGCAGGGCTACGGCGAAGCGGGCTACGGCCAGCAGGGCGGCTACGCCGACCGGGGTTACGGCCAGCCGGGCTACGGCGAACCCGGTTATGGTCAGCCGGGCTACGGCGAGCCGGGTTACGGTCAGCCAGGCTACGGCGAACCGGGCTACGGCCAGCAAGGTTACGGCGAACCGGGCTACGGCCAGCAGGGCTACGCCGAACCCGGCTACGGGCAGCAGGGCTACGGACAGCCCGGCTATGGTCAGTCCGGATACACAGATCCGAGCTACGGCGACCAGGGATACGCCGATCAAGGTGGCTACGCTCAGGAAGACCAGGGCGGCTACGGTCAGGCATACTCGCAGCAACCAGGCTACGGCGCTCCGCAGGGGTACGCGGGCGCACCGGGCTACGGCGCCGCGCCGCAGGCCGGTTCCGGCTACTCGGCGACCCTCCAGCTGGACGACGGCAGCGGCCGGACTTACCAGCTGCGGGAAGGCAGCAACATCATCGGCCGCGGCCAGGACGCGCACTTCCGCCTGCCCGACACGGGCGTCTCGCGCAGGCACATCGAGGTGCGCTGGGACGGGCAGACCGCGATGTTGTCCGATCTGGGCTCCACCAACGGCACCCTGGTGAACGGCTCTCCCGTGCAGGATTGGCAGCTCGCCGACGGCGATGTCATCCGTGCCGGGCACTCCGAGATCCTGATCCGTATCGTCTGATCCCGTAAGCTCGCGGTGCAGGTCACGACATGGCTCTCGAGGGATTCGTCGGTCGTATCGTGATCGAAGTCGACCGACGGCCCTATGATGCTGCCAACACACGCGCGGCGCCGACACCGGGGCTGGCAAGACCAGCAGGCTGGTGGGGGTGGTCGAACCGCACCTACGGCACCGACGTACACGGTCGAACAGGAGGTGGAGCGCCGTGCAGGGACTGATCCTGCAACTGACCCGTGCGGGGTTCCTTCTGCTGTTGTGGTTGTTCGTGTGGGCTGTGCTGCGCACATTGCGCAGCGACATCTACGCGGCATCCGGCATTCGGATTCAGCCCAGGGCCGCTCGCGGTTCCGCGGTGCTGCCTTCCTTCAGCCGGGGCCAGAAGGGCGCCAAATTTCTTGTGGTGACTCAGGGTTCACTCGCCGGCACCCGCATCTCGCTCGGCACCCAACCGGTGCTGATCGGGCGTGCGGACGATTCCACGCTGGTACTCACCGATGATTACGCCTCGACCAGGCATGCGCGGTTGTCTCCGCGTGGTGACGACTGGTACGTGGAGGACCTCGGCTCGACGAACGGCACCTACCTCGATCGCGCGAAAGTCACCACCGCCGTCCGCGTTCCGCTCGGCACGCCGGTCCGTGTCGGCAAGACAGTGATCGAGCTGCGATCGTGACACTCGTTCTCCGCTACGCAGCGCGCAGCGACCGCGGTCTCGTCCGAGGCAACAACGAAGACTCCGTGTACGCGGGCGCCCGCCTGCTGGCACTCGCCGACGGCATGGGTGGCCATGCCGCGGGAGAAGTCGCCTCGCAGTTGATGATCGCCGCGCTCGCCCACCTCGACGACGACGAGCCCGGCGACGATCTGCTCGGCAAGCTCGACGCGGCGACCCGGGAAGGCAACGCCGCCATCGCCGATCAGGTCGAGGAGGAGCCCGAGCTCGACGGCATGGGCACCACGCTCACCGCAATCCTGTTCGCGGGCAAGAAACTCGGGCTCGTGCACATCGGCGACTCGCGCGCCTACCTGTTGCGCGGCGGCGAGCTGACTCAGATCACCCGGGACGACACGTTCGTCCAGTCGCTGGTCGACGAGGGCAGAATCACACCGGAGCAAGCACACACGCATCCGCAGCGTTCGCTGATCATGCGAGCTCTCACCGGCAACGAGATCGAGCCTACGCTGATCATGCGCGAGTCGCGCGCCGGTGACCGCTACCTGCTGTGCTCCGACGGTCTCTCCGATGTGGTCAGCGACGAGACCATCGCGAACACGATGCGTGAGGGCACCACCGACGAGTGCGCCGACCGTCTCATCGAGCTGGCGTTGCGCAGCGGCGGTCCCGACAACGTGACCGTCGTCGTGGCCGACGTCATCGATCTGGACTACGGGCAGAGCCACCCGATCGTGGCGGGCGCCGCGTCCGGCGTCGACGAGGACTCGCCTCCGCCCAACACGGCCGCGGGCCGGGCGTCGGCGTTGCGTCCGCCGCGCGCCGCGCCGCGCCGGGCCGCCGCCGCCCCCGAACCGCCCGCGAAGAAGTCGCACCGGCTGCGCTGGATCGTGCTCGCACTCGCGCTCGTCGTCGCCGTCTGCGTGGGGCTCGTGGTCGGTTACAAGATGATTCGCAGCAACTACTACGTCGGCGCCGACGACGGCTCGGTGGTGATCCTGCGCGGGCTGCCCGGTTCGATCCTCGGTTACTCGATCCACGACGTGAATCTGGTCGGCTGCGTCACCCGCAACGGTGAACTCACCCTGACCGAGCCCGGCGCGGATGTGCCGTCCTCGTGCAAGCCGTTGAAGGTCAGCGATCTGAAGCAGACCGGACGCGATCAGGTGGACAAGGGGTTGCCGCCGGGTTCGCTGGACAAGGCCAGAGACTCGATGACCTATCTCGCCCAGCGCGAGCTGCTGCCGCCGTGCCCGGTCAAGGAGACGGCACCGCAGCCGGGCATCGTCCCGCCCGCCGAGCCCGCACCTCCCGCGCCCAACGGCGCGCCGCCCGCCCCGGCAACCGGTGCACCCGCGCCGGCCCCGGCGCCGGAACCGGGTGACGCCAGAGGCTCCGAGATCAAGACGCCGACGAAGTCGGAGGCTCCTGCCGCGCCGTCGAGCGCATCGCCGAACCCCCAGACCACGGGGGAGAACTGCCGGGTGACGGACTGATGTCCGCGCCGGCACCGCCGTCGGCTGGAGCTTTTCCCAGTCCCCCGGGCGGCTTCGCTCCCGCGCCACCGCCGAGCACCAGACGAAATGTCGAGCTGTTGCTCCTCGCGGCGGCGGCGGTGATCACCACCGTGTCCCTGTTCCTGGTCGAGGCCAGTCAGGAACAGTCGATCACCTGGGACATCGCCAAGTACGGGCTGGCCTATCTGGCGTTGTTCGCCATCGCGCACTTGGCCGTGCGGCGGTTCGCTCCGTTCGCCGATCCGCTGCTGCTGCCGATCGTCGCGTTGCTCAACGGGCTCGGTCTCGTGCTGATCCATCGGCTCGATCTGGCCGATCAGCAGACTGCCGCGTACAACTCGTGGGCGATCCCCTCGCCCGACGCCACGCAGCAGATCCTGTGGACCGCGCTGGGCACGCTCGTGTTCATCACGCTGCTGATCGCCCTGCGCGACTACCGCACCCTGGCCCGCTACAGCTACACGCTCGGCCTGATCGGTCTCGTCGCGCTGACCATCCCGGCACTGCTGCCCAGCAAGTTCTCCGAGACCAACGGCGCGAAAATTTGGATCCGGCTGCCCGGCTTCAGCGTCCAGCCGGGTGAGTTCGCCAAGATCCTGCTGATCATCTTCTTCGCGTCGGTGCTGGTCGCCAAGCGTGAGCTGTTCACCGCCGCCGGTCGCCACGTGCTCGGCATGGAGTTCCCCCGCGGCCGCGACCTCGGCCCGATCCTGGCGGTCTGGATCGTCTGCATCGGCGTGCTGGTGTTCGAGAAGGATCTCGGTACCTCACTGCTGATCTTCAGCACGGTGCTCGTGATGCTCTACATCGCCACCGAACGGGTCGGCTGGCTGGTCATCGGCGGCGGACTGCTGGCCCTCGGATTCGTTTTCGCCTACCAGTTGTTCGGCCATGTGCGGGTCCGGGTGGAAACCTGGCTGCACCCGTTCGACGACTACAACAACACCGGCTATCAGATCTCCCAGTCACTGTTCGGCCTGGCCACCGGCGGTCTCGCCGGGACCGGTCTGGGCAGCGGCAGGCCCAACCAGGTGCCTTTCGCCAAGACCGACTTCATCATCACCACCATCGGTGAGGAACTCGGGCTGATCGGGCTCACCGCGGTGCTGGTGCTGTTCCTGGTTTTCGTGGTGCGCGGGTTGCGCACCGCCCTCGCGGTGCGCGACAGCTTCGGCAAGCTGCTCGCGGCCGGCCTGTCGTTCACCATCGCGATCCAGCTGTTCGTTGTCGTCGGGGGTGTGACCAAGCTGATTCCGCTGACCGGCCTCACCACACCCTTCATGTCCTACGGCGGCTCTTCGCTGTTGGCCAACTACGCGTTGCTGGCATTGCTGATCAAGATCTCCGACGCCGCCCGCGCACCCGCCCCGGTGCGGAAGAAGGAGCCGGCACCACTCGCCGACGCGCAGACGGAACTGCTGCGCCGCGACGCGGGACGACCCGAGGCGGGACCCCTGACATGAACACACCACTACGCCGAGTCGCGGTCGCGGTGATGGTGATGGTCGTCGCGCTGCTGGCCAACGCCACCTACGTTCAGGTGATCAAGGCCGACGACCTGCGCTCCGATCCACGCAACTCCCGGGTGCTGCTGGACGAGTACGCCCGCCAGCGCGGGCAGATCTCGGCGGGCGGCACCGTGCTGGCCAGCTCGGTCGCGACCGACGACCGCTACAAGTACCTGCGCGCCTACCCGACCGAGCCGGAGGCCTACGCACCTGTCACCGGTTTCTACTCGATGCAGTACGGCAGCACCGGATTGGAACGGTCCGAGGACTCGGTACTCAACGGCTCCGACAACCAACTGTTCGGCAGCCGCCTCGTCGACCTGATCTCCGGACGTGATCCGCGGGGCGGCAACGTGCTCACCACGATCGACCCGGCGATGCAACAGGTCGCCTACGACCAGTTGACCAGCAAGGGCTACACCGGCTCGGTGGTGGCGATCGAGCCGAGTACCGGCAAGATCCTCACCATGGTGTCCACGCCGAGCTACGACCCGAATCTGCTGTCGGGGCACGACGGCGCACGCGGCACCCAGGCGTGGGAAACCCTGAGTGCGGATCCGCGCCATCCCATGTTGAATCGCGCTATCTCCCAGACCTACCCGCCCGGGTCCACGTTCAAGGTCGTGGTCACCGCCGCCGCGCTGGCCAACGGCGTCGCGACTCCCGAGGACCAGTTCACCGCCGCGCCGAATATCACGCTGCCCGGCACCAGCACCACACTGGAGAACTACAACGGCTCTACGTGTGGTCCCGACCCGACCGCTTCGCTGTTCGAGGCGTTCCGGCGCTCCTGCAACACCGCGTTCGCCGAACTCGGCGTCAAGGTGGGCGCCGCGAAACTCAAGGACGAAGCGGCCGCGTTCGGTATCGGACCGCACCCCGGGATTCCGATGCCGGTGGCGGAGAGCACCGTCGGCACGATTCCCGATGACGCGGCGCTGGCGCAGAGCAGCATCGGGCAGCGCGACGTGGCGTTGACGCCGTTGCAGAACGCGGTCGTCGCCGCGACTATCGCCAACGGCGGCGTCCGGATGGAGCCATATCTGGTCGATCAGTTGCAGCGCCCGGATCTGAGTGAACTGTCCAAGACCAAGCCGGTCTCGGTCGGCCAAGCCGTCAGCGCAGAGGTAGCGTCGAACCTGACCAACCTGATGATCGCGTCGGAGAGCAACACCGCCGGAGGTGGCCGGACCCCTTATCAGATCGCGTCCAAGACCGGCACCGCGGAGCACGGGTCCAACCCGCGCAACACGCCGCCGCACGCTTGGTACATCGCGTTCGCCCCCGCCCAGAACCCGAAGATCGCCATCGCGGTGATCGTAGAGAACGGTGGGGACCGGGCGCTTGCCGCGACCGGTGGTTCGGTGGCCGCGCCGGTGGCTCGCGCGGTCTTGGACGCCGGTCTTCGAGGGGGCTGAACGATATGGATGTGCGAGTGAAGGTACGGGGACCTCGATGCTGAACAACGGTGCGATGATCGCCGACCGGTACCGGCTGCAGCGACTGATCGCGACCGGCGGCATGGGCCAAGTCTGGGAAGCGCTGGACACGCGGCTGGACCGCCGGGTCGCGGTCAAGGTGCTGAAGTCGGAGTTCTCGGCCGACCCGACGTTCCGGCATCGATTTCGCACCGAGGCGAAGACCACCGCCCAGCTGAATCATTCCGGTATCGCGGGGATCTACGACTACGGCGAGACCATCGATCCGCAGGGCAGCGAGATCGCCTATCTGGTTATGGAGTTCGTCCAGGGCGAGCCGCTGAACACCGTGCTCAACCGGCTCGGCAGATTGTCGGTGGCCCAGGGCCTGGACTTGCTCGAGCAGACCGGGCGAGCGCTGGAGGTGGCGCATCGCGCGGGCGTCGTGCACCGCGACGTGAAACCGGGCAACATCCTGGTCACCCCCACCGGCCAGGTAAAGATCACCGACTTCGGTATCGCCAAGGCGGTGGATGCCTCCCCGGTCACCAAGACCGGCATGGTGATGGGCACCGCCCAGTACATCGCGCCGGAACAGGCGGTCGGCGAGGACGCCACCGCAGCCAGCGATGTCTACTCGCTCGCCGTGGTCGGTTACGAGGTGCTGGCCGGACAGCGGCCGTTCACCGGCGAGGGGGCGCTCACCGTCGCGATGAAACATGTTCGCGAGACTCCGCCTCCGATGCCTGCCGACCTTCCCGGCAACGTTCGCGAACTGATCGAGATCACGATGGAGAAGGACCCCACCCGCCGATACGCCAGCGGTGGCGAGTTCGCCGACGCGGCCGCCGCGGTGCGCGCGGGCCGGCGTCCGCCTCCGCCGAGTGGAGCCCACCCCGCCGCGCCGTTGACCGGCGCCACGCGGGTGCTCCCACCGGGCCCGACCGCCGTGATCCCCTCCGCGTCAGCCGACTTCGACGGTGCGACGGTGCGCTACTCGACGCCCGCGGCCGGCTCGGTGGACGCGGCGAATCGCGCGGGTACGGTCGCAGCTCCGGCCACCATGCTCAGCCGTGGCGCGGCGGGCAATCCACCGCCCGGCGACGACAAACGCTTCACCCCCACACAGAAATGGCTGGCCGGGCTCGGCATCGGCGCCGTACTGCTCGGTGCCCTCACGGTCTTCCTGCTGTTCGGTGGGGACACCAACCCGGGATCGACGCCCTCGCCGACCACGGCGATCGTGCCGAACCCGAAGCCCGCCCCGCCGGTTGCCAGCACCACCACACCCAAGCCCGCACCTCCTCCGGTGGTGACCGAAGCCCCGGAACCGACCACCATCGAGCCGACGACCACGACCCCGGAGCCGACGACGACCACCCCGCCGCCCACCACCACGGCACCGAGCACGACGAAGCCGACCACAACCGCGCCCTCGGCCACCACCACCCGGCCGCGGGTCCCCACCATCGAAATACCATTCCCGGAGATTCCCGGCGCCCGAGGTCCCTCGGCTACCCGCAGCGGATTCGCCACTCCTTCGCAAGGACAGCCATGACGACCCCGAAGAATCTCTCGTCTCGCTACGAGCTTGGCGAGATCATCGGGTTCGGCGGTATGTCCGAGGTGCACAAGGCGCGCGATGTCCGGCTGAGCCGGGACGTGGCGATCAAAGTGTTGCGGGCGGACCTGGCTCGCGACCCCACCTTCTACCTTCGGTTCAAGCGCGAAGCGCAGAACGCCGCAGCGCTCAACCACCCCGCCATCGTCGCGGTCTACGACACCGGCGAGGCCGAGATCGACGGTGGTCCACTGCCGTACATCGTGATGGAGTACGTGGACGGCGATACGCTGCGCGACATCGTGCGCGGCAAAGGGCCGATGCCGCCGCGCCGCGCGATGGAGATCATCGCGGATGTCTGCGCCGCATTGGATTTCAGCCACAAGGCCGGAATCGTGCACCGCGACATGAAGCCCGCGAACATCATGATCAACCGCTCGGGCGCGGTGAAGGTGATGGACTTCGGCATCGCGCGTGCGATCGCCGACAGCTCCAACCCGATGACGCAGACCGCGGCGGTGATCGGCACCGCGCAGTACCTCTCGCCGGAACAGGCCCGCGGCGAAACCGTGGACGCCCGCTCGGACGTCTACTCCGTCGGTTGTGTGCTGTTCGAGATCCTCACCGGCGAGCCGCCTTTCACGGGCGACTCGCCGGTCGCCGTCGCCTACCAACACGTCCGGGAAGATCCGCGGCTGCCTTCGCACGTACATCCCGGGGTACCGCGCGAGCTGGACTCGGTCGTGCTCAAGGCGATGAGCAAGAACCCGGCCAACCGGTATCAGACCGCCGCCGAGATGCGCGCCGACCTGATCCGGGTGCTCGGCGGCCAGAAGCCCAGCGCACCGATGGTGATGACCGACGAGGACCGCACCACCATCATGGGCGCGGACGAGCCCCCGCCGCGCAGCTACCGCACCGTCGAGCGCGACGACGACACCGCCGAGCAGGATCCGGCCGAACCGAACGGCCAGCGTCGGCCTGCCTATATCGCCCTCGGGGCCGTCGCGGCCGTCGCCGTGGTGTTCGCGCTGTTCTGGGTGCTGCTCGGGCCGGGAAGCCGACCGGATCAGGTCGCCGTTCCCGACCTGTCCAACAAAACCTCGCAGCAGGCTCAGGAGGCTTTGCAGAAGCTCGGCTTCACGGTGGCGATACAGCAGAAGCCCGACAGCAAGGTCGCCACAGGCAACGTGATCGCGACACAGCCGCTCGGCGGCTCGCGGATCGATGAGGGAAGCACCGTCACAGTCCAGGTATCCACCGGGCCCGCGCAGGTACAGGTGCCGAAGCTCACCGGTCTCACCCAGCAGCAGGCCGAGCAGGAGTTGAACTCCAAGGGCCTGCGGATGAACCCGAACGTCGAGCGCATACCGTCGAGCACCGCCGAGAAGGATCAGGTGATCGAGCAGAATCCGTCACCGGGTTCGAAGGTCGACGTCGACTGGGAGGTCGTCGTCACGATCGGCACCGGCCCCGAGGCGGTCCGCGTCCCGTACGTCGTCGGCCAGTCGATCGATGTGGCGCAACCGAACATCGAGGGCAACGGATTCAAGGTCGTCGTCCAAGAGGTGCAGTCTTCGAAACCCAAAGGCGAAGTGGTCGCTTCCAGTCCGGCGGGCGGCAGCAACGCGGAGAAGGGCTCCACGGTCACCGTCCAGGTGTCCGCGGGTGATCTCAAGATGCCGTCGCTGCTCGGTCTCACCGTCTCGCAGGCCGTGGAGAAGCTGCGCGCCGAAGGCTGGACCGGTAGCACCAGTCAGATCAGCCAGTCTCCGCAGGGCACCTTCGACGCGGGCAATGTCGGCCGCATCCTCAGCCAGCAACCGTCGGCGGGCAGTTCGATCCAGAAGAACAGTGCCATCCTGGTCGGCGTGGGGGTGCTGGGGCCGCCGTGACCGGCCGCGGTCGCCGGTATCGAGAAAACGAGACCACCCGGTGTGAATTGCGGGAGAATGATGCTGCTCCATCCCAATCAGCGCAGCTGAGCACGAGGAGGTAGCTCATGACCACTGCCAAGGACATCATGAAACCCGGCGTTCAGTGGATCCAGAAGGACACGACCATCGAGCAGGCCGCACGCACCATGGCCGAACTCGATGTCGGGTCCTTGATCATCTCGGACGAGAACGAGCGGATGTGCGGCATCGTCACCGACCGCGACATCGTCGTGAAGTGCATCGCCCAGGGCAAGTCGCCATCGGCCTGCAGGGTGTCTGAACTGTGCGAAGCGACGCCACGGTGGGTCGACGCCAACGCCGACATCGAGGTCGTTCTCGATGAGATGGAAAGCAACCGGGTCAAGCGCATGCCGGTGATCGAGAACAAACGGCTGGTCGGCATGATCAGTGAGGCGGACCTGGCCAGGCACCTGGACGACAACCAGCTCGGCGAGTTCGTGACCGCCGTATACGGGCGTCCTTAGCTTTCGGACCGGCGCAGGGGGCGGTTCAGCGAAACTGCCTCCTCGCGTCACTCCCGTCGCCGCTTTCGGTCGGCGTGACTGCCTCGTCGGCGCCTGGTCGAGGCGCTGCGAGCTGATGCCGACCACGGGCGGCCGCGCGTCGGCGCGTGCTCCAGCACGCGATATTCGGCGTGCGACTCCAGCGTCAGGCTTGGTCGGTTTTCGGCAGATATCGCAGCACGGCGACATCACCGACCTGGGTCACGCCCGCGAGTCGCATCCTGCGGTACGGCGCCCCCGGGAAGTCGGCCGGGCCGAGAAAGCGTGGCGCCGCGGCGTCGCCCACCAGGATGGGAGCGACCGCCAGGTGGAGTTCGTCGGCCAGATCGGCGGCGAGGAACGCGGTGTGGATGCGGGTGCCGCCCTCCACCATGAGGCGATCGACGCCGCGTCCGCCTAAATCGTCCAGCAGTGCGCCGAAATCGAGTTCGCGACCGAGATCCACGATCTGGGCCAGTCCGGTCAGCCGGGCGGCGAGTTCCGGCGCGCCTGCCGTCGTGGTGTACACGAGCTTGTCGCCGCCGTGGTGCCAGAACCGCAGCTCAGGATCCAAGTCACCGCCGGCCGAGACCGTCACCTTCAGTGGATACTCCGGTTTACCCGCCGCGACGCGGGCCGCCCTGCGTTCGGCGCTGTCGACGAGCAAGCGCGGATTGTCGCTGCGCAAGGTCTGCGCGCCGACCAGGATCGCGTCCGATTCCGCGCGGACCTGATCCACGCGATCGAAGTCCGCCGCGTCGGACAAGCGCAGCCGCTCGGGGCTCGCGTCATCGATGTACCCGTCGATGCTCACCGCGACCGACAGCAGCACATGCGGACGGGTCACTGCAGCACCAGCGCGGCGACCTCCGCCTCCAGCGTCCGCACCAAACCTTCGGCGGGACGCTTCCCGCACACGCCGAGCCAGTTCGCCAGCATCCGGTGCCCACCCTGGGTCAGCACCGATTCCGGATGGAACTGCACGCCGTGAATGGGCAACGTGTGATGTCGCATGGCCATCACGATCCCGCTCTCGGTGCGTCCGAGCACCTCGATCTCCTCCGGCAGGGTGTCCTCGACCACGGTGAGCGAGTGGTATCGCGTGGCGGTGAACGGGTCGGGCAGACCGGCCAGCACGCCGGCGCCGATGTGAAAGACTTCGCTCGTCTTCCCGTGCAGCAACTCCGGAGCCCTGGTGACGGTGGCGCCGAACGCCTCGCCGATCGCTTGATGGCCGAGACACACGCCGAGCAGCGGAACAGCTTGTTCGGCGCACGCGCGCACCAACGGGATGCTCGCGCCCGCACGGTCGGGAGTACCGGGACCGGGGCTGATCAGGATGCCGTCGAAGTCGCGCACGACCGCGTCTACGTCGGCCAGGTTCGGATCGTCGTTACGCCAGACGACGGCATCGACACCCAGTTGACCGAGGTACTGCACCAGGTTGAAGACGAAGCTGTCGTAATTGTCGACGACCAGAACACGCATGGCATCGAGATTACGTCCCTGCCCGGCGCGGCGTCGCATCCATTACCTGTTGGGATAGCCTAGAGACCACGACCTGCACGCCGAATACGAGGACGTCATGCCCAAGTCGAAGGTCCGTAAGAAGACCGACTATACGATCAACCCTGCCAGCCGGACCCCGGTGAAGGTGAAGGCTGGGCCGTCTCCGGTCTGGTATGTCGCCATCATGCTCGGGTTCATGCTCGCCGGTCTGGTGTGGCTGCTCGTCTACTACTTGGCGGCCGAGCAGATCAGCTGGATGAACGACCTCAACGCATGGAACTTCCTGATCGGTTTCGGCCTGATGGTGGTCGGCCTGATCATGACGATGCGCTGGCGCTGAGCTCCGCCGCGTCAAGACGGATTACAGACACGGATTACAGACGTGTCATTCATGCACACCTGTGGATGAGCCTGTGGACAACTCGAGGAGCGATTGAGGAGTGCTGTGAGTCCGGAGCCCCCGGTCCCCGGCCCGCGGGACCGCGATGAACCGAGCCTGGCCTGGACCACGCCCACAGCCGCGCTCGTCGCGGTCACGGTGGGCGGCATCGTCCTGGCCGTTGCCGCGGTCGTGACCACCGACGCGCCCAGTCGTCTGCTCGTGGGACTGGCAGCCATCGGACTCCTCGCCTTGGCCGGACTCGGATTCCGGCAACGCCCTCGCCTCTCCGTCGTGTCCGGGGCACACCCTCGCTTGGTAGTCCGCACACTGACGGGACCGGACGAGTACGTCCCCGATCAGATCATTCGCGCGCGGGTGGTGAGCTACCGGCGATTGGGGCGCAAGATGCCGATGCTGGAGATCGACGTCGAGCGCGACGGCTCGGATCGACTGCTGATCTTCGGCCGCTGGGATCTGGGCGCCAACCCGGAGTTCGTGTACCGCGACTTGGTCGAAGCGCTACGGCTCACCGAGAACAAGGCCCGCTGACTCCGCGTCCGGGACCTCGAGCAATCCGAGGCGGCCGGACGCCGAATGTTTCACGTGAAGCGAATCCCGCTGTCAGGCAGCCAAAGTGAGGGCGCTCACAGTCACCGTCGCCAGGGCCGCGATCGCGACGACCGCTACCGCCACCCAGCCGATCGCCCGCGCCGTCTCAGGCGTCTTCACTCGCAACCAACCGGGCAGGAACAGGATGCCGAGCGTCGCGAGTGTCCCCGCGGCCAGACCACCGAGATGCCCCCACAGCGAGATTCCGGGCAGCGACAGACTGATGAAGACGTTGATGCCGATGATGATGAGCATCTGATTCGGGTTCTGCCGCAGCCGGATCAGGATGACCGTGATCGCGCCGAACATGCCGTACACCGCGCCGGACGCACCGGCCGTGAGACTGTTCTGCGCGAACAACATCACCCCGGCGGACCCGCCGAGCAGCGAGACCAGATACACGGCGAGATAGCGGAGCCGGCCGAGCACCAGTTCGGCGTCCCGGCCCACGACGTACAGGGCGAACATGTTCAGCAGCAGATGGATCGGCCCGTAGTGCAGAAAGCCGGAACCGAGCACTCGCCACCATTCGCCCTCCGCGACCGCGGGCGCGTACAGCACCCAGTCCAAGAACAGAGCAGAGCCACGCTGGTTGTCCATCAGGCTCTTCGCCTGGGCCGCGGTGATCGCGTAGACCACTACATTCAACGCGATCAGCGCGTAGGTCACGTACGGCGCGGCCGTGCGAGCAGCCGCCGCGCCGGAAACGGTGCGCACCGGCGCGACGCTGCGCTGATCCGAACGCAGGCAGTCGACACAGTGCTGGCCGACGGCCGCCGGACGCAGGCACTCGGCACAAGACGGCCGCCCGCACCGCGTGCAGGCCAGGCCGGTCGGACGATTCGGGTGGCGGACGCAGGAAGGTGCGGGCGGCTGGGGATTCATGAGCTCATTCGATCGTGATCTTGGTGATGACTACGGGTTCGATGGGCCGGTCGTTGCGATCGGTCCTGGCGGTCGCGATCGCGTCGACGACCTTGCGGGAGTCCGGATCCACGACTTCGCCGAAGATCGTGTGCTTGCGGTTGAGGTGCGGCTGCGGGCCGACCGTGATGAAGAATTGCGAGCCGTTGGTACCAGGGCCCGCGTTGGCCATCGCCAACAGGTAGCCGCGGTCGAACCGCAACTCCGGGTGGAACTCGTCGCCGAATTCGTAGCCCGGGCCGCCGCGACCGGTACCGGTGGGATCGCCACCCTGGATCATGAAGCCCGCCATCACACGATGGAACAGGGCGCCGTCATAGAACGGGCCGGTGTTGCCTCCGCTGGCGTTCGCGGTGGTGTACGGCGCCGAACCGTCGGCGAGAGTTAGAAAATTGCGGACCGTCTTGGGCGCGTGGTTACCGAAAAGCGCGAGCTTGATATCGCCGTGATTCGTGTGCAGCGTTGCCACGGATGTCTGATTCGGTGAGGTCACGCCGCCCATCGTGCCACGGTCGGCGCCGAGACCGCCGAACTGGGCCGCACCACGCTGTGAGCTGGGCCTCCTGCGCGAATCGCCGGGCTGTGCATAGAGTGGTCCAATGACCTCGGGGCGCCTGCATGTCTCTTCGCGTTCACGTAACCGGCTCATCGTCGCGGCCGCCGTCGCGCTGGCGGGCGGCGTGGCCTATCTGGTCCGCGCCCGGCGGCCGCAGCAGCCGGAACCCGCCCCCGCGCCGCCGCGCATCGGATACTCCCGCAACGGCTCCGCGCCGACCCACGTCGCGGGAGCCGGCGCGGAACACGATCGCTGACACGGGCTCGCAGGTCAGCGACTGCAGGTCAGCGACTGACCGTCTTCTTGTACTGACGCAGGGCCAGCGGCACGAACACCACCAGGATCACCACCACCCAGACCAGGGACGTGATGACCGGGTGCTGCAACGACCAAGCGTCCGGCGTCGGTGCCAGGGGGCTGGTGTTGCCGAACAGGTCACGAGTCGCCTGAGTGAGTGCCGACACCGGGTTCCATTCCGCGATCACCCGCAGTACGGTGGGCAGCTTCTCGCTCGGGACGAAGGTGTTGGCGATGAAGGTGAGCGGAAAGATCACCATGAAGCTGGCGTTGTTGAACACCTCGGGCGCCCGCACCAGCAGTCCGACCACGGCCATGATCCAGGACACCGCGTAGGCGAACAGCAGCAGCAGGATGTAAGCCAGCACCGCGTCCAGGAACGAACCGCGTATCCGCCAGCCGACAGCCAGGCCGGTCAGCGACATGACCGTCAGGCTGACCACGTTGATCACCACGTCGCTGATCGTGCGGCCGACCAGCACCGCCGATGTTGCCATCGGCAGGGAGCGGAATCGGTCGATGATGCCCTTCTGCATGTCCTCGGCCAGGCCCGCACCGGTGAAGGTCGCGCCGAACACCACGGTCTGCGCGAAGATGCCCGCGATGAGGAACTCGCGATAGCCGCCGGAGAGCCCGGGCACGTCGATGGCCGCGCCGAAGACGTAGGCGAACAGCAGCACGAACATGATCGGCGAGAGCGTGGAGAAGATCAGGACGTCGGGTACCCGCTTGATCTTGATGACGTTGCGTTTCGCGATGGTCACACTGTCGCTGACCACTATGGATAGCCGCTCGCCCAACGAGGGCCTGGTCAGGGCAGGGGCCGTCGCGGTCATCGGGTCGTTCCTTCCGTAGCTTCCAGCTTGCCGATCTTCTTGTCGCCGTCGGCGGCCCGCGCCGCTTCATGGCCGGTGAGGGTGAGGAAGACGTCATCCAGCGACGGGCGCCGCAGACCGACATCGTGAATCTGCACGCTGTGCTCGGCCAGCCGCCCGACCGCCTCCACCAGAGCCTGCGATCCGTCGGCGACCGGGACGATGATCCTGCGCAATCCGGGCTCGAGATGGATCTCGCCGTCGGCCAGGCTCTTCAGCGCGGCCTCGGCCGTCGCGAGGTTTTCCACACGATCGACGGTCAGCTCGATGCGGTCGCCGCCGACCATGGTCTTCAGTTCGTCCGCGGTGCCCTTGGCGATCACCTTGCCGTGATCGATCACCGCGATGGAGTCGGCGAGCCGGTCCGCCTCTTCCATGTACTGCGTGGTGAGCAGCAACGTGGTCCCACCGGCGACCAGTTCCTCGATGACGTCCCAAAGGTCCAGGCGCGCACGGGGATCGAGACCGGTGGTCGGCTCGTCGAGAAACAGGACGGGGGGATTCGCGACCAGTGCGCCGGCCAGGTCGAGGCGGCGGCGCATACCGCCGGAGTATCCTTTGACCGGCCGGTCGGCGGCGTCGGTGAGCCGGAATCGTTCGAGCAATTCACGCGCACGTTCCTTACTCCGCTGCACGCCCATGTGATAGAGACGTCCCACCATTTCCAAATTCTCGAATCCGGTGAGGTATTCGTCGACCGCGGCGTACTGGCCCGACGCCCCGATGCGGGAGCGCAGCGCCTGTGGATCGCGCAGCACGTCGATGCCCGCGACCGTCGCGCGCCCGGCATCCGGCACCAACAGGGTGGTGAGCACACGTACGGCGGTGGTCTTACCTGCGCCGTTGGGACCGAGCAGTGCGGTGACGGTCCCCTCCGGGACGTTCAAGTCGAGTCCATCGAGGGCCACCAGCTGGCCGTATCGTTTGACCAGACCCTCGGCGACTATTGCGTCGGGCATGATTCTCCTGAGATCTATGAGTTCGATGTGGTTGCCTGCGACGGCCGGGATTCCCGGGCGCCGATCAATTCGCCGGTCGGATGACCGGCCGATACCCGAGTCAGTATTGTCCCGCCGACCGACAGATTCACCCGATTTGTTTCGAATGGCCGGGCAATGATCCAGCGACGCCCCAGCGCGAGAAGGCCGCATTCCGATCCAGTCGGTGCTCGGGGGTACCGGATCGGAATGCGACCTGCTCGATGGTCCCGCGCGGTCGGGCATCGAAGCGCGCGTAGCGGACTACCCGAATCGTGGAAGACCGGTACTCGGACAGCGAACGCCGGAACGCTGACCGTACCGTCGAGTGGGTATGGGCCGGACGGGTTGTCGAGTCGGTGGACACGAACACATGTTCGCATCGGGGTACGACAAGTTCGGGCGGCACGCGCAATCCGGCGACACGCGGACCGACCGGTTCCGACGTGATCGACACCCCGTAAAGCCCCCTCGATTCGTCGCGTGGCGATTGGTCGGCATGCTCTGCGGCACCTGACGCCGCGGCAGGTCATGTCGCCAGCGAAGCACCGAACCACCTGTCGTCCAAGGATTTTGGCAAACACCCGGCCAACGGTCAGGAACGGCACGGAGAGACGATCGGCCGGCGACAGTGACTGTCGAACTCCCCGGAGGTAAGCCAACCCGAAAAATCTCGAGAACGTGGACGTCCTCGCGCACACACAATCGCGGATCATCGAGTAGCATCGTTCAAGTCGGCCCCTCCCCCCCGGGCCGACCCTACGCGGGCCTCGGCTAACTCCCCCCCTTCGCCGAGGCCCGCTCCCCATTTCCGGGCCGGTTCGGACGCTTATTCCGGCTGATCGACGTCTGGTTCCACCGCCTGCCACGCGGCGCTGAGCCGTTGCCCGCGCACGCGCCCGGCGGTGGCGAGCAGTGGCCGGTCGCGCTCCCACCTCCGACGTGTCACCGGGTCCGCGGATTCCCACAACGGATCGAGTTCCGCCAGCAGTCCACCGAACAACTCGAAGACGCCGCCGAGCGCGATGTGAACGCCCGGAGAACTCGGCGCGGCGATGTCCAGTCCGCGCACGGCGGCCACGGCGGTCAGCAGTCGTTGCCTGCTCGCCCGCGGCCAGTCCGACGCTCGGGCGACTCGCGTCAACCAGCCCAGAGTGGCGGCGAGCACATGGATGTCCTCGATCGTGCGGAACGGTTTGAGGTAGTCCAGATATCCGTCGCCGGGCAGTACTCGCGCGGGTACGCCGCTCAGCACGACCGAGGCGTGTGGAACCTCGGGCGCGAAAGGGAGAGCGGCGCGATCGGTCAAGCACACCCCGGCTGCTCGAGCGTCGATCATGCACGCGCGCAGTAGGTTTCGCCCGTCGGACCCCGCGCCGACGCTGGCGATCACCACCAGCTGTCGCGCGAACGTGCCCATGGTCGCGAACGACTTCGCGCCGTCGACCAGCCAGAGGCCATCTCGCTCGGTGAGTGTGGTCTGGATCGCGGCGGGATGAGCGCCGCCCTCCTCGGTCGCGCACATCGCCACCAGCTCGTCATCCGGCAGCTGGGGAATCAGCGTCCGCAGCGCCTCCTGATAGCCGGACAGGAAAGCGAACCCCAGCCGGTCGGCCCCGAAGCCGCCCGCGACCGCCACCTCCACCGGCTGGTCGAATCTGTTCGCCGCCACGCGATGTCGCGTCCACGCCGCGGCGACATCGTCCAGCGGCGCCGCCGCCACCGGCTCGGTCAGCAGGAAGTCGAGCAGAGTATCCACCTCAGCACGGTAACCGAGCAGCGACTCCTCGGGGCGGGCCCGGCCGAGCGTCTCCGCCGCTATCCGGGGGCGCCTGCCAGATTCGGCTCCGCAGATCCATGCCGCGGATCACCTGGATGCGCCACGGCTCCAAGCGCAGGATCTGCAATTGGGGATCGTTCGGCGACCGCCAGAACTGTCCCAGGTCGTAGCCCGCGCCGCGCGGACTCGTCTTGCGGTACAGCTCCCATACCCGCTCCCGGATGTCGGGAGTATCCACCCACTGCGCGGTTGCGTCGACCGCGACCGAGTTGTTGGTGCCCTGCGCCCAATAGGAGAAGTTGACATGCGGATTGTTCGCGATGTGAGCTTCCTTGACCGGCGTCCGGTAGGTCCCCAGCCAGCCGAGCGGGCGCCCGCCCACGTTTTCCCAGATGGGAATCAGCACCCTGGTGCGCGGCCGATTCCGTTTGTCCACCGTCACCATGGTCGCGTAGACGATGCGCCCGACGTAGGCGTCGAATTCCGCCTCGATCTCCGCGAACGTCGCCACCTTCTGCGTCATGCCGCCGCCTCTGCTACCGACCCGGGCACCCCGAGCCCCTGCCCCCAGCCGCCGTCGACGGGAAATTCGACTCCGGTAGTGAATGTGGCGTCGAAAGCAAGGAACAGCGCGGCCTTCGCGACCTCCTCGACGGTTCCGTTGCGCCGTAACGGCGTACTGCGCTCACCTTGTTCCAAGAACTCGGCTCGCTGCTGCTCGGTCAGCCCGACCACGCCCATCGTCGGCGTCTCGATGAACCCCGGCGCCACCGAGTTCACCCTGATCCGGCGCGGCAGCAACTCGGCCGCCAGCACCTGGGCGATCGCCCGCAGCGCTTCCTTCGAACCGGAATAGGCGCTGAGTCCGGGAAACACGACGTCGTTGGCGACGGTGGTGAAGACGATCGAGCCACCCGCGACCAGGAGTGGAGCCAGTCGTTGAACGGTGAAGAACGCGCCCTTGGTGTTGACGGTGAATTGGCGGTCGAACGATTCCTCGGTGGCGAGTTCCAGCGTCTGGAATTCGGCCGTGCCGTGGTTGACGAACAGCGCGTCGATGCTGCCGAGACGCTGTTCGACGAGGTCGCCCAGCGCCTCGATATCGGTCGCGCTGGCCGCGTCCGACCGCAAGACATGGGCAGCCCGGCCGGACAGTCTGGCCCGAGCTTGCTCGAGCGTGTGCTCGTTGCGCCCGGTCGCCACCACCTCGACCCCCTCGGCGAGCAATGCCTCGACGATGGCCAGCCCCATGCCGTGCGTCCCGCCGGTGACCACGGCCTTCTTTCCTGCGTTCACGATCGGAGATCCCTTTCTCGGTCAGTTACTTTTCGTAACCGACATGATCTTGCGTCACCGGGGCGGACCAGGGAAGACGGCACTTCCAAGTCACTCGGTTACCACGCGGGAACCAACCGGCGACCGCACGCGTTCGAAGTACCGGCGATCAATGAGCAACCCTCGGCGCTGCGTGGGCGTATTCCTCTCAGGGGCCTGGTTCACTGAGGCATCGCCGCACCGGAAGGAGTTCGACCGTGCCGGAACTGAAAGAAATTCGTAAACAGGCACTTTTCGACTCCGAGGCCAGACTGTCCTGGGTGCTGGCCGCGCTCGCCGGGTTGATCGGTGCGGCGGCGTTCATGCACACGGCCGGCTACTTCGTCACCTTCATGACGGGCAATACCGAACGGGCCGTCCTCGGGTACTTCCATGACGAGCCGGACATGGCGTTGGCTGCCGCCGGATTGCTGACCTCGTTCCTGTCCGGTGTCGTAGTGGCCTCGTGGTGCCGCAGACGCTACTGGTCCGGCCACCCGCACGGAGCCACCCTGCTCACCACTGTCTGCCTCGCGCTCGCCTCGGTCATCGACATACTCGAGTACCAGACGGCCACCGAGCCGATCGGCCTGCTGCCGATCATGTTCGTCGCCTTCGGAGTCGGAGCGCTCAACACGTCGTTCGTGCAGAACGGCGAGGTGTCGGTGCCGCTGAGTTATGTCACGGGGACACTGGTCAAGCTGGGCCAGGGCATCGAACGCCATATCAGTGGCGGCGACTACGCGGACTGGCTCGGGTATTTCCTGCTCTACGCGAGTTTCGCGCTCGGCGCGCTGATCGGCGGCTTGCTGAGCCTGCTGGTCGCAGGCTGGGCCATGCTGATCACCGCGACCGTCGTGTGCCTGCTCGTCACCGGTTACACCTACTTGCACCTGGACCGGCACGGTCCCCTCAGGCAGTAGGCCTAGGCCGCGGCCATGCGGTCGCCGACCTGACCGGCCTCCCCGATCCCGGACCTTTCCACCCCGGAAATACGAAATTTGCTAGAGCCCGAGGTCCAGAGCCTGGCCGAACCGAAGCCGCCGTTTTCCGATCGTCGCGCAACGCAACCTCGACGACGTACGCAAACGCACATTTCACAGGCGTTCGCGGGAAATCGGTGAACTGCTCGAGCCGAGCGCTCATGAGGCACTCGTCTGCCGGGTGGGCGACCAGCTCTGCCTGCCTGCCTTGGCCAAGGTGCTGAGCGGCAGGACTGCCTATGACGAACGCGTTTACCGCCGGACACAGGCCGGAACGAATCTGCATGAGCGGTACGTGAGCAAGCGCGAAAGTCAGGACATCGCCGCGAAAGATCTCGATACTCGTCGCACGGAAAGCTGGCTGCACAACGAGTTCGAGAAGATCAACGAGGCGGATCGGGACGATCGGGCGCAGCGTGAGATCGACCGGCGCGACCGGATCACCACACTGGCGAACCGTCTGCGGAAGAGGGGGATTGCCGGATGAGCTGGACCGCGCGGCACTGGCGAAGGATGCCCCACTTGGTCGGCCGGGACAATCAGCGCATTCACGCTGCCTGGCGAGCCCTGGAGCTGGTCATCGGCTTGGTCAAGCATGCCGAGACCAAATCTGTCGCCGCGCTGGCTACCGCGGGCGTGCTGGGAGAGGTGCTTTTCGTGCTGCTTCGAGCGTCTACGACCAAAGCAGGAGCCGTGTTGTGGTCTGCGCGGGCGTGTGCGCGGGTTGCGTAGTGGGGGCCGGCATCTGCGCTGGCTGCGCGATGGTGAGCTTGGCTGGGGCCGCTTGCTCGTCGCTGCTGAACCGGTGATGGCCGGAGTCGGTGATTGGTCTCAGAATCGGCGGGCGCCGGTTACCGGCATCGAGGAGAGGGGGGAGGTGGTCACCCCTATGCCGTAGGTGGACGCATGGATGACTTTGCCGTCGCCGGCGTAGAGGGCGGAGTGGCTTCCACCGTAGTAGGAGACCATATCGCCTGGCCGCAGGTCTTCGAGCGGCACCGGCGTTCCGGCGGCGAGCTGGTCGTAGCTGGTGCGTGGCAGGTCTATACCGGCCTGCTCGTAGGACCACTGCACCAGTCCCGAGCAATCGAAGGAGTCGGGGCCGACCGCGCCGTAGCTGTAGTCGGAGCCGAGTTTGGTCAGTGCCGCGTCGACTGCCATCTCGCCGGCGCTCTTCTGCGGTACCACCGTCGCGGGTGGGGTGGGCGCCCTGGGCATGATCTCCGGGAACTCGGCGAGGAAGGGCAGCTCGATTTCCGGCAGTACGCCCAGCAGCGGAATTTCGATCGCCGGAAGGACCGTCGGCATATGCAGCTCGATCACGGGAACGACCACCGAGACCGGGAATTCGACCGCCGGGCCGAGAGTCGCGGGAGCGATCTCTATTTCCGGGACCGTCATAGCGGCAGAGTGCTCCATTCCCGAGATCGCGGCCTTCACCGGCGTATCGGTGACCGGAAGTATTGCGTTGTGCCGCAGCAATTCTTCTGGCGCTTCGGGAAGCGGAATTTCGGCGGGAAGTTCGATCGTTCCCACGCCCGGGATGGTTACCGGCTGTGCGGATGCCTCCGCGGCGTTGAACAACATGCCCAGCAGTACGGCCGCCCCGGCGGCGAGTACCCAGTAAACAGCACGTCGCAGGTAGCGGGTATATCGGACGTCGGTCTTTGATGCCATGATGCGGTCCTCCGATGCTCATATCGCCGTTCTCCGGAGAGCCGTACGACGCCGCGATTCGCGGCGCGATTGGCTTCACCGAAGACCTCGAATTGATTCGAAAACCATCACGGTGCTTCTTCAGTCCCAGCGGATCCGATCCGAGCATTCACCTTTCGGCATCATGCACAACACGCAAAGCACAACACGCCATAAAATCATAACGAAACAATAACTCGTTCATACCGTGTCATTCGTGAATATGAACTTTCCTTCCCGGAATTCTGTGCCACGACGCAATGGCCCCACAGGGGAATCCATCCCGCTGCGGGGCCACCGCTGGTTCACCGGCATCACACAATGATCTGTTCCTCGATCTGCTTCGCGATCGTCCTGAGCTTCGCGGCGAATTCCCGTGCGGCCCGGGGGTCGCCGCTCGAGCCCTTGACGACGCGTCTGGTCAGCGCGGCGAGCCGAGACTCCATGGCGGTGAAGATGTCTGCCGCGCGGTCGTTCTGGCCGTCCGGCAACTCACCGCGCAACCACGCCCGCAGCCGCTCCACCACCTCTTGCTCGTCATAGCGTTCGGGAAGCAGTGCGACCGCTTGCCGCAGCTTTCCCGCGGTGACCTTGACATCGGCGCCCGCGGCCACGGTGGTGTACACGGTGACCGCCGCGTCTTCGCCGTACTCGGCCACCACCGGTAGCAATTCGCGAACTTGTCCCTCGTTGATCGCGGGCGCTATCGGATGCAACCGAGCGGCCAGCGGCCAGGCGCGAATCAGCTTGTGGGCGTAGGACCGTTGCATATCCCAGCGCTGTTCCACGTACTCGTCGAACGTCTCGTGGCTGTCGCGATAGAGCCGGCCGTCACGCACGATCTGCAGTGCGCGCCCTGCCGCCCAGAATGCGATGCGCAGCGTATCGATCGACGACTCGCACACCGTCAACTGTGCCCGCTCGCGGTCGCTCAGCGGCCCGTCGCCCGCATCGGGGACCGGCATGGTCAAGACGTTCGGGCTCACGGCCGGCTTCGACCGTCGCCATTCGGCATCGCGCAGCGGCGAAACCGGTGGCGTATGCTCGGCGCCGTCGGAGAGCGGGTTGGCGCCGCCGATAGAGGCTTTCCTGCGTTGTGGAGGCATCAGGCCGGCACCTCCATCAGTGCCCGGTACGAGCGCACCAGCTCGTCGCCCACCTGCTGGTACTCCCCCAAATTCTCGATCGGATTCTCGGCGCCCTCACCGACCTCCCCATCGGCCGCCTCCCGATACCATTTCCAAGCGCTCAAATAGGAGTTGAATACGTCGTAGCCCGCGCTCTCCAGGTGCCCCCGCTGCGCCCGGTATTCGGTGGAGACGTTCACGCCTTTCTTCATGATCACCGGAACTTTGGTCATCAGCACCCGCACCCGGATTTCACGGTCACTGCCCGCCGCCGCCTCCTCGGCGGCCTTGAATGTACTCGGGACTCGTTTGACTTCGGATGGGCTCACACTCGTCAACAACAAGAGCTCATCGCTTTTCGGTATCGCGGCCTTGAAGATCTCGGCGGACTCACCCCCGGCGTCCACGATGATGACGTCGAAATCGGCGGCATTGTCGGTGATGCAGTCGTCGACATGCCGGGAAGGGAACGCAACCAGGTCGAACGGCACCTCGATGCCCCCCTTGACCAGCCTGCGGTACCAGGAGTATCCGGTCTGGCTGAGCGGGTCGGCGTCGATCACCAGCACCCGCAGTTCGTGAACCGAAGCGAAGTAGCTCGCCAAGAAGAACGCTGATGTCGTTTTGCCGACACCGCCCTTCAGATTCCCCAGCGTGATGACGAGGGGTTCGGGCAATTCGAGTGGCGCAACAGAATTCGTCATAGACGGTCCTCCGGAGGGTGAGGAGTGCATTACTGTGCGAGGCCAGTTTGGCACAGAAACGTCTGATTTCGTCTGATTGCCCGGCCTGGTAGCGACTGTGGCGTCACCGCTCTGTGTCCAATTGGACACAAAATTTCAGCTGATTCGGTTTTCGGGTAGCGCACTTGCCGCTTGCATCCCGAACCGGTAATCAAGCAGCGTTCCAGTGGAGCCTAGGGGAATCGAACCCCTAACCCCTGCCTTGCAAAGACAGTGCTCTGCCAATTGAGCTAAGGCCCCGGGGGATCAGCGGGTGGTCACCTCGTGCCACATGTCCGCGTCGCCACGCCGGCGCAGCTTGGAGATGCCGAAGAGGACCAGAACCACCACACCGGCGGTGAGGAGAATTTTCATGGTCTCCACCCTACTGTGCTGCCGAGAGCCCGCCCAGGGGTCTCAGGCCGGGAGTCCCGGCTCGAACACGGCGTTCCGTCGATCTGCCTCGAGATCTCGGAATGAATATTTCGTCAGCCATGATCGAGCCGTCAGTCATTCATGTTCACCTCTATGGCGCGACCAGGGCCGAATCGAGGCATGACTGCGCAGAGCGCCTCCAAGTCCATGGCGCAGCACTGGACAGCGCCGTCGGGCCGGACGAGCGCGGCACGGGTACCGCCTCGGCGCAGCCAGCGCCGCAGTTCGCTTCCGGGACTCGCGACCACCACTGCCGCGCCGCGTTCGATGATCCGGGTGCGCTGCAAAGACGACGGCTGAATCGTGGTGACGATCGTATAGCGGCCCGCGGCCACATCGTCGTAGCGACGGCCGTCGTCCAGGACCACATTGGGAATCAGATGCCCCGCCCGGCCACGACCCAGACGCGGCCGCGTGACGAGCTCGGATCGGCGCAGCGGCGGCGTCTCCCCGCTGGCGACCAGAGCGTGGAAGCCAGGCAGGCGACGCAGTTGCGGAGCGAGGAGTCGGCGCACCAGGTTGCCCAGTTCACCGCCGTCGGTCATGGCCATCCCGGTGACCTTGGCCAGCCGGATCATCGTCCGGGTGTGCGGTTTTCGTTCGGTCTCGTAGGAGTCCAGCACCTGCTCGGGCAGGTCTCCGGCGAGCACTCCGGCCAGCTTCCAGGTGAGGTTGGCCGCGTCGCGCAGTCCGGCGCCCATGCCCTGACCGATGAAGGGTGGCGTGAGATGAGCCGCGTCGCCCAGTAGGAAGACCGGTCCCGCCCGCCAGCGGTCGGCGAGCTGGGCGCGGAAGGTGTACTCGGCCACTCGGAGCAACTGGAGGTCCTCGATCGGAACGCCACCGGTCCACGGTCGGATCAGGGCGTGTATCCGACCGATCTCGCCGTAGTGGGCCGCTGTCTCACCGGGACGCAGCCGGAACTCCCAACGGTGGCGTGCCTTTCCGATGCGCATGTAGGTCGCGGCGCGGACCGGATCGCACACCTGATGTACGCCGTCCCACGCGCCGAGTTCGACCGTGGTGGCCACGTCTACGACCAGCCACCGTTGCTCGAAACTCAGATCCCGCATCTCGGCGCCGATGGCGGCGCGGACCACGCTGTTGGCGCCGTCGCAGCCCAATACGTACCGTGCGTGAACCGACGCCGTCGCGCCGGTGGTCCGATCGGTGAACTCGACTCGGACGCCGTCGGTTTCCACGGTCACCGCGGTGACTTCGACATCGCCTCGAACAGTCACCGCCGGGTGGCGACGCGCGGCGGCCCGCAGTATCCCCTCCAGCTCCGGTTGGTCGAACATGTTCGCGTCCGGGTAACCGTTGCTGCTGCCCGCCGGATCGCGATGGAATTCGGCCATCACCCGCAGGTTCCGGTCGAGCAGGCGCAGGCCGAGTGCGGGCCTGGAGATGGCGTCGAATGCCTCCTCGACGCCCATCCTCGCCAAGACCCTGCGGATCTCCCCGTCCAGGTGAACCGCGCGCGGTTGCGGGTAGATGCCTTCCCACCGTTCCAGCACCAGCGACTCGACACCGTATCGGGCGAGCAGGACAGCCGCGGTGATCCCGGTCGGCCCGGCTCCGACGATCACGACCGGAACGCTCATCGGGCGGTTCCGAACAGCGTCTCGAGAGACACGACGGTGACGAGGCGAGTCACGATAGTGGCCACAGCGGGTCCAGGGTCGGCACGTTCTCGGTCACCGGTGCCTCACCGTGGTGCGCTGGCGGCCCAGGTCGATGGCGCCGTCGTCGGTGGACACCGTTGCCTCGATGACGTCACCGTCGTGCAGGTACTTCATATTCTTCGCCTGGCCTTTGAAGAAAAGCTTCCACTTCACCGCGGGCGGCAGCAGCGAGCCGATGATTTCGACCGGCTTGGGCGGTGCACTGATCGCCGTGCCGACGGGTGTTCCGGTGAGCAACAGGTCACCGGCGTCCATGCGCTGGAAACCGGTCAACACGCGCAGGGTTTCCAGCGGCTGGTAGATCATGTCGGCGACGGTCATGTCCTGCCGCAGCCCGCCGTTGACCCACAACCGCAACCGCAGGTCGGTGAACCGCTCCAGTTCGTCTGCCTCCAGCAGCACCAGAGCGGGCCCGACCGGGGTGAATGTCGGATAGGACTTCGCCTCGTAGAACTGGGTTTTCGGCAGCTGGAGGTCGCGGGCGGAGATGTCGTTGGTGACGACCAGACCGGCGATGTAGTCGGCGAGGTTCTCGCTTGTGATCGTCGATCCGACCGGCATCTCGCGGCCGAACACCAGCCCGATCTCGACCTCGTAATCCAGCAGCCGCACGTGCGCGGGCCGGATGACGTCGTCGTGCGGGCCGCTGATCGACCCCGAGGTCTTGCGGAAGAACGTCAGCGGCACCTTTTCCGGATCACCGCCGGAATCGGTGACGTGCGAGGCGAAATTCGTCATCTGCGCGACCACCCGGCACGGCGCGGTCACCGGCGAGACCAGCGACAGGCTCTCGACCGGCACGACCTCGCTGCTCGCGGATGCCGCGCGGATCGCCGGACGGTCGACCAGCAGTTGCCCGGTGGTGGTCGCGGCGGTATCGACCTCGGCGGCGCCCGCTGGTGTGGCCACCCACCAGGCGTCGGCGGTGCGGAGAACGGAAATGCTCATGAGCCGGCTACTTTCAACAGGCCGCGCAAGCGGCGGAGATCGAATTCGTTGTCCTCGCGCAGCGCGTCGACCATCGCGCGCAGCTCGCGAACGGATTCTCGGCCCGGTCTTATGCCGAGGAAGTCTCTGCTGGCCGGCGGCCCCCATTGCGCAAGCCCGGAGGCGGTGAACGGTGCCCACCCGGGTTCCACCGTGCAGTCGAACATGTCGCCGTCGCTGAAGTGCTCGACCAGCAACCCGTCCGGATCACGCCAGTAGTCGAAGATCTGGCTGCCCTGGATGTGCCTGCCGATCCCCCACGACCGGTGGTAACCGCGATCACGCAGGTACTCGCCGCCCACGGCCAGAGCATCCAGGTCAGCGACTTGGTAGGCCGAATGCACGTACCGGTTCGCCGGCCCGAGCACCAACGCCAATGTGTGATGGTCCGCCGGCGTCCGGCCGCGATCGCAGCGGATGAAGCTCATCACCGGACCGCGCTCGCGTTGGTCCGGGTAGTAGAGGAAGTCGCTGACGATCAGCCCCAGACGCCGCAGGTACCAATCCAGCGTTTCGCGGTACTTGGTGGTCTGCACCACCACATGCCCGAGCCGCTGCACCCGTGCCGGCTCGCGAGGCGGCCGCTGCGTCCGATTCGCGCGAGCCACCTCGTGTCCGAAGTTGAGCGTGTGAGGTGTCTGCGCGGGGAGGGCGGGAAGTTTGTGGGTGTCGGCGACAACCCGCACCCGCAATCCGGTCGGGTCGGTCAGATCGATCGCCGACCCGCCGAGGCTTTCCGGCAGGTTCACCACCTTGCTTCCACCGGCGTTCGCCAGCCGGAGCAGGTCGGTGGTGTCGGCCGCGCGGAAGGCCGGGCCGATGAACCGCGAGCGCATGCCCCGGCGAATCACCACGCAGGGAGACTGCGGGTCGGTACCGCGCAAGTACAGTTCGTCCGCCGTGCGCAGCGAGGTCGCGAAACCGAACGCGCGCGCGAAGACCTCGGCGCGCGCCAGGTCCGGCTTCTCGAACTCCAGCCACGCCAGATCGTGCACTTTCACGATCGGATCGAGCGCTCGGCCCGGATGTTCGCCCGCCACCGCGCCGTCCTCGCTGTGCAATCCGGTGTGTGGGTCGTGATGGTCGAGCATCGACCCCTCCCTCCATATATGACGATATCGTCACATGCGACTCGATACTCAGTCAACAAGCTCTGATGAATTCGTCATAAGTGAGCCGCGGCGGCTACCATGGTCGGACGACCGACAGGGACAGGAGCGCGCATGACCGATCAGACCGGTGCGGAGCCCAACCGCTTGCAGCGCCGCAAAGCCCGTACCCGCGCCGCCCTCGTGACGGCGGCGCAGTCGTTCATCGCGAACGGAAGACTGAACGCGCCGATCCTGGAGATCACCCAAGCCGCCGACGTGGGCATGGGGTCGTTCTACAACCACTTCCAGAGCCGGGAAGAGCTGTTCCATGCGGCAGTCGAGGAGGCGCTCGACCAGCACGGCGCCGTCCTCGACATCCTGACCGAAGGCATCGATGACCCGGCCGAAGTTTTCGCGCAGAGTTTCCGGTTGACCGGACGCATGCACCGGAAGAACCCGACCCTCAGCAAGGTGCTGCTGAACAACGGACTCGCCCTCACCGCCTCCGAGAAAGGGCTCGCACCGCGCGCTCGTCGCGATATCGAGGCCGCGGCCCGCGCAGGCCGATTCCAGACGAGCGACGCGGAATTGGCCATGACGATAGTGGCCGGTGCCGCCCTGTGCCTGGGCCAGTTGCTGCACGATCAGCCCGAGCGCGACGACGCGGCCGCCACCGATCAGGTCACCCAGGACCTGCTGCGGATGTTCGGCGTCCCCGCCGACGAGGCGCGCGAGATCTGCTCGCTTCCCCTGCTGTCCCTCGACGCGCTGCCGCGGCGCGACGACGCCGCCTGACCGCGCGGGCGTTCAGCAGTCAGACAGTCGTGCTACCTGCGCCACTCCGGGTGAACTCTTTTTCCAGTTCAGCGCCCTCGATGTCGAGATCCGGAACGTAACGACCGAACCAGCGCGGGTGGTACCGGGCCTGAAACGGGTCGACCACCGGGGCCAGCTCTCGTATACCGGCCATTGCCCTCCTGTGGCCGCGCCATCCTGCCGTTTTGACCACGTCAACGGCGAGAAGGTACCGTTTTCGAGGCGTCTGTACGTCGGAAGCCGTGACGGGGCCTTAGCTCAATTGGCAGAGCACTGCCTTTGCAAGGCAGGGGTTAGGGGTTCGATTCCCCTAGGCTCCACACAATCGAAGGCGGGTGCTCATGAGAGCACTCGCCTTCTTGTTTCCCGCCCTCCCCGTACGCGGGCCGACCGTCGCCGCCTCGTCGACGTGTTCCGGAATCGGCACCCCTCTGCGATGCTCCGGATAGCGAGTCAGCGGAGGACGGGCGGACCGTCGGTCCGCACCGATGAGTTCGTCGGCCTCGTGCCGTCTGCACTGATATGACTACACCCACGATCGGCAGTTTGTTGTTGTCCAGCACCGACCCGGTCCGCCTGCGTGACTGGTATGCGGCGGCGTTCGACCTGAAGGTGGACCGCACGCCGGGCGAGCCTGGCTACGATGTCCTGGACTTCGGCGGTTTCTATGTTCTGATCGACAGCCGCGACGACATCGGGCCCACGAACCCCGAGCCGGGCCGCCTGATCCTGAACGTCGACGTGGACGATGCGCGGGCGATAGCCGGGCGGATCGACGACCTCGGAGGGCGGTGGCTGGCCGAGCTCGATGATCGCGACGGCAGCCTGTTCGCCACCGCGATAGACCCTGATGGGAACTACGTCCAACTTATCCAGCTGAGCCCGCAGCATCGGGCCGAGATGACCGAGAGGGGCTAGTGATGCTTGCCGACAGCAGCGCGTTCAGCGGGTTTTCGGTGAACGATATCGAGGCGGCCAAGACCTTCTACACCGATACATTGGGGATACGGGTCTCCGAGGAGAACGGGATGCTCCAGCTGCACCTCGGCGGCGGGGGCACGGTGCTGGTGTACCCGAAACCCGATCACAGTCCCGCGACGTTCACGGTATTGAACTTTCCGGTCCCCGACATCGAGGCTGCCGTCGATGAGCTCACCCGCCGCAATGTCCGTTTCGAGCGCTATGAGTTCGCCGAACAGGACGAGAAAGGCATACACCGCGGAGGTGGTCCCCTGATCGCCTGGTTCACCGACCCCGCGGGCAACGTCTTATCCGTCCTCCAGCAGTAACCCACCAGACGAAGCGCACGTCCCGCATCCAGCTGCGAAAGATCCTGCCCGGCAGCGGCCGCCGGCGCGGTCACGCTGCCGGCCGCCCCGATCGGCAGCGTGACCGCAGGCGGCGTGCCCCCGCTCACCCGAAGACCTTGCTGCGGATGACCGGGAGCATGTCGCGCGGTCGAACAGCTCGCCGAGCGACTCTGGGTCGATGGGAGCTGGCTGCGCTAGGCGGCGGTGGCGTGCCGGATGACGATGTTGCCGTAGGAGTTGCGTGCGTACACCTGCACGGTTTCCTCGTTGTCCTGCGGCCGGCCGACCGGTTGCATCTGGTTCTGCACGGTGCCGTACTGGGCGTTGACCTCCAGATGTGCCGCACTGCCCGGGCGGATACCTACTTCCAGCTCGCCCATCGATGTCTCCAGCCGGAGCACGCCGCGCGAGGCTTCGCCGATGCGGATGTCGCCTTTCGCGGTTTTCGCGGTCACCGAACCGTGTGGGCGCTCGATGATGATGTCGCCTGCGGAGATCTCCAGGTCGCACTGGCCGAGTTCACCGCTACCCAGCAATCGGCCCACAGCGGCGGTGCCCTTCAGCCGGGAGCCGGTGGGCACCTCGATGGTCACCTCGACCGACGGGTTGCCACCGAAGGGGGTGTACGTGCGCCATCCTTTCGGCGTCTTGACCGTCAGTGTGCCTGCGGCGAAATCGACCTCTGTCTGCTCGGCGGCACGCACGTCACCGGTCTTGGACACATCGGCCGGCCTGACCTCGACGACGGTGTCGGTACGGTCCGAGGCGATGACCGTGACGTTGCCGGACAGCACCTCGACGGTGACGGCGATCGGTTCCGGTGTCTCGAATGCGGGCATGGCTGTACTCCTTCAGCGCGAGTTGGCTTGTGAACCGGACGGCGGGTCAGCGGACCCAGCCGGTGAGCTGCGCTTGCTGTGCCGCTCACATGAATACTGTCGCCAGCCCGGCTGACACCGGCCTGACGCCGACCTGACATGCCATCTGACACGGAGTTCGGTCTGGTCCCAGTGCGATTCGAAAATCGGGGTTGACCCTCACGCTGCGTGAGGCTCCAGGGTGGGTGCATGAGTGACTACTACAACGCGTTCGAGATGAGTCCCGTGCCCGCTCCCGGCCCGGATGCGGTGGCACCGGAGCCGTTCCGTGGCATCTATGGAATGCCCGCGTTCGTGACGATCCCCACGAGCGATTTGGCGGAGTCGGTGGACTTCTGGATTCGTGGGCTCGGGTTCATCGAACTGTTCAGCATTCCCGGCAGGCTCGTCCATTTGCGCCGGTGGGCGTTTCAAGACGTACTGCTCATCGCGGCGGCGAGCGTTCCGGAGCAGACACCAGAGATCAGCTTCAGTTTCGCGTGCGTGCTCGACCAGGTCGATTCCCTTGTCGAGGCTTGTCGTGCCTTGCGCCCGAACTCGGTCGATGGCCCACGGGATACTTCCTGGAACACCCGCGATGTGGCGGTGATCACCCCCGAAAACGCACGGATCGTTCTCACCGCGGCCAAGCCCTTCGATCCGGCAAGTCAGGAGGCACGCGACCTTGAAGCCGTCGGGATCACCCCACCGGGCGTCGGTCGCGGCGACAATGCGGAGCATGCCTGATGCCATTGACGCCGATGGCCTGACCGTCGGTCAGGTCTCGACGCGTCTGGGCGTGACAGTCCGCGCGCTGCACCACTGGGATGAGATCGGTCTGGCGCGACCGTCGCTGCGCACGGCCGCCGGATACCGGCTCTACACCGCTGGTGATCTGGAACGCCTACACCGCATCGTCGTCTACCGCGAGATCGGTCTCGGCCTGGACAGGATTCAGGCCATCTTGGACGACTCGACCGCAGACGTGCCCGGCGCATTGCGCGCGCAGCGCACCCAGGTCGCGGCACGGATCGACCGCCTCCAGCAGCTCAGCGCCGGGCTGGATCGGATGATCGATGCCCACGAGCGCGGCCTGCTGCTCACCGTCGAGCAGCAGGCCGCGATCTTCGGCCCCCAGTGGAACCCGGACCGGCCCGCCCAAGCCCGTCAGCGCTACGGAGACACGACGCAATGGCAGCAGTACGCCGAACGCTCAGCCTCTCGCGGTCCGGAGGAATGGCAGGCCATCGCCGACGCCGTCGCCGGCCTCGAACGCGCACTCGGGGATGCGATGGACGCCGGCGTCACACCTGGTAGCCAAGAAGCGAATCGACTCGTCGAGTGGCACCGCGAAGTTTTCGCTTCGTACTTTCCCCTCACCAGGCAGATGCAGGTCTGTCTCGGCCGCATGTTCGAAGCCGATCCGGGGTTCGCTGCCCATTACGACAGCATCCGCGCCGGCCTTGCCACGTGGTTCCGTCGAATCGTCGACGCCAGCGCCCGCGCCCACGGCATCGACCCCGACACCGCGAGCTGGCAGTAGAGCGCGGGTCCGGAAGCCCGCACCCCGACATGCCCACGGTCTGGTGCTCGCGGCCATGCGGGGGCGGGCATCAGGGTGTGATTCCGGTGCGGGAGAGGAATCCCTAGGTCGGACTCGCTCGTGTGGCCTTATCCGGCCTTCCCACCGATGGAGCCAGCCGCCGCAGCGGTGGTGGTGGGACACTCGAGCGGTGAACGAGAACCTCGGCAGCGAAAACAACGGTGGTACATTCGATTTCGACGATCAACTGCCTCGACTCCCGATCCCGAGGTTGGATGAGACGTGCAAGCGATTCCTCGAGCGATGTGTGCCTTTGCTGACAGCCGAGCAACTGGCTGTCACCGAGACTGCGGTGGAGGAATTCCTCGCACCGGAGAGTCCGGCACGGATGTGGCAGGAGGAGATCGAGCGATTCGATCGGATGCCCGGCGTCCACAGTTGGCTCGATGCATTCTGGGCGTCTCGCCATCTCGGCTATAGAGACAGTATCGCGTTCAACGCGAACTCGTTCTTCTTGTTCACCGACTCCGAGCATGGGCAACTCGAACGTGCCGCCGAACTGATCTCGCGCACCGCCGAATACAAGCTCGAACTCGACGCCGAGCTGGTATCCCCTGTGATGCTGCGCGGCCGGCGACAGTCCATGCATCAGAACAGATACCTATTCGGTACGACCAGGATTCCCGGCATCGAATGCGACTCCGTGCGCTCCGCCTACAACGCCGTGCAGCCGGGGCCCTCGACGGCAAGCCACATAGTCGTCTTTTTCCGTCGACATGCGTTCCGCTTGGAGATCATCGCCGATGACGGAACCGCATATTCTGTCCAGGACGTGATGGCCGGGCTGGACGCGATCAAGGCCACCGATGCGGCTGTGACGCCATCGCCGGGAGCGCTGACGACGACTTCGCGTGTCGCATGGGCGAATGCCCGCCAGGCCCTCATCGAAGATGCGGCAAACGCCGCCGGACTCGAGACGATAGAAACGGCCCTGTTCTGCGTAGCGCTCGAAGATTTCGTGCCCGAGGACGAGCGCGCGGCATGCCGCCAGCTCATGCATGGGGATGGCGGAAACCGTTGGTACGACAAAGCGCTGACATTCATCGTGTTCCCCGATGGCCGCGCGGGCCTCAACATCGAGGAATCCGGTCTGGACGGAACAACCGTGGCCAGCTTCTGCGACGCCGTTTTGGGCGGTTCGACGACGATTTCGGCGGAGAAGACCGGACGAGTTCCCGCGATGTCGCCGATCGAGTTCCGTCTCAACCACCATCTGCAGAAGGAGATCCGGCAAGCCTCGGCGGATTTCGGTAGACAGGTGAATGAGACGGTTACGGAGGTGGTCACGATCGGCGGATTCGGGTCGGACACTGCCAAGCGTCTCGGAGTGTCCCCGGATGCATTGGTACAGATGGCCTTCCAGCTGGCTCATCAACGGTCGAGAGGATTTCTCGGCACCACCTACGAATCCGTTGCTGTACGGCATTACCGCAACGGCCGCACAGAGGCCCTCCGGGCGGTGACCCCCGAGGTTGTTCGCTTTGTAGCGTTGATGGACGATCCGACCGCGACTGCCGGTGCTCGGGCCGAAGCGCTACGTGCCGCGGTGGAGGCGCACGCCGCCAACACCAGAGACTGCCAAGCGGGGCGCGCGCCCGAACGGCACCTGGTGGAGCTACAGCGAATTCAGCGGCAGCGCGGCGATGAAGCGCTCGCGCTTTACGAATCCCCCGGCTGGACAATTCTGCGCGATGATTACCTCAGCACCAGTTCCGTCTCATCGGGCAATATCCGATTCTTCGGTTTCGGCCCGATAAGCACCCGATGCATCGGTATCGGCTACACCTTGCAGCCGCTACGTCTCGATATCCACCTCAGCGCGTTCAAGGAGATAGAACAGCAACTGAAGGGATTCGCGCACGCTATGTCCGTCGCCATCCCAGAGTTGTCCGATCTCCTGGAGACGGCAGTCATCGCGCAGTGACGCAGAATATTGACGAGTAGAATGCCGAAGTAATCACGAAACAGTGCACGAAAGTTATAAAGCCCGGATTCAAGGGCGCTGTGGCGAAGATACTCGACATGCGCTTCTGATCGGTACCCCGATACCTTTCAACAAGACGAGTTACACACCGGGTGAACGAAGGTGAAAGCCTATCTCGACCTTCTGACGAATCGAACAGTATGTGAAATGGTGTTGCTCAGCCTACTGTTCCGTACTGTTCTCAACTCCCAATCTCTGTTGCTGGTCATGCATGTGCGGAGTACGTTGGATCTCTCCTTCGCTGCTGCAGGCCTATTGAGCACCATAGTTTACCTGTGTATGGCCGGAACCGAGCTACGCCGCGGCCCGCAGCTCGACCGTCTGAGCACGCGGCTCACTCTGGTTCGAGCTATCCTGATCAACGGAATGTGCTGGGCTGTAGCGCCATTCACTCCGTTCACAGTGCTGCTGTTGCTCGCAGCACTGGCAGCATGGTTCGAAATACCGGTCATCAACGTCGCAAAACAGGCTATAACCGTCGCCACGACCGACCGTCAGCGGCGTCCAGCGCTGGCGGCGTACGAAATGACCGCGGATGTTTCTGTTCTGGCCGGGCCGCCGCTGGCGGTTGCAGCGATGAGTATCCTGGACACCGATGTGGTGCTTTTGGCGGCACGAATGGTGGTCTTGTGTTGCGGGGTAGTCCTTTTGCTGAGACCCAACCCATCGCCGCCAACCGATACGAGCCGAATACATCGAACAATCCCACGGCGGTCTTGGTTACAGTCCGGATTCGTCGCAGCATGTATCGCGTACGCCGCAGCCGGTGCCATAATAAGCGCAGAGGAAATGTTCGTCATCGCGATGATGAGCGATTTCCACGCCGAGGAAGCAACTGGTCTGATGCTCGCCGTCGGCGCGGCCGGCGCCGTGGTAGGCGGGTACCTATACGGTTCGATCTCCATAACCGTTTCGCCGTATGTACTGCTGGTGGGGCTCGGAACCGGCTTGGTGCCTTGCGCCTTCGCGTCCGGACCAGTTGAGCTGGCGATAGCCGTCTTCGTCGTGGGCATGCTGGCCGGTGCTGTTTTCCCGGCATGTACCGATCACATGAATGCGGCATTTTCCCAGGATGCGCCTGGTGAAGCTCTTGGTTTCCATTTCAGCTTGATGTGGGTAGGGATTGCCATGGGAAGTACTGTGGCGAGCCAGACCGTTCATTTCGCCGGTTCGTCGGTAGGAATACTATCCACGGCTGCACTCGGTATCGGTGCGGGAATCGTGCTGGGCCGAACCGCAGCGCGCGCCCTCGCCGTACGTGGGCAGACCGGTAAAGCGGGTGGAGCGCGCATTGTCACTGCCGCGCGATGGATACTCGATATCGCGCAGGTTGTGTTTTCCCGGAATAGCGATGGCTCGCTCGACATATTCCTCGGTGGAAATAGCACCGCCGAGGAAAAAGAGAAGCTGCTGGTTCTCGAACTTCGCGATGCGGATCGATTCCGGGACGGATCATCAGCGAATTCCAGGGCAAGCGTCCCCGGCCGGTCTGAGGTTCGCGATCTCCGAACACCCTGGACCGGCATCACCACAGAAAAAACAGGATCACCATGGAACCGATCACCGAGTTGATTTCCTGGTCTCGCTGAACCGCTGTGCACTTCCGGCCATCGCCGTAGAAAATCCGATACGCGACCGAGCCAAACCGTCAGAATACAACTACAGATACTCGAGGTCAACCGAGCGTGACAAGTATCCAAACGCGAATTTCAAATTCCGATCCGACCGCGCAAACAACTAGCACCACGTACGAGCGACGCAGTCTCGATCAAGCCATAAATCTATCCGACGCCCATTGCCGGCAACCTCTGACGTCTACGCAGATCGACATAATCGACCGATTTCCGGAGCTCTTCCACGAAGCCCGGAAGTGGTCCCAGTCCAAGTTGGAGGAGGTGTTCATCAGAGCGTTTATGAACCTTGCCGACGAGCCGATACACCAGGACTTTTCCAGGTATATGCTGTCGTATTCCGCCTCGTCCGCAATAACAATGGTGGTAAGCCACTGCGCCCGCGCAGGCAAGCGAGTTGCGTTGATCGAACCGGTTTTCGACAACATCTCGTCTATCTTGCTCCGCGAAAATGTCGAGGTTGTACCGCTATCGGAAAAGGATTGTACGGTCGAGCAACTTCCTGTGGCATTGGCTCGGCTCGAACCTGCGGTGGTATGGCTCGTATCGCCCAACAATCCAACCGGATGGGTGTTGTCCGAACCCGAATTCAGAATACTGGTTCAGTACTGTGTCGACCACCGTTGCACTCTTGTACTGGACGCGTCTTTCAGATTCTTTTCGCCGGCGCCGATCGGTTGGTCGCAGTACGAAATCCTCGAGGATTCGGGCGTCTCGTATATTATGCTCGAGGATACGGGTAAGACATGGTCGAGCAGTGAAATAAAGGTCGGGTTGACGGTGTGTAGTCCGGACATGTACGCAGGTATGTACCGACTGCACGATGATTTGCTGCAGAGCGTCTCTCCGTTCCATTTGCGGGTCCTGACCGAGTTCATCCAGGACAGCGCGAGGAATGGCATCGAGAATAGCATTCTGCCTGCGGTCTCGAAGAACCGGGCTATCCTCCGATCGGTCTTATCCGACGGGAATCTCGAATTCATAACCGAAATGCAATCACCTGTTTCGGTGGATTGGCTGCGCCTACCGGAAGGAAGTGATTGCGAAGTCTTCGTCCACGATGCGATTCGAAACGGAGTCCACATTCTACCCGGGACCAACTTCTTCTGGCATCAGCGGGAACAGGGGCGAAATCTCGTACGCGTTGCCTTGGCTCGGGATCCACAGTTGATGCTGGAGGGTGCGCACTTGCTACGACACACCGAAACAAGACTCGCTGCGCGAGAGATCCAACGATGAGAGCTCGATCGAACCGTAGCCGTGTCTTGGTCACCGGGACGGATTTGATGCCAGCCGATGTCGACTGGCTGCGCCAACAGGATCTCGACGTCGAGGTGTGTCACCGCCACCTGTCCGAAACACAGTTGGCGCGTGCTCTGATGGACAAGGATGCATACATTCTGGGTGGTGTGGAGCGTGCGACATCTGCCGCATTGGCCACCGCCGACGACCTCAAAGTCATTGCATTCATGGGTGTCGGGTATCACGCGTACATCGACACCGGTGCAGCGACCGCGGCGGGAATCGCAGTGACCAACGCGCCCGGAGCCAATGCGCGGGCGGTCGCGGAATTCACGATCGGTCTCATGGTCGATGCCTGGCGCAGGATCACGGATGCGGCCATGGAAACGAAGGCGGGTCGATGGAACAAGACCATAGGACGCAACCTGCATTCGAGGACGCTCGGAATCGTCGGTATGGGTACCATCGGTGCCATCGTCGCCCGGATAGCGGCCAACGGATTCGGCATGCGGGTGGTCTATGTGAGCCGGACAGCCAAACCGGAAGTGGAACGAGATATCGTCGCTCGTCGAGTCGAGCTACCTGAGCTGCTTGCCGAGTCCGACGTAATCAGCCTGCACATTGCATACGGACCGCAGACGGTGCGGATGATCGGCGAAACGCAACTTGCATCCGTCAAACCCGGTGCGATTCTGATCAACACGGCCGAGGCGGAGCTGGTGGATCCGGCATCCCTGCGATCCGCGCTGCTCGATGGTCGTCTCGCTGCCGCCGCTATGGACAGCTACTACATCGTGCCGACGCCATCGCACCGGACCGATCCGCTCGGGCTGATGGCATTGGGCAACGGACGGTTCCTCGTCACCCCGCACGCGGCCGGTGCTACCGAAGAGTCCTTCCGCGGGATACTCGCGGCCAACGTCGATTCCATAAAGAATGTCTTGGAAACCGGAGAAGACCACCGAGTTGTCAACCTTGAATACCGTGACAACGCCCATTGGTTGCCGGTTCGGCAGAGACCTTGACCTCATAATCCATGGCCGTGTTCTACGGCGTTCGAACAAGCGCATGGGTAGGGCAGTTCATCTCGCGCTCCGACTCGGTCACGTATGACCCGCCGGCAGCGAACTCGCGAGCGGCGAGAAGCCGCAGCAAGGAGGCAAAGTTGATCGAGGAACAACAAAACGTGGGCATGAATCCGCTACCAGGTCGGGTACCGCGCTACAGGTTCGACACCGAGATCGAGGGCGAGATCAGAAATCTCCGAAAGCTCGACAATTGGCATGGGCCGTTGGCGTTGATCGCTGACTGGCTGGTCATCGCCGCCGTTGCAATCCTTTGCGAGCAGCTTTCGGGATTGATGTGGTGGGTTTTTTATCTCACCGTCGCTCTGCCTGTCATCGCAACCAGGCAGCGGGGTCTCGGAACTCTGGTTCATGAAGCCGCGCACGGGACGTTGGCCGAGCACCGCGGCTTGAACAGATTTTTGGGAACGTGGTTTTCAGGGTATGTGATACTCCAACCTTTCGATGCGTTCCGGCGCAGCCACATGCGAGATCATCATGGCAGTTTCGGCGATGTGCGCAGAGATCCGGATTTCCGTGCCCATATCGCCGCCGGCGTGTACAAGCCGCAGTCCGGCGCAAGGTTCGTTTGGCGTTACATGTTATTGCCGCTGCTGGGGCTGACGTCGGTGGCTATCGTAAAAGAATTGCAACTGCGCGGTTCCTGGAACAAGGCACGTCCCGGGCTGGCAGTTGTATGCTACTTGGCAATGCTGGGTATACTCTGCTGGGTGAACGGGTACGGCACCCAATTCCTGCTCTATTGGATCGTCCCACTGCTGCTCATATTCCCGATGATCAACTGGTATATGGCGCTGCTGGAACACTTCCCACTCGTCGGACACAACAATGTCGATCTACGAACTACTCGCCATCGCGCGCTGGGGCCGTTCTCCTACCACTTTCTCGGTATACACAATGAGGGATACCACTTGGATCATCACCTCTCGCCCATGATTCCGTATTGGAATCTTCCCAGGGTTCACGAAATTCGATTGCGCGACCCGCTGTTCGCGAGCACTATCGAGCACACCGCACCGAAGTCCAGAACATTTTTATGGCAATTCCGAGATATTGTCCGTGACGTTTCGGAGGGCAAAGCCAGTGCGCGGCTCGGTGAATTCGTCGATATCGAACTCATCGACCGAACAGATCGTCGATCAGGATAGTGCACTTTTGGTCGCATTCGATGACGGTAGCGTCATCGCAGTTTCGGTGCGGCGTTCGTAGCGAGAGCTCGGACGTTGCCGGTCCAGCTCGGCCGCGAAGAATGCCGACCCGGCATGAGGTTCCCCGGACATGCCGGGCCGGCTCATGCAGGCCCGCGCCGCGGCGAAGCTGGCCGAGGTCGACGCGAAGCTCGCCGAGCTGACCGTGGTGCGCGACACCCGCGCGCTGCCCTCGCGGCCGGATGCGGCGACCTGATCGCCTGCAGTGAGAGTCCCTGTTGCCCAGTTCATCGCCACCGGCGACGGCGGCACCGGCCGTGCGGGAGGCGAGTGTGGCTGCTGAGGACAGCCGGACGCCACGCTGGTGGTGCCGATCGGGCTGGGCGCGCTGCTGTGTCGGGTGTTGCTTGGCCACGATCCAGCTCGCCGCCGCAGTTCTCGGCAGCGGGATCGCCCCGGTGAGCCTGTCGTGGCTGGGAACCGCTGGGCACCGCCGGGTGATGAGGTGCTGTGGTCGCGAGCCCGCACCCCGACATGTCCGCGATTTGGTGCTCGCGGCCATGTGGGGTGGGCATCAGGGGGTGATTCCAGTGAGGGAGAGGAATTCTTGGCGGGAGCGGGCGTCTTCACGCAGGGTGCCCAGCAAGGTCGAGGTAACGGTGGTGGCGCCGGTGGCTTGGACGCCGCGCAGGGTCATGCATGTGTGTTCGGCTTCGATGACGACGCCGACGCCTTGTGGTTGCAGGTGTTCGGCGAGCCAGTCGGCGATCTGTTTGGTGAGTCGTTCCTGGACTTGGGGGCGGTGGGAGAAGTGCTCGACGATGCGGGCGAGTTTGGATAGTCCGAGGATGCGGTCGCCGGGCAGATAACCGACGTGGGCGACCCCGACGAACGGCAGCAGGTGGTGTTACATACCGAGCGCAACGGGATGCGGCGGGCGAGGACGAGTTCGTCATAGCCCTCTTCGTTGGGGAAGGTTGTCAGGTCGAACGGCCGTGGGGTGAACAGTTCGGCGTAGGCGCGGGCCATCCGCCCGGGAGTGGCACGCAGATGTTCGTCGTCGAGTCCGATACCGAGCGCGGTGAGGAACTCACCGGCGGCACGTTCGGCGGCAGGCATGTCGATGGTGTGGACCGGTTCATGGACAACGCGTAGCGCGGGGCGTGACACGGGCTAGCTCCCACCGACGCCGAGAGCGGTCAACAGCACCAGCACGACGGTGGCGACAGCGAACACACCGTGCCCACCGACGATCGCGACGGGGAAATGCCGTTCGGCCGGAGAATCCTGCGCTGGGGTGGCACGGTCGCGGTAGACCGGAAGCCACCGTGCCAGCATGGTGAAACCGAGCAAGGCGACCGGCACCAGCAGTGCGAACGCGGTCCAGGCCAGCGCGTCGGTGTCGGCGACCAGATACGCGATCCAGACGACGAGCCCGGCGACGGCGAGCAGGAAATGACCGAACACCACTGGCGGTGGCAAATGGGTGGTAGCCGATTGCCGTGTTCCGCCCTTGGTGATCCACGTGCCCAGCAGGACGAACCCACCGGCGGCTGTCGACAACCAGGTGATCAATGCCGCGATGCCCATGATCTGCTCCTCGGAAGTTCGGATCGAATGGTGCAGTGCCGAAATCCGGCGGCCTGGGTGGTTTCGTCGGCCACGCGGACGCCGTAGCGGTAGGCGAGTTTTCCGCCGAGATAGCCGCAGACTGCCAGCGCCGGGCTCACCGGCTGCTTGCCCTGTTGCGGTTCGCCGCTCATCGCACCTCCACACCGGTCCAATAATACCAAAAATTATTGGCGAAATTACTACGTCAGTCAACCTATCACTCATTCTGGGCAGGGACTGGCATTTTCGCCTACTCTGATATCCGTTATCATGGTCTAGTGACCAACGAAGCGGCGATCGGCGCCGTCGCGGTTCTCGATGACGACTCGCGGCGCGGGATGTACTGGTTCATCCGGCGAGCCCGTCGGCCCGTCACCCGGGACGAAGCCGCGGCCGAGGTCGGGATCTCCCGCAAACTGGCCGCGTTCCATCTGGACAAGCTGGTCGACGCCGGACTGCTGCGCGCTCGGTACGAGGCACCTGGGGGCGTTCGCCGCGTCGGGCGAACCCCGAAGGTCTACGAGCCCACCGACGCCGATGTCCGGGTGAGCATTCCCGATCGCCGCTACGAGGTGCTTGCCGAAATCCTGATGGGTGCCGTGCTGAGCGAGCGCGACGAGGAAACAGCGCGCGAGGCGGCGATGCGGGTAGCGCAGCGACGCGGCGAGGAACTCGGCGGCGCCGAGCGGGAACGAACCAGGCCCGGCCGACTGGGGGTCGAGCGCGCTCTGACCCTGATGCAGGGCATGCTCGCCGAACACGGCTTCGAACCCAGCCGCGAAGCGCCGACCTGCGTGCGACTGCGCAACTGCCCTTTTCACCCGCTGGCGACGACCGCCCCCGAGTTGGTGTGCGGTCTGAACCATGCCTTCTGCTCCGGCATACTGACCGGTCTCGGCACCGACAGCGTGCACGCGGTACTCGCACCACGGGAGGGCGAATGCTGTGTCGAAGTGCGCGCGACAACCTGAACCACCGCCGATCCGCAGTTCGACCGATGCCGCGCCGCTTTCCGCCGACCGCGGGGGCACATCGGAGCGTGGCGGCGTTGACGGTATGTCGCCGAAGAACGGCTCGATGTCGTTGCCGATGTGGGCGTACTACTTGCGTCGAACGGGATCGAAGCCGCCCCACAGCTGTCCGGTGGGGCGGGTCAGCCGGTCGGTCAGGCGGAAGCCTCCGGCGCCACGGCGCGGTGACGGACGCGGTCGCTGTCGTATGACTGGAACTGAACCTGCCAGGCGATGGAGCCGTCGGTGCGGTGCCTGGGGGCGGGGGCGAGCATGTGAAGGTGTTCCCTCAGTCGGAAACACTTCGGAATGCGGATCGAGAACCGTCTATCGGCAACAGGGTGACATGAAATCGATGCCTACCGCGGCGAAACACGGTCTTGACTTGGCGTTCTATGGGTGGGCCTAGGAGGACTTGAACCTCGTCCGCACACCTGTCGTTTTACCAGGTCAGCAAGCTGATCCTTGCGTAACACTGCCGCTCAACTGCCGTTTCACGACGCGTCACTACATTTCACGACAGACCATACCAGTTCTGGTGATGACACGGTCATCACCAGGTGAACGATCGATCCGATGCTCCGGTGATGACAGCGTCATCACTCGGGTCGCGCCATCGGAGGGCAAACCTCCGCGAGTGGTACCGCAACCGTCCGCAACTCCAACCCCGACTTGGCGACGGAAAAGTGAAACAGTTTTCGGTTCCAGTCAGCTTCCGACACCTGCCAGATCGCAACTTCACTGACGTCGTCGTCGCACCGATCGAACATGCAGGCGGGCCGCTGCTCTGTTGCTCGTCGTGGCGATGCCGCCCCGGGCTTGTGTAGGGCTGTATTGCCGGTCACCGCGGCCGCGGCCGTTCTGCTCAGGGCTGCGTCGTGCCCGACGGATCCGGTGCTGTGAGATCACACCGGGTAGGGGTGAGCTGGAAAAATCTGCTTCAATTCCGGGCGCGGCATTGTCTGATCACCACGCCGATGGATGATGTCCACTGCTCGACGCGTTTGCGCCGCCTTGCCGTGGCTATCCGCCCGAGGAGGAGGTCTAAGAGGCACGGCTCTAGCCGCCCCGCTCCGCTAGTGAAAGGGGACGATCCGCGATGACCACGGTTAAGGACATGCTCGACACTTACCCGGCTGACCTCGGCGACGTCGATCGGGACAAGCTCACCACGTGCATCGAGGAGTGCATCACCTGCGCACAGGCGTGTACTGCCTGCGCGGACGCCTGCCTGTCCGAGGGTATGGTCGGCGAACTCACCAAGTGCATCCGCACTGACATGGACTGCGCAGACATCTGCAACACGACCGCGTCCGTCCTGTCCCGTCACACCGGCTACGACGTTAACGTCACTCGGGCGATCTTGAAGGCATGTGCCACGGCCTGCAGCGCCTGCCGCGGCGAATGCTCTGCCCACGCCGAGACTCACGAGCACTGCCGAGTGTGCGCCGAAGCATGCCGCCGCTGCGAACAAGCCTGCAACGACCTCATTCAGGCTCTCGGCTGAACCGCCTCCCCGCCACTGGTCCTTCGGCCCGCTCGGGATTCCACTGCAACAGCCACCCGTGGCCCGCGACGGGCCGCAGAGCAGTGCCGGCACCGGTAATTCTCACATCCGCTGCCCGAACTCGGACACCAAGCGGATTGGTGCACATCAATGAGGCCGCTTGCTTTCAACTGATTGACTGAAGGACTCACCTCCGGCAACCTCGGTGCCGCTTCGGTAGCATTCACGGCCCCGCGCAGGTGGTCCGATGTGATGGAGTTCGACGAGCGCCGATTAGCAGACAGAACAAGTTGCCCTTGTCGAGTATTGCAGACGCGGTTCTCGTCCGCGTTGCCCGTAGACCACCGCACGCCCAGGGGCAGGTCGTGATCGCGACACGGTCAGCATCCCTGCATTCAGCCAGCGCGCATGTACCCGCAAATTCCGAGCCATGTCCTGCCTTACTTCGTATCAATCTCCTGGCTTACTCAGTAGGATGGAGATGTTCCGAAATCCGGTCGAATTCGAGTAATCCGGAAGGTGTTCGTCGGAGATGACAATCAAAAATTCTGTACGTAAGTCGCACTGGGGCCGGGCACGAGTGGCTCTTGTGGCGGTATTGGCCCTCGGTCCCGCCGTGGCGATCACGGCACCTGCTACTGCCGAGCCGGCGCCGGGTCCTGTCCAGATCCAGACCGTCTCCCACCCGCACGGTGGCCAAGGAACAGCTGGCCACGGAACCGGCGGCCACGGCAACCACAGACACGGGCATGGGCACGGCACTGGATATTGTGGGCACGGTCAAGCACACAGCCCTGCATATTGCAGTGACGGTTACCATGGGCCTTGGTGACCGTGGGTCAAGGCTGGCAGTAGGGCTAATTCTCGTTCTTGCCACCGGCAGTGCTTTCCAGAAGTTAGGCGCAGTCGCCGGTTGATTGGGTCATGTGATTGACCAGCCTAGCCGACGCGCAACGCTGGCTAGATTTCTTTCCCGACCTCTATCAGCTCTACCGGCGCTGCGGCCCACAGAAGGCCCTGCGCGAGTTCCGCAAGCTCAGCTTCGGCACGTCAGATCGTCCCACCATGGCATGCCCCCGAAAGGACGCTGATGCCGTTTACTGGTTCGAGCATGAGTTGCGCCAGTACCCCGCAACCGAACTCGACCTGGATTCTCTAGTCGAGCGACCTGACCGAATTGTCCCGGCAATAGGACACGACTCCATTGGTTACCCCCGCCGCCAGCGCAACGATCGAGCTGGCGCGGGGACTGGGTTGCGCCGTACTCGAACTGCTGGGCGGCCATATCGGCCATCTCACCCGCACGCCCGACTTCGCCGCCCGCCTCCCAGAGCTCCTGCTCGACCCCCAAGCGCATCGGCTCAACCCGTGAAAATTGCATGTGCACGACGTTGGGACCGAACGGGCCGGACATGCGCCCACCGCTGACCGGGCGATGTCTGCTGGATGCCCCTCGCAGCGTTACAGCGATACTCCTCACCACCTGCGGTGAGCATCGGTCAGTTCTGGCCGAGGATGTCTTTCATCTGGTCGATCTCGCTTTGCTGTGAGGACACCACAACGTCGGCGATTCTCTTGGTGTCAGCATTGGTACCGTCGGCCTGTTCGGTCTTGGCCATCTCGATAGCGCCGCTGTGGTGGTCGATCATCATGGTCAACCACATCCGGTCGAACTCCGCCCCGGACATGGTCTTCAGCTCGGCCATCTGCTCCTGCGACATCATTCCCGGCATGTCATGTCCCATGGGCGCGGCGGATGGTGCCGGCTTGCCGAACTGCTGCAGCAGCGAGCTGATCTGCTCCATTTCCGGTCCCTGCGCGGCCTTGATACGCGCGGCCAACTCGAGTATCCGCGGGTCTTGCGAGCGAGCCAGGGCCAGATCGGCCATCTCCACCGCCTGGGCGTGGTGCGGGTACATCATCTGCAGGAAGGTGACGTCGGCATCGTTGAAGTCGCTGCGTGCCGCACTACTCGGTGCCGCGCTGGGGTGCGTCATCCCCGGCATAGTGGACGGCATTCCGTCCGAATCGTCGCCATTACCGCATCCAGCCAGGGCGAACGCTGCCACGGTCAGTGCGATGAACCCGGATCCGAGCGTCCTGGAAGGTGTGTGCATGGCGAGACTCCTCAAGGGGTCGACCGATACGATACGGCCTCTTTGGACATATGGCGGAATGTAGGAGCAGCCCCGCTTGGCGACTCGGTCGTGGGTGTGAGCGACCTGTTCGGACACGCCGGGGCGAAGGTGCCGCTTCATTACTGCGACGACATACCCCGCGGGGCATCCGGGTATGCACGCGGCTTACGGCTCCATCCTGGCCAAAGCTATGGAGCCCGGGTACGTCGGCTATGGCCGGACCACCGACCGGCATGGCGCGCCGGTGGTGTCCGTAATCCTCGTCACCACCGATGATCATGCGAGGCACCCGTCGAAGCGGTGGCCGAGGCAGCACCACCGTGCAGGTGCTCCTCACCGCCGAGTAGCGCGCAGTCGAGCGTCGGCGCAATCAGCAGCACCGCCATCGACAGCCTCGCGCCTTGGCGTGTTGACTGCTGAACGGTAACCGGTTAGCACTTCACCGGTGATCCGTTGGGCTTGCTGATGGCCTGAGGGTGACGGCGGCGATAACCGCCCCGGCAAGCGCGATCACGGCGGCGATGCCGAACCCGATGCTCCACCCGGCTGTGATGGCCGCTGTTGTTGCTTCCCCTTTGGCGGCCAGTTGTGCGGTTCTGGTGGCGCTGGCCGTGGTGAGCACCGCGAGACCGATAGCGCCGCCGAGCTGCTGGCCGGCGTTGAACAGCGCCGAGGCGATCCCACCATCAACGGGATCCGCGCCGGACACGGCGGCCGCGGTCAGCGGTACGAAGGCCAAGCCCAGGCCGAGTCCGGCCAGCACCACCCCCGGCAGCACAGTGCCCGGGTAACCGGCCTCCGGTCCGATGCGCATCAGTAGTGCGACACCGGCGGCAACCAGTAGCGAGCCGACGGTAGCGAGCCGGTGAGCCCGGACCGAAGCTAGCGGCCCTCCAGCCAGCCGTGCCGCGAGCGCGATGGCGACAGTCATCGGCAGAAACGCCAACCCGACCTGCACCGGGCTATACCCGAGAACAGTGGCCAGGAAGATGCTGAGGAAGTAGAACAAGGCATAGATCGCGACACCGAAAATCAAGCCGATCACATCCGCTCCCAGCACCGTGCGGTTCCGCAACAAGCGCAACGGCACCAGCGGATCGTCGCGGCGGGCCTGCAACAACCCGAATACGGCAAGCAGTAGGAGCGCTGCCCCCAGCGCGACCAGTGTTTCGGTCGAGGCCCACCCAGTGTCGGTAGTACGGACCAGGCCGTAGACCAGGGCCATCAGGCCGCCGGTGGCGGTCAGTGCGCCTGCCACATCGATGCTGCCGACCCGGTCGCCCTGCCCGGTCGGCAAGACGACAGCTGCCAGCCCGGCAGCGGCGACCGCGACCGGTACGTTGATCCAGAACACCCATGGCCACGACAACGTCTGGGTCAGTAGGCCGCCCAGGATCAGGCCGAGCGCGGTGCCGCCAGCGGTGACACCGGCCCACACTCCCAGGGCCACTGTCCGGTCCCGACCGGCGGAGAAGACCATCATCAGCAACGCCAGCGCTGCTGGGGCCATCACGGCCGCACCGATACCTTGCATGGCCCGTGCCGCCACCAGCAGCGCGGCCGTATCGGCCCAGCCGCCCACCAGTGAGGCACCGGCGAAGACCAGTGCTCCGGTGGCGAACATCCGGCGGTGCCCGAACCGGTCGGCTAGGCGCCCGCCGAGCAGCAGCAGCCCGCCGAAGGCGAGGGTGTAAGCGGTGATCACCCACTGAAGGTCTTGGAGTGAGAAACCCAAGTCGTCGCGAATAGCCGACAACGCTACGTTCACGATCGTCGCGTCGACCACGATCAGTAGTTGGCTGCCCGCCAGCACCGCTAACGCCCAGCGCCCCCGCTTTCGGACTGGTGCCGTTCTTTGCTGCTGCGGCGGGGCCGCGCTCGCATCGTTGGTCATGAATTGCCCTCCTCCTGATCGTCTACTCAACGAGCGTAGAGTGAATGACACATTCGGTCAACGCACGTAGAGTGAACGGCATGGTAGACGCAAATCAGGAGCAGGTTTCGCGGGCAGAGCGTCGCAAGCGAACCGAGGAAGTGGTCCTGTCGGCGGCCCGCAGACAGTTCGCCGAGTGCGGCTTTGAACGCACCACGATCCGAGCCGTGGCCGCCGACGCCGGGATCGACCCGGCACTGGTGATGCAGCTTTTCGGCAACAAGGAGCAGCTGTTCAGTGCAGCCGCGCATGCCAGCATCGACCTGCACAGCTTGGTCGAGGCGCCGGTCGCTGATCTGCCTAAAACAGCTGCGGCACATCTATTCTCAGGGTTCGAGGACCCTTCACGACGAGACAGCTCCGAGGCGTTACTGCGCAGCTGCCTGACCCACCCCCTGGCTGGGCAGATTTTGCGCGACCAGGTCATGGCGCCGGCTCAATCGACCGTCGCCGCGACAATTGGTGGCAACGACGCCGAGTTGCGGGCAGCGGTGCTGAACGCCTGCACGCTGGGCGTCACCATCGCTCGATACCTGCTGAAAGTCCCAGCCATGGCCACAGCCGACCGGGACGACCTCGAGAGAATTCTCGAACCGGCGCTGCGCGCTCTGGTGCAAGCGCAACCAGATCCCTCAGATCCACAACCGGCATAAAGCTACACCCGTTACCTATTTCGGCGATTACTTCCGAGACCCCATAAGCACCGATCGTGCGCGCTTCCTACTCGTACTCGGCTCAAAACAGGGTGTCGCGCACCCGCAACGGCCGGTCGCTCGCCCCGGCCGACCGCCAGCTCAGATGCTGGGCCACCAGCCTCAGATCGCGGTGCGGGTCTGTGCCCGGCGGCCGTACGAATGGATCTGCGACGCATCGATTTTCAGCTGATCCGCCCACCGAGCCACCGCCACCGGCGGCGCGGCAGCGACCTTGTCCGGCACGAACCCCAGCCACGGCAGCGTGCACAACGCCACCGCCAGGCCGAGCTGGTCCTCCAGACCACGCCCCCGCCCCGGCGCGACGAACGCGATATCGGCCGGGGCCAGCGTGAAGAACCGGAACGACTCCTCACGGCTGACCTCCGGGAATTCCCGCAGGCGCTGCAACTCCTCCTCCGCGAACACCCGCGTCGCCACGAAACCCGACCTCCCGCACGCCGACGAACCTCATCGGCAGCCAAGCCAAGCACCTACCGCACCCGCCCGCAGCCCGAGCGGACCACAACGCCATCGCTGCTGGCCCAGACATTTGTGTTGTTTTCGCGCGATTACTACCGGGACCCCAAGGAGCGGCACACGTTACCGACGATGAACAGGCCAGTTACGAGTTGACGTAGTACCGCAAGCCAGTAGAAGCGGTTGAGAACATGTCTTCAACGGCTTCTCCACCCCATTAGGACGAGGGGTGCTGCCGAGCCCTTCGGATAAAGGGCTCGACGAGTCCCATCGGCCACCATTGACCATATACCCATGGGGGGTATATGGTGAGCAGGCGGCCGCACTCCTTAGAAGCGGTTAGAACTTGCCAGCGGACGATCGAAAGCGAATGGAGGTTGTCATGAGTCAAGCGACTCGCCACTCCCGGCGCCGTATCGCCGCTGACGCAGCCGCCGCCGCCATCACGAAGGCGGGCATCGGGCTATTAGATCGCCAATTCGCCACCAAGGCGGGCGCAGCAAGCCCGTCAGAATTCGGACGCGGACCCAAAGTTCGAGGCGCCGTCAACCTCATCGGCCGGTTGCTGCGTGACAGCTCCGCGGTGGTGCTGTTCCTAGCAGTACTGCTGGTAGCGCCGATGATCGACTGCGGGCTACTTGAAGCCGGTGCACATGCGCATGCTTCGGTCTCCCCCGCCGAGAGTGTCAGCCAGGCAGCCGTGCACGGACACGACCTCGATGACGCGGCCTTGAGCGACGCAGACGATTACTGCGGTCCGCACATCGCTCACTGCATCATCAAGTCGCTGCTGCCCGGCACTGCATCAACCGTTCTGCCGCTGCAGTTGCTCGGGCTGATGCTGTTGGCGGCCCTTGCCGTCCTTGTGTCCGTGCTCTCACTCCCCCGCGGTGGTGTCCGCGCTCCACCCGACCGATCCCTGCCCGGCACTGGGCGGGACATTCTCACTCGACTCTGTATCGCCCGACGCTGACAGGTCAGCGCCAGGCCGACTCCTTGTGCTGTCGGCCGGTGTTCGCTGCCCTCTCATCGTTCGCGCCGCAAAACAGCGGTTCTGATACAGGAAGCGACAGCCATGAGCCACATCACATTCGACAACCGCAGCGACGTACCCACCGGCTTGATCAGCGCGCCAGGGGCGGCCCGGCAACCACATGGGCTGGTCGGCAACACCCCCGTGCTCTGGATCGGCGCCCCACTGGCTCCGGCCGGTCGCGGATTCTGGGCCAAGCTGGAAGGATTCAACCCAGGTGGAATGAAGGACCGCCCCGCACTGCATATGGTGCAGCGCGCCGAAGAACGAGGGGATCTCGCACCCGGCGCGCCGATCATCGAATCCACCAGCGGAACACTCGGTTTGGGCTTGGCCTTGGCCGGAATCGTCCACAACCACCCGGTCACCGTGGTAACCGACCCGGGATTGGAGCCCATCGTTTCGCGGATGCTGACAGCCTACGGCGCACGGGTCGACCTCGTGACCGAACCGCACCCTGTTGGCGGGTGGCAACAGGCGCGTCGCGATAGGGTCGCGGAACTGCTGGATCATCACCCCGGCGCCTGGAGCCCGGACCAGTACAACAATCCCGACAACATCGACGGCTACGAATCCCTGGCGCTCGAGCTGCTAGAGCAGCTCGGCGATGTGGACGTCCTAGTGTGCGCCGTCGGCACGGGCGGCCACTCGGCCGGGGTGTCACGGGTGCTGCGCCGCTTCAACCCCGATCTGAAGCTCATCGGCGTGGACACGGTGGCCTCGACCATCTTCGGTCAACCCGCGGGTCCGCGCCTGATGCGTGGCCTCGGCTCCAGCATCTACCCAGCTAACGTCGACTACCGCGCATTCGACGAAGTGCACTGGGTGGCACCCTCGGAAGCCGTGTGGGCTGCCCGGACACTGGCCGCAACCCACCACGCGTCCGGTGGCTGGAGTGTGGGCGCGGTGGCGCTGGTCGCCGGCTGGGCGGCACGCGTCTACGACGCCGACACCAGGATCGCGGCAGTGTTCCCCGACGGGCCACAGCGCTACTTCGACACGATCTACAACGACACCTACTGCAACAAACATGGATTGCTCGATGTCGCCCCACCGATCGAACCGGCAACGATCACCCATCCCGGCGAGCGTGTCGTGACCTCATGGACCCGATCCACGACCGTCATCGACCCGAAGACAATAGCTCTGCCCAAAACGACCGCCTCATAATGATTTCGGCAGATCGGCGAGACCGTACGGGGCGCGAACCCGTCATACGGCGCACTCGAATCGATGAGTGCGGCGCACCACAACAGCTAGGCTATGGACCAACGCTTCCTCAACGGGGTGCGGTTCGAGGCACCTGGCAGCCTAGGGCGTCAACGCACGTAGGACAGGACGCTCATCATTCCGGCCTCGCCGTGGTAGGCGTTGTGGCAGTGCAGCATCCATTGTCCGGGATTGGTGGCGTCGAAGTCGACCTCGATGGTCTGGTTGGGCAGAACGATCGAGGTGTCCTTGCGTGCGCCGGTGCCGTTGCCGTCGACCAGCTGGAAGGTGTGGCCGTGCAAGTGCATCGGGTGGAACATCATGGTGGAGTTGATGAACCTCAACCGGACCCGCTGCCCTTCGTGCACGTCGAGCATGGCGTGTTCTTCGAAGGGTTTGCCGTTGATGGTCCACAGATAGCGCGTGTCATCCGCGCCGAGGGTCACATCCAGCACCGAGTCCGGAGCCCGCACCGCCAGGAGCGCGCTGTCATCAGCCCTCAGCCGGGCAGCGGTCAGCGGCGGGTCGCCGAGTTCACGAGGCCGGACGTCCGCCGGTGGCGGGGTGCCACTTCCGGTGCGGATCAGAGCCGAGCCCTGTCCCCGCTTGCCTTCGGCGGCGGCGACGAGTGGGAAGACTCCGTCGCGCAGTTCGACAATGACGTCGTAGCGTTCCCCCATGCTGATGAGCAGGCTGCCCGTGGTGACCGGATGCACCGGGAATCCGTCGCTGTGTGTCACTGTCAGCTGGTGTCCGCCGATGGCGACTCGGAAGGCGGTGTCGGCCGCGGCGTTGATAATGCGCAGCCGCATCCGCTGGCCCGGGCGGGCGGTGAAGGTCGCCGGGTCGGCAGGGAGGCGTCCGTTGATCAGGTAGTGCGGATAGGTGACGTCGCCGGCGTCGGACCCCAGCGGTGCGTTCGGGTCCGCCGCCCCAGAGCCGTGACCGCCGTGGCCACCGGTGCCACCGGTGGGCATCGGGCCCATGTTCATGCCCGCCATGCCTTTGGCGCGCAGTTGTTCGAGCTCTTTGTCCGGGTCACGGCCGTCGACGCCGTCGAGCCAGTCGTCGAGGACGACTACGGCCTCGACGTCGTAGTCGTGGCCGTCGGCGGGATCCTCCACGATCAGGGGCGCGTAGAGTCCACGGTCGAGCTGGACACCGACGTGTGGGTGGAACCAGTGGGTGCCGGGATCGGGCACAGTGAATTCGTACCGGAACGTGCTGCCGGGTGAGATCTCGGGTTGGGTGAGGCCGGGCGTGCCGTCCATGTCGTTGCGCAATGCCAGACCGTGCCAATGAAGGGTCGTCGGCGCGGGCAGTCCGTTGGTGACGTCGGCGCGCAGCACGTCGCCGCGGCTGAGCCGGATCTCCTGTCCGGGCAGTCGTCCGCCGTAGGTCCAGGTCTGCACGTGGACGCCGCCGAGGTCCACCGTCGTAGGTTCGGCGCGCAGCGTCACCTCCCGGACCGCCGCGTTTGCCGTGCGGCGCTGATTCTCGGCGGCGCGAACCGCGTCGGAGCCGGGCAGGACGAGGGTGTGCGGGTTCTGTGAGCTATTCGAGCACGCGGCCAGCGCGGCAGCCGCCGCGATACCGCCGCCGAGCGCGAGGAATCCGCGCCGAGGCATCGGTGCCGAGAGCTGCAATTTTGTGGGGAACATGGATTCTCCCTGAGTCGTGGTGGTCCTGGTGAATGGCGAACGAAATCGGTTTCGGGCAGGCGAGAGCCGCGTCCGGGTCGTGGGAGACTACGGAAGCGGCGAACCTGTCAGATCCGCAGCATCGACAATTCGGCCAGAGACAGCACGGTCCAGGGCGGGGGTCGTTCGCGCCGCATCCGCCAGTGCAGGGATGTGGACCGCTGATCGCCCGGCAGACCGGTATTCAACAACCTGTACAGCAGCACGAGGCCGAACGCGAAGGCCATCACCGACAGGATGAACACGCACCCGTGCATGGCCCTGTGCACGAAACCGTGGTCACCGCTCGCCGTGGCCGGGTGCGGGTCGGCTGGCGTCGCCACGACGCTGTGATGTTCGGGCGAGTGATGCCCAGGGCCAGGCTCGATCGCAAACACGCCGACGTGCATGGCAGCGACCGCGAAGAGCAGCACGAGCAGTCCGGCCACCCGGGTCTGCCCGGACACTCGGCGCGGCAGCTGCAGTTCGACCACGCAATCATCATAGTAAAATTCCCCCCAACCCCGTAGGGGTATAGCGCAAAGACCACCGTCGTTGGTCGAGGTCGTCGACGCTCCCGTGCTCCCGTGCTCACGGTCTACGGCGGCCACCTCACGCTCGAAGACGCACATCAGCCCCACTTCGACGCCCCGATCACGATTTCCCGGTAATTCCGACCTCCAGATTGTCGCGGCGAGAACCGCGTCCCCGCACTAGCGGCATGTAACCGCGTAGCACTACTTGCGGTCTATACCCTACGGGGGTACCGTACGTATCTCGTTACTGGCTCGGAAGAACGGAAGTATTCGTCATGAGTACGCAGACACAGCCCGCCGCCCGGCGGTGGTGGGCCTTGGCGGTGATCGCCGCCGCTCAGTTCATGGTCATCATGGACACCTCGATCATCGGGATCGCCTTGCCGAAGATGCAGGCCGAACTCGGTTTCTCCCAGGAGAACCTGTCCTGGGTGTTCAACGCCTACGTGATCGCCTTCGGCGGATTACTCCTACTTGGCGGACGATTGTCGGACATGCTCGGCGCGCGTCGGGTGTTCGCGGCGGGCTGGGCGGTGCTGCTCGTGGGTTCGGTCATCGCGGGCGTCGCAGGCAACGTGGCGATCGAGCTGGCGGGACGGGCGATACAGGGCGGCGGTGCGGCCCTGATCGCTCCCTCGGCTCTGACCCTGCTGATGATGCTGTTCGGCTCTTCGCCGCAGGAATTGACGAAGGCGCTCGCCGTCTACGGCGCCGCGGCGCCCGCCGGCGGCACCGCGGGGGTGTTCCTCGGTGGAGTCATCACCGAATACATCAGCTGGCCGTGGGTGTTCTACATCAACATCCCGATCGCCATCCTCGCGTTGATCGCGGTTCCCGCCCTGATGCCTGCCGCCCCGGCGCGTTCCGGATCGGTCGACCTGCTCGGTTCGGTCACCGTCACCGCGGGTTTGGCCGCGGCCGTCTACGCCATCGTGCAGGCACCGGAGGTCGGATGGGCCTCGGGACAGACCCTCGGTGTCCTCGCCGTCGCGGCGGCGCTACTGGCCGGATTCGTGTTCATCCAGTCGCGCCGTACTGAACCGTTGATGCGGCTGGGCATCTTCACTGCCCCGAACCTGGGCGCCGCCAATATCGCGCAGTTGCTGCTGGGTGCCGCGTGGGTGCCGATGTGGTTCTTCCTGAATCTCTACCTGCAGCAGGTGCTCGGTTACAGCGCCTTCCCCTCCGGCGCGGCGCTGTTGCCGATGACGACCCTGATCATGCTCGGCATGGTGGTGCTGGCTCCGCGGGCGATGCAGCGGTTCGGTGCCAAGCCGATGATCGTGACCGGCCTGATTGTGCTCGGGCTGGGGTTGGCGATCATGTCGCTGGTGCGTCCGACCGGCAATTTCTGGGTCGACGTGCTGCCCGCCTCGCTCGTGGCGGCGGGCGGTATGTCGCTGGCCTTCATTCCCTCCCTCGGCACAGCGATCTCCGCGGCCCGACCGGAGGAGGGCGGTCTGGCCTCCGGCATCGTCAACGTCAGTTACCAGGTCGGATCCGCGGTCGGGCTGGCCGCGATGACCGCGGTCGCCGCCGCGTTCGGCGCGGGTCAGACCGGTGACCTGCCGGAACTGACCAACGGGTTCTCCGCTGCCTTCCTCGGCGCGGCGGTCATCGCACTGGCAGGCGCGGGCATCACCGCAGTGACCATGCGCCGCCCCGCGCCGGAGCGCGTCACCGTAACCGCTTGACTCGATACTCCTACGGGGTATTTGTCAACAACGAGTTCGGCGGCGAAAGCCGTTATGGATAAGGAGGCAACACCATGAGCACCGCGACCACTACCACTGTGACGGTCACCGGCATGACCTGCGGTCACTGCGTCTCGTCGGTCCGCGAGGAGGTCGGAAAGATCGACGGTGTCACGTCCGTCGATGTCGACCTCGCCAGTGGGTTGGTCACGATCGGCAGCGCGGCGCCTGTCGAGCGGGACGCGATCGCCGCGGCGGTCGATGAAGCCGGCTATCAACTCGCCGACTGATCTGATCACTTACCCGCGTTACCTGGAACGAGGAGCCTCCCGATGACCGCGACCAGCAAGTTCGCCGGCTTCGCCCTCGCGGCGGTCTTCGGGATCGCTCTCGGTGTCGGCGCCGCGATCGGTCCGGAACCCTCCGGCCCGGTCGGTCGCGACGCCCGCGCGGCCGGACCCGCCACCCCCCGGCGGGTCCGGCCTGGACCAACTGCCCGGCGGAATGCTCGCCAGCGAGCGCGGCTACACGCTGCCACTGGACAACTCGCAGGCCCGCGCCGGTGATTGCCGGGTGTTCGCCGACTGCACCCCCGAAGGCGGCGAGAACCTCACACTCGGTGCCGGTCTTCAGGTCGCGGGCAACTACGACGTCCAGCCACTGCCCGAACCGGCGACCACCGTCGTAAACGACAACTAACTGAACGGCACCGTCCCCCTGCCTGGACATCGACAGTCACGCTCTCGGTAAGCCGCAACGGCCAACCGCTCACCGACCTGCAGCCCTCGGCGCGCCTACGGCCACCTGGCCGCCCTCGAGGAGTCCGATCATGTCCGTACGCTCCACGATGCTCCGGCGGGCGCTACCTGGTTTCGTCGCGATCGCTGTGATTCTGGCCGGATGCGGCGACGGCGACTCCGGCAACGTGCCCGACATTGCGTCCGAGCCGGATATGCCGGGGAGGTCGATGACCACCGGCGGCACCGGCGCCCGGGTCGGATACCGCGTACATCGAGGCCGATGTGACGTTCATGCAGATGATGTATCCGCATCACGCACGAGCGGTCGCGATGGCGGATCTGGTGCCGACCCGTTCGCAAAACCAGCAAGTGCTCGACCTGGCTGCGAACATCAAGAAGGCCCAGGACCCTGGGATCACGCAAATCAGCTCGCTGCTGCAACGCTTCGGCAAGTCGGCACCCTCCGCCGGCACAGGCATGGGCCACGGAATACCCGCCATGATGTCGCCGGAGCAGATGTCATCGCTGGCGCGTTGTCCGGCCCGATTTCGACCGGATGTAGCTGGAGACGATGATCAACAACCACCACACCGGGGGCATCGACATGGCCGAAACCGGACAGGCGACCGGGACGAGCCCGGAAACCAAAAGCTCGCCGACAACCTCATTTCCTCACAGCAGAGTGAGATCGACCAGGCGAAGGCCATGCTCGGGCAGAACTGAGCGGCCCACATCAGCGACCCTGGGCTGTGGAGCGCGCAGCGTGTACTCGCCTCGCTTCGCTGCCTCGGATTATCGATGCCGAAGCTGGCCGGTGCCGTGCAGGGTCAAACCCATTTGTTACTCATCCGTTGCTACGATTGGTTCACTGTGAGCGTCATAGGTCGATTACGGCACGGCAGCTATGTTGCGGCACTGCTGATGGCAGTGCTGCTGGTAGCGCCGATGATCGACTGTGCGCTGCTGGGTGACGCTGGACATCTGCATCCGACCCACACCTCGGCCGCCGGGCACGTCACACATTCTGTGTCGGCGGATCTCGAGCACGAAGTCATCGACATTTTCCACGATGACTGCGGTCCGCATATCGTCCACTGCATCGCCAAGTCAGTGCTGCCCGGCCCCGCAGCCGGCCTGCTGGTGATGCAGCTGTTGACCTTGATCCTTTCTGCAGTCGTGGTTGTCGCGACCGCTCTGTGGTCCACCGGCGGTGGTATGCGTGGCCCGCCGGTGGCGTGTCTGCCCGTTGCCGATGGGCGCGACATTCTCACGCGGTTCTGTATCTCGCGACGCTGATCGGTCAGCGCCAAGCCGACGCTTTGCTGTGTTGTCGGCTGGTGTTCGCTGCCCGCTCACTTCGCCGCCTCGTTACGGCGGTCTCGATACAGGAAGCGACAAGATGAACAAGGTTGTGCTACACAACCCCAGGCAGATGCCCGCGGCTCTCGTCACCGCGCCGGATGCTGCTCGGCACCCGCGCGCTTTGGTGGGAAATACCCCGGTGCTGTGGGTCGGCGCTCCGTTGGCGCCCGCAGGCCACGGCTTCTGGGCCAAGCTCGAAGGATTCAATCCCGGCGGCATGAAGGATCGCCCGGCGCTGCACATGGTGCGCCGCGCCGAGGAACGCGGTGACCTGGCACCGGGGGCACGGATCATCGAATCCACCAGCGGCACACTCGGTTTAGGTTTGACACTGGCAGGGATGGCCTACCGGCACCCGGTCACCGTGGTGACCGATACAGGTCTGGAGCCCATCGTCGCGCGGATGCTCGAGGCCTATGGAGCGCGGGTAGATCTGGTGGCTGATCCGCATCCGACCGGAGGCTGGCAGCAGGCGCGCCGCGACCGGGTGAGCGAACTGCTCGACCGGGAACCCGATGCGTGGTGCCCGGACCAGTACAACAATCCGGACAACGTCGCCGGCTACGAATCCCTGGCGCTCGAGCTGATCGAACAGCTCGGTGCTGTCGATGTGCTGGTGTGCGCGGTGGGTACCGGTGGGCACTCGGCGGGAGTGGCGCGGGTGCTGCGCCGGTTCAACCCGGACCTGAAGCTGATCGGCGTGGACACGGTGGCCTCGACGATCTTCGGCCAACCGGCGGGTCCCCGCCTGATGCGGGGCCTCGGATCCAGCATCTACCCGACGAATGTCGACTACGGCGCCTTCGACGAGGTGCATTGGGTGGCGCCGTCGGAGGCGGTGTGGGCCTGCCGCGCCTTGGCCGCGACGCACCATGCCTCCGGCGGCTGGAGTGTCGGTGCCGTGGCGTTGGTCGCGGGCTGGGCGGCCCGCACCTGCGATGACGACGCTCGGATCGCGGCGGTGTTCCCGGACGGGCCGCACCGCTACTTCGACACCGTCTACAACGACGCCTACTGCCGTGAGCACGGTCTGCTCGACGCCGACCCGCCGGTGGAACCGGACACCATCGCACATCCAGCCGAGCGGGTGGTCCGTTCCTGGACTCGCTGCACCACGATCGTCGATCCGCGCGACTCGGCCGGGGTCGGGGAGTCGGCGTCGTGACGGTGTTCAGGAAGTTCCGTAGCTTCGACCTGGCAGCCAGGTTGTTGATGGTCAACCAGTTCGGCATCAACCTGGGCTTCTACATGCTGATGCCCTATTTGGCCGGATACCTGGCCGGTCCGCTCGGATTGGCGGCGTGGGCGGTCGGGCTGGTGCTGGGGGTACGGAACTTCTCCCAGCAGGGCATGTTCCTGCTCGGTGGCACCCTGGCCGACCGGCTCGGCTACAAACCGCTGATCGTCGCGGGTTGCCTGCTGCGCACCGGCGGTTTCGCGCTGCTGGTGTTCGCCACCTCGCTGCCGGGATTGCTGATCGCTTCGGCAGCGACGGGTTTCGCGGGAGCGCTGTTCAATCCGGCGGTGCGCGCCTACCTGGCGGCCGATACCGGGGAGCGGCGGGTGGAAGCGTTCGCGGTGTTCAACATCTTCTATCAGGCGGGCATCCTGGCAGGGCCGCTGGTGGGTCTGGCACTGATGGCCCTGGATTTCCGGGTGACTGCGGGCGCGGCGGCGGTAGTGTTCGCGGCGCTGACGGTGGCGCAGTTGTTCGCGCTGCCCGCGCGCCGGGCCGAGGTGGCGATCGAGAAGACCCGAGTGCTCGATGATTGGCGGATGGTCGCCGGTAACCGGCGGTTCGTGTGGTTCGCGGTGGCGATGATCGGCTCGTATGTGCTGTCGTTCCAGGTGTATCTCGCGCTGCCGCTGCAGGCGGAATTCATCGCGGGCGCACGATCGCAGCTGCTGGTGTCGGCGGTGTTCGTGGTGTCGGGAGTGGTGGCTGTGGCCGGGCAGTTGCGGATCACCGGATGGTTCGCCGCCAGGTGGGGCTCCGGGCGCAGCTTGGTCGTCGGGATGGGCATTCTTGCGGCGTCGTTTCTGCCCTTGATGGCGATCCCGGACTCGCACCGATTCGGTACCGGTGCCGCGGTCGGGGCGTTGCTGGTGTCGGCTGCGTTGCTGGCCGTGGGCACGGCGGCGGTGTTTCCGTTCGAGATGGACACCGTGGTGTCCCTGGCAGGCGGAAAGCTGGTGGCGACCCATTACGGCTTCTACAACACGGTGGTCGGTGTAGGCATCCTCGCGGGCAACCTCGCCACCGGCGCGGTCGTCGGCGCTGCCCGCGACCTCGGCGCGGACTGGGCGGTGTGGCTCGGGCTGAGCCTGATCGGTGTGATCGCGGCCTGCGCGTTGCACCGACTCGACCGGCGCCAACCCCCCTCGCACAGCGCAGTCAGCACCGGTCGGTCCTTGCCTGGGGAGATCGACGGCCGCCACCGCCCGCACACCGACACGGCGAAACCGGGGCCGGTGTCGAACGGTCGGACGCCGGAGACAGGCCCTCACCACGCACCCGCCAGTGCGGCGAAACAGGGTTGGGAGCCGACCGTTAGGCGCGCCGAAGGCGACGGAGGCCGGACAGAGCCGTGGCCGACCAGGACAGGGCGGCGATAGTACCGCCACGCCAAGTCCGGTACGAGACCTTCACCAGCGGCGCACGACGCGAGCGTGCGGACGGATGCCCGGTTCCCCGGCCGCCCGTTTGGTGATCACGGTTGGTGCTGGTGTGAAAGGTGCATCGGTGCGCTCTCGAAAGGTTCGGGGGTGATGACCCGGTCGAGCCACAGCGAGGACCAGGGTCAGAGGAATCCGGCGCCCGCGATAAGGCGCCGACCAGTCGACCGAGGTGAGGCCCCGTCCCCCGTCGATGGCTGCGCCGCCGAGCCAGATGCCGAGTGCTGAGCCGAGGGTGAAGGCGAGGTGTTGGCCGCCGAGGCGATTTCCGGCGCATCCCCGGCCTGGTGCATCACGTGCAGCTGTCGCGGGGCGACGACGCCGTGGGCCAGGATGCCGAGGGCGGCGGTGATCGGGTTGTGGATGAACAGGGTCATCGCGAAGAGGATCACCGCGAGCGACCCGGCAGCAACGGCCAGTGCCAGGGGCAATCTTTGGTCGGAGAACTTGCCGCCGAGCTGATACCGGCGAACAGTCCGACCCGAAGAGCAAGAACATTAAGGCTACCTAGCGGAGCCGAGGCGGGTTGCCTCGTTCAGTTGCGGAGCGAAATACATTTAGCTGGTGAACACACCGCCGTAGCCGAGCAGCGTCGTCAGCAATCCGACCAGGACCGCGGGCCGCCTCAGTGCGCGCAGCTGCGCACGAAGCGGGATGCTACCGCCGCCGCCCAGGTGCGTCTTCGCGTGGGCGTCGAGCGACGACGAACTCGTCGGCGCCCATGGCGAAGGCGGCTATCACTAGGTGTTGCGGGTCGTGACGTTGGTGACGCGGTGCAGGGGTGGTGTGCTGAGGGGCGGTTCTTTCGGCGGCAGGATGTGAAGCGCCAACTCCCACGTCCGCCGTAAGCCGAAAGAACCGCCGTGATTCAC